>JARLHR010000090.1 GCA_031292145.1 Clostridium sp. | reverse complement strand
TTATATTTGGACTTATAACTTGAGTTATTATGAAGTTGTACTAAATTTTGGGTATATATCTACACTAGAAATCAAATACATTTGTGTGTAGCAGGCATTTGAAAATTTCGATGCTAAAAGCACTTAATGGGAGCTTGTTCAGCATTAGATTGTCACACTGAAAGTGGGAGCAAGCCAATGTTGATGCAAGCTCCCATTTAGTGCTTTCAGCGAAATTTTCATAGTCCTGCGGAACACAAATGTATTTGATTTCGGTTAGTTATTGCACAAGCTAGTTTTTATTCGCATTTCTGAATTCTTTTGGGGTAACTTTAAATTTTTCTTTAAAAAGTTTATTAAAGTAAGATACACTATTAAATCCAGTTTCAAAAGATATTTCAGTAATTGGCTTGTCAGTTGTATTTAAAAGTTTTGATGCCATATCTAACCTATAAACATTGATATAGTCAGTACAAGTAATTCCTAGATACTTCTTGAAAAATTTCATGAAGTAATATTGGCTTAAGTTGCAAGTTTTGGAGATATCTAAAATAGATAGGTCGTTCATATAATTTTCATGGATATAATTTAATATTATTTTGATTTTTCTTGTTGCTTCATTTGTTAATGGAACAACTTTTTTCTTGAGTATTAAATCATTTTCATAAAGAAGTGAGAAAAAATAAAATAAAAGAGATTTCAATTTCAATTCAAAAGCTACTTTTTTTGTGTTAAAGCAATAAAAAATCTCGCTAATGCATGTAAAGATTTCGTTATATCCATTACATTCTTTATTTATAATTAGAGGTAATTGATGTTCATTGTTCAATATTGGTGCAAAATACTGAATTAGACAACCATCAGTAACAGAACTATTTAACATACCTAAATTAAAAAGCATAACATTCCAGGAGCAATGCAAATCGTTTATTGGATGCATAGAATGGAGAGAAAATGGCTTGATTATTAAAATATCTCCTTCTTTTAAAATATAAGAATCCAAATCCACTTTAAACTTACCAGTACCTTTTTCAATAAATATAATTTCTATTTCTTCATGCCAATGAGTTACTACAGAAGAAGAACTATTATTTTCAAGTTCACAAAAATAAGTTGTAAAAGGCAAAATAAAACTGCCGTGTACTCTATTTTCCCTTAAATTTATTTTATTCAAAATAATCACCTCAAAAGAGCAGTATTTTTATATTAGTTAACTATATTTTAAAAGTAATTCTAATATTTATAACTTATAATAGCATTATATTAATATTATTAACATACTATGTCCCAAAAATAATTATATTTATAAGTTATTACAATAATAGTGATAGAAATTAACTAGGAGGAAGTTTATGAATTGGAGAAGAGAATTAGTAGCGTATCAGATATATCCAAGGAGTTTTAAGGATACTAATGGAGATGGGATTGGAGATTTACAAGGCATAATTGAAAAGCTGGATTATTTAAAGGATTTGGGTATTGATTTAATTTGGGTTAGCCCTATATATAAATCACCAAATGATGATAATGGATACGATATCAGTGATTATAAAGATATTCTTCAGGATTTTGGAACAATGGAAGACTTTGATATTTTGCTTAGTGAAGTTCATAAAAGGGGGATGCGCTTAATTATGGATTTAGTTATAAATCACACTTCTGATGAGCATCCATGGTTTATTGAAGCAAAAAGTTCAAAGGAGAATCCTAAAAGAGATTGGTATATTTGGAAAAAAGGAAAGAAACCTATATCTGAAGAAAATAATGTAGAACCTAATAATTGGGCAAGTATATTTGGGGGATCAGCTTGGGAATATGATTCAGATAGTGATGAATATTATTTACATTTGTTTAGTAGAAAAATGCCAGATCTTAATTGGGAAAACGAAAACTTAAGAAATGCACTATATGAGATGATTAATTGGTGGTTAGATAAAGGTATAGATGGTTTTCGTGTGGATGCAATTAGCCATATTAAAAAATGTGATTATGATGATATGCCAAATCCTGATAATCAAAAATATGTTCCATCTTTTGATAAGCAAATGAAGCAGCCTGGTATAGAAGCTTTATTGCAAGATTTAAAAGAAAATACTTTTGATAAACATGATGTATTTACTATAGCAGAAGCAAGTGGGGTAAGTATAGAAGATTTAGAAGAATGGGCAGGAAATAAAAAGGGGAAATTCTCTATGATATTTCAATTTGAGCATATGCATTTATGGAATATGGATGATACTAACGAATCTCCCCTTCCATATATTAAAAAAACTTTATCTAGATGGCAGAAAGCTGTTAATAAAGATGGCTGGATTGCTTTATTTTTAGAAAATCACGATTTAACTAGAAGTGTATCTAAGTTAGGTAATGATAAGGAATATTGGAAAGAAAGTGCTAAAGCATTAGCATTAATGTATTTTATGCAAATGGGAACTCCATTTATTTATCAAGGTCAAGAAATTGGAATGACAAATGCAGATTATAACAGTATAGATGATTTTGATGATGTAGCAACAATACATGGTTATAAGGAAAGAGTAGAAAATGGAATGTCAAAACAAGAATCTCTTGAAATTGTCAAATCAACTACTAGAGATAATTCAAGAACCCCAATGCAATGGAATAGCTCAGAAAATGGTGGATTTACTACAGGAGTTCCTTGGATTAAAGTAAATAAGAATTATAAAAAAATTAATGTAGAGGATCAGTTAAAAGATGATGATTCCATACTTAACTTTTACAAAGCCATGATTAGAATCAGAAAAGAAAATGCAGGGCTAATATATGGCAAATATACCTTGCTACTAGCAGATAATGAAGAAGTATATGCCTACACAAGGGTTTTAGGTAATGAAAAATACATTATAATTACAAATGTTTCAGAAAAAGATGTAGAGTTCAGATATGATGAAGAAAAATTAAAATATAAAAATTTACTTCTTTCAAATTATGAGGTTTATAAGCATGAAGATATGACTGAATTCATATTAAAACCATATGAAACACGATTATACAAAGTATATTAGGAATCTTCAAAAAAATAATAAACAAATATTAATAAATGGAGGGAAGTTATGAATAAGAAGTGGTGGAAAGAAAGTATAGTTTATCAAATATATCCAAGAAGTTTTAATGATACAAATGGAGATGGGATTGGAGATATAAAGGGTATTGTTGAAAAATTAGATTACTTAAAAGAATTAGGGATTGATGTAATTTGGTTATCACCAGTATATAAGTCTCCTAATGATGATAATGGATATGATATAAGCGATTATGAAGATATAATGGACGAATTTGGAACGATTGAAGATATGGATGAGCTTATTAAGGAAGGTAATAAAAGAGGAATAAAGATTATTATGGATTTGGTGGTTAACCATTCTTCAGATGAGCATAAATGGTTTATTGAAGCAAAAAAATCAAAAGATAGTCTATATAGAGACTATTATATATGGAGAGATCCAGTAGATGGGAGCGAACCTAATGATTTAACTTCAGCATTCGGTGGAAGTGCTTGGGAATATGATAAAGAATCAGGTCAATATTATTTGCATCTATTTAGTAAAAAACAACCAGATTTAAATTGGGAAAATGAGGAGGTGCGCAATAAAGTTTATGATATGATGAATTTTTGGATTGATAAGGGGATTGGCGGATTTCGAATGGATGTTATTGAGCTTATAGGAAAGATTCCAGATAAGAAAATTACCTCCAATGGTCCAAAACTTCATGAGTATATTAAAGAAATGAATAGGAAAACTTTTGGAGGTAAAGATTTATTAACTGTTGGAGAAACTTGGGGCTGTACTCCTGAAATTGCTAAACAATATTCAAATCCAGATGATAATGAACTTAGTATGATATTTCAATTTGAACACATTTTATTAGATCAACAGCCAAACAAAGAAAAATGGGATTTAAAGCCATTAGAGTTATTAGATTTAAAGAGAGCATTATCAAGATGGCAAGTAGAATTAGAGGGAAAAGGCTGGAACAGTTTATTTTGGAATAATCATGATTTACCGAGAATAGTTTCTAGATGGGGAAATGATAAAGAATATAGAGTAGAAAGTGCAAAAATGCTTGCTACATTATTACATGGAATGAAGGGAACGCCTTATATATATCAAGGTGAAGAACTCGGTATGACTAATGTAAGATTTGAAAGTCTTAGTGAATATAAAGACATAGAGAGTATTAACATGTATAAAGAAAGAAAAGAAAAAGGCTATACTCATGAACAAATAATGGAGTCAATTTACGCAAAGGGAAGAGATAATGCACGTACACCAATGCAATGGGATGATAGTGAAAATGGAGGATTTACGAGTGGCAAGCCTTGGATAAAGGTAAATCCAAATTATAAAGAAATAAATGCTAAATCACAATTAAATGACCCTAATTCTATATTTAATTACTATAAGAAGTTAATTCAAATTAGAAAATCAAATCCAGTAGTTGTGTATGGGAAATATGATCTAATATTAGAAGATAATAAAGAAATATTTATATATACAAGAACTTTAGAAAATGAAAAGTTGTTGGTAATATGTAATTTTACACAAAACAATGCAGTACTTAAATATGATCAACAAGCTGAAATTAAACACAGAGAACTTTTAATTTCAAATTATGATGTAGATGTAAATGATGCGATAGATAATATAGAATTAAAGCCTTATGAAAGTAGAATTTATAAATTTTCAATATAGATGCTACTTATAGATATGCAAATGTGAACTTAGACTTATGTTGTGACCTACCGAAATTTCATACATTTTTGTTCCACAGGACTATGAAATTTTCACTGGAAGGTTCTAAGCACAAGGTTGTGCCCATTTCTGCATGCTCCAAATATAAAATTATGACAAGCAGTAAATGGTACAACCTCGCGCTAAGAACCTTCACGGCTCAATTTCAAATGCCTGTTTCACAAAAATGTATGGAATTTCTAGTATGGAAATACCTTCTAATTATAAATCAAACTTATGAATTTGATATATATATAAATACAATCATATAAATTAATGGCACTGATATAATGATCTACTTGCGAAAAGCATATAATTAATAATAGGAATTTTTTAGGAGGAGAAATTAATCATGTTTAACTTTGATATTGAAAAGGCTTTTTGGATTTATAAACCTAAAAAATGGGAGATAAGTAACAGTGAAATCACTATTACAACTGAACCTAATACAGATTTTTGGCAAAGAACTTATTATGGCTTTAGAAATGATAATGCACCTGCATTATTAATGAAAACTGACGAAAAGCATTTTTCTTTTACTATTAGAACTGATTTTAATAGTAAGAAGCAATTTGATCAATGTGGAGTTATTATATATCAAAATAGCGATAATTGGTTTAAAGCTTCTATAGAATATGAAGATGAAAAGTGTCAAAGATTAGGAAGTGTAGTCACCAATAATGGATTTTCAGATTGGGCTACAACTGATATTGATGGTAGTATTAATTCGATGTATTATAGATTAAGCCGCAGAGAAAGTGATTTCTGCATTGAAAATTCTGCCGATGGAAAAGTATTTAAGCAAATGAGAATCTTTCACTTATTTGAAGGAAGTGCTGAGATTAATTTTGGAATATATGCATGTAGTCCATCCAATTCCTCCTTTGAAGCAAATTTCTCAGAAATAAATATATCAGAATGTTTGTGGCATAGCCATAATAATGAGTGAATTTATATGTGTCGTAGATATCTAAATTGTGTATTAGGTGTGGCTATTATAAATAAATATTATTGCCTAAGTTTTGGTGAATCACTATACTAGAAATAAGTAACATGTTGTGTGAAGTGTTTCATTAGGAATTAAGATGGTGTGATTCTTAAGTGAAATTCCAAATCTATGATTTGGTCAATTGAACTTACTCAGGGAACGAAGTGAGTCGAGTTTCCTTTTAATTTTCCAAAATGCTTGTTCAAAAGCTTGTCTTTTGAGGCAAGCTTTTTGGGTACAACTTCTGTTCCTAGAATCACCCATCTTAATTCCTTAGAAACCCGAACACAATATGTTACTTATTTCGGTTAGTCACCACATAAGCCTTAAAGGTAATTATGCACTTTTACAATTTTTCCATTTTTAATATAAACTCTAGGAACTCTATATTTAAGCATACAAAGTATTTCGTAATTAATTGTTCCCATAACTTCTGCTATATTATCTGCATTAAATTTTAAATTACCTTGTTCGCCAAGAAGTATAACTTCATCTCCAACTTGTATATCTCCATCAATGTCTGTCACATCTATCATGCATTGATCCATGCATATTCTGCCGACTACTGGAGCAAATTTTCCATTTATAATTACCTTAGCATCTTTAGCAAATAATCTTGAATAACCATCTGCGTAACCTATAGGAAGAGTTGCAATCAAACTTTTTCTATTAGTTTTAAAAGTTCTTCCATAGCTTATATACATATCCTTATCCATTTCTTGAATTCGTGTTATACTAGCCTTTAAAGTTAATGCTGGTTTTAAAGAAAGATTTTCTTTTTTAACTTCATTCGATGGATAATACCCATAAAGTATAATTCCAGCCCTAACAGCATCTAAATAAGTTTCTGGCATATCAATAATTGCGCCACTATTGGATGCATGTTTAATAGGTATTTCTATTCCAAGCTTTAGTAGTTCAGATGTAAAATTTGTAAATTTTTGAAATTGTTCATATGTATATTCTTTGTCCTTTTCGTCTGATGTAGAAAAGTGAGTAAATATACCAAGAACATCTAGTCCTTTTAATGAGCAGATTGAAGCAACATCATTAAGTGCCTTTGGGGTTGTAAGAAAGCCTATTCTTCCCATACCAGTATCCATTGCTATATGAATTTTAGCTTTTTTATTAAGAGTTAATGCTATGTTAGATAATTCCGTTGCATAATCTAAATCATAAACAGTTTGTTCTATATCATATTTTATTAATTCTTCACCTAAATGAAGAGGTGTATATCCAAGTATCATTATAGGAGCATTAATATTATTATTTCTAAGCTCAATTCCTTCGGTTAAAACTGCAACAGCAAGTCTAGAAGCACCATTTTCTAGTAATGTAGGAACAACATCTAAAGCTCCATGACCATAACAATCAGCTTTAACCACTGCGATTACTTCTTTATCTTTAGCTAAGGTTTTAATATTTTTCATATTATAAGCTATTGCATCTAAATCTATTTCTGCATATACAGGTCTAAGTAATTTTTCCATTTATATATCCTCACAATTATTATTTAAACTAAAATTTTTATACTGATTTATAAATTACAATGTATATTACAATATACATTGTAATAAAATCAATATAAAAAAAAAAGAACCACTGATGATGGAATTTATATATATGGTGGCTTTTTATGAATTCTTGCGTAAGTTAACACTTTCATGTGACTTAAATAGCTTTATTATAATAACTTGCACGAAAATATATTAAATCATGGAACGTATTGTGACATATAGTGCAAGTCTGGAAAATATTTTTGTGAAAATATTGTGATTTTTCTGAAAATAAAGTAATATATAATTATTATGTACCTGAAAACAATTGCAAGGAGGCTAAGAAATGTGTAATTCTTTTAACTACAGTAACTTAGATACTATATTGACAAAATATAACCATGATGCCTGCAATATTATTGCAATATTGCAGGATACCCAAGAAACTTACAGATATTTGCCTAAAGAAGCATTCGTATATCTTTCAGAAAAGCTTGGCATAAGTAGAGCTAAAATTTACAGTGTAGCAACTTTTTATGAAAACTTTTCTTTAGAACCTAAAGGTAAATTTGTAATAAAAGTATGTGATGGCACTGCTTGTCATGTTAGAAAGTCCATACCGATATTAGACAAGCTAAGAAAAGAATTAAATCTTTCAGAAATTAAAAATACAACTGATGATTTACTGTTTAGCTTAGAAACGGTTTCGTGTCTTGGCGCATGTGGACTTGCACCTGCCATGACTGTAAATGATAAAGTATATGGATCTATGACTCCAGAAAAAGCAATGGAGCTTTTAAATACTCTTAAGGAGGAAAAATAATATGCTTCTTAATAGAAATGATTTAATTAATATTAGGAATTCTTATAAAATCGGATTTCAAAAGCAAAAAAAGAAAATTCTTATTTGTGCTGGTACTGGTTGTGTTGCAGGTGGTTCTTTAGAAATTTATGATGAGTTTCTAAGGTTAATGAAAGAAAAAGATATAGATTGTCAAGTAACACTAGAAAAAGAACCACATGATGAAACTGTTGGAATTAAAAAAAGTGGATGCCATGGATTTTGTGAAATGGGTCCATTAGTGAAAATAGAACCTTTTGGATATCTATATATAAAGGTCAAGGTAGAGGATTGCGAAGAAATTTTAGATAAAACTATAATAAAGGACGAATGTGTTGAAAGACTTGCATATACTAAAAACGGCGAAATATACAGAAAACAAGAAGAGATACCGTTTTATGAAAAACAAACTAGGCTTGCGCTTGAACATTGTGGACAAATCGATTCTACTTCAATAGAGGAGTATTTTGCAATAGATGGATATTCAGCTTTTGAAAAGGTATTATTTGATATGGATTCTGATGAAGTTATTAAGCAAATCGAGGAGTCAAATTTAAGAGGTCGTGGAGGCGGTGGATTCCCTGCAGGACGCAAGTGGTCTCAAGTAAAACGTCAAAAGGAAGAAATAAAATACATTGTTTGTAATGGTGACGAAGGTGACCCAGGTGCATTTATGGATAGAAGTGTAATGGAGGGAGATCCTCACAGAATGCTTGAAGGAATGATGATTGCCGGTGTCGCTTGTGGTGCGCAAAAAGGATATATATATGTTCGTGCTGAGTATCCATTGGCTGTAAGCAGACTTTCTAATGCTATAGAACAATCAAGAAAGTGTGGAATACTCGGAAAAAATATTTTAGGAACTGATTTCAGCTTTGACATCCAAATTAATAAAGGTGCTGGTGCTTTTGTATGCGGTGAAGGAAGCGCTCTTACTGCTTCCATAGAAGGGAAAAGAGGAATGCCAAGAGTAAAACCACCAAGAACCGTAGAACAAGGACTTTTTGGTAAACCAACAGTTCTTAATAACGTTGAAACCTTTGCTAATGTACCTATAGTTATTAATAAAGGTGCTGAATGGTATAGATCTATTGGACCTGAAAATAGCCCTGGTACAAAAGCCTTTGCTCTAACAGGAAACATTGAAAATACAGGTCTTATTGAGGTACCAATGGGGACAACCTTAAGAGAAGTAATTTTTGATATAGGTGGAGGAATAAGAGGAGGCAAAAAGTTTAAGGCTGTACAAATAGGTGGTCCATCTGGCGGATGTCTTATATCAGAACATCTTGATTTACCATTAGATTTTGATTCGCTGAAAAAGGCGGGTGCAATGATAGGTTCAGGTGGCCTTGTAGTTATGGATGAAGATACCTGCATGGTTGAAGTTGCAAGATTCTTTATGAACTTTACAAAAAATGAGTCTTGTGGAAAATGTGTTCCTTGTCGTGAAGGTACAAAGAGAATGCTTGAAATTCTTGAAGGAATTGTTGCAGGTAACGGTAAATTAGAAGATATAGATATGTTACTAGACCTTGCAGATACTATATCATCAACAGCTCTTTGTGGACTTGGAAAGACAGCACCATCACCAGTTGTTAGTACTATTAAGAATTTCCGTGATGAGTATATAACTCATATTGTTGATAAAAAATGTCCATCAAAGACATGTCAAAAGCTTAAAACAATAGTTATTGATTCAGATATATGTAAGGGATGCTCAAAATGCTCAAAAGTTTGTCCGGTTGAAGCAATTTCAGGCAAGATTAAAGAACCATTTACAATTAATAAAGATAAGTGTATAAAATGTGGTGCTTGTATAGAAACTTGCCCATTTAAAGCTATAAAGGAGGATTAATACAATGCGCGGACAATTTATGACTATAGATAATGTACCTGTAGAAATCAAAGATGAAAAAAACATTTTGGAGTTAGTTAGAAAAGCTGGTATTGAATTACCTACATTTTGTTTCTATTCAGAGCTTTCAGTTTACGGTGCTTGCCGTATGTGTATGGTGGAAAACAAACATGGGGGTATAGAAGCTGCATGTTCTACTCCTCCTAAGGCAGGAATGGAGATATACACAAATACACCAAGATTAAGAAAGTATAGGAAAAATATTCTTGAACTATTGCTTGCAAATCACTGTAGAGATTGTACAACTTGTCAACAAAGTGGAGCTTGTAAGTTGCAAGAATTAGCAAAACGATTTGGTATTACTAATGTTAGATTTCCAAATACAGCCAAAGAAGTTGAATTAGATGAATCGTCTGTTGCTATTGTAAGAAATAAAAGTAAATGTATTTTATGCGGTGATTGTGTTAGAGTATGTGAAGAAGTGCAAAATGTTGGAGCAATTGATTTCGTAGGTAGAGGTTCAAAAATGACTGTAACTACAGCATTTGATGAACCTATAGGACACTCTAATTGTGTTTCTTGTGGACAATGTGCAGCAGTTTGTCCTACTGGTGCTATTGTAATAAGGAGTAATACAAATAAGCTTTGGGAAGAACTAAATGATGAAAACAAACGAGTAGTAGTTCAAATTGCTCCTGCTGTAAGAGTAGGCTTAAGTGAGCAATTAGGAGAAGATGATGGTAGAAATGCAATGGGTAAAATGGCAGCAGCTCTTAGAAAAATGGGATTTGATAAGGTTTTTGATACATCAGTAGGAGCAGATCTCACAGTTATTGAGGAAACAAATGAGTTTGTTTCAAAGCTTCAGAATAATGAAAAGCTGCCATTGTTTACATCTTGTTGCCCGGCATGGGTAAATTATGTGCAAAATACTTACCCAGACTTAATGAAAAATGTTTCAAGTTGTAAGTCACCAATGGAAATGTTTGCTGCTGTAATAAAGGAACATTATAAAGAGGATGATAAAAAGCTTGTAAGCGTAGCAATTATGCCTTGTTCAGCAAAGAAATTTGAAGCAAACAGAGACGAATTTAAAAATAATGGAGTTCCGGATGTGGATTATGTAGTAACCACACAAGAATTTATTAATATGATAAATGAATCAGGAATTACATTTTCTGAGTTAGAGCCTGAAGCACTAGATAGCCCATTTCAAAGCTGTAGTGGAGCTGGTGTTATATTTGGAGTAACAGGTGGTGTTACCGAAGCTGTTATTCGTAAGGTTTTAAGTGATCAAACAATTCCAGCATTACGTGCACTTGCATTTAAAAATGTTAGAGGCATGGAAGGTGTTAAAGAAGCTGTCGTTACTGCACTTGAGCGCGAAATAAAAATTGCAATAGTGAGTGGACTTAAAAATGCGGATAATATTATAAAAAAGATAAAAGCTGGTGAGGTACATTATGATTTTGTTGAAGTTATGGCGTGTCCAGGTGGATGCATTTGTGGCGCTGGACAACCATTTGCCAAAACAGAAGAGAAGTTAAAACGTGGTGCCGGACTTTATAAAGCGGATAAAATGAAAAGCATAAGTCGTTCTGATGATAATCCATTAATGGATTCTTTATATTCAGGAATATTGAAAGATAGAGTTCATGAGTTATTGCATGTTCACTACAAATCAAATTAGGTTAAATTATAGATAACCAAAGCATATTCTGGACTTATGTGATAATCTACCGAAATCAAATACATTTGTGTTACGCAGGACTATGAAAATTTCGCTGAAAGCACTAAATCGGAGCTTGCATCCACATTAGCTTGCTCCCACTTTCAGTGTGACAAGCTAATGTGGAACAAGCTCCCATTAAGTGCTTTTAGCATCGAAATTTTCAAATGCCTGCTACACACAAATGTATTTGATTTCTAGTGTAGATATATACTCAAAGTTTAGTATGATTTCATAATAATTCAAGTTATAAGTCCAAATATTAAATTGTATATCTATAAAAAACGAGCGTAGTATCATATATTGTGATATTACGCTCATTTTGCGGTGGTTTGAGAAGAATTTATTAAAAATTAAATGTCTTTGATTTGCCACTAAAAGAGTTAATTGTTGCAACTGCATCTGTAAGATAAAATACTTCGAAAATATCATCATCTGCACTATACATATTTTTTAGACTTGGCATAGATTCAAGCATTGCGACTTTAACTTCATGACGAGAATCAACAACAGCTTTTCCAGTTAAACGAATCCATTCACCTTTTTGAGATGTAGTAGAAATCTCAACTTTAGGATTTGTGATTAATTGTTTAAAAACAGATTTTGTGTTATTTGTGCAAAAATATAATTTCCCTTCATATGATATTACAGCGCCAAAAGGACGAACTCTAGCTTGATCACCATCAATTGTGGATAGGTAAAAAATTGGATTTGTAGTTAAAAATTCTAATACTTCATTCATTTAAATTGCTCCTTTTATTTTAATATGATAAAATTATTATGTACTTAAATAGTATGATTATATAAAATTTATTTCAAGTACGATTATTTATGATACATAGTATCATAAAATATACTAAAGGAGGTTTTTATGGAAGAGAAATATGATTTGTTTGGAAAATGTCCGTTTGTAACAGCCCAAAAAATTATAGCAGGTAAATGGGCAGTTGTAATTTTACATAATTTAAGTACAGGAACCCTTCGATTCGGAGAATTGCAAAGATTGTTGCCAGAGTTAACTCAAGCAACACTTACAAAGCAACTTCGTAGTTTGGAAGAGTATGGTTTAGTGAAGCGTTATGTGTTTCCTCAAGTCCCTCCAAAAGTAGAGTATTCTTTAACAAATATAGGTAAGGAGTTTAAATCTGTATTGGACAGTATTTCAATATGGGGAGAAAAATATATTGAACATATGAAAGAGTAAAAGAAAATCAAAAGTAAATATATAAGGCACAATCAAAAAAATAACAAGTCCATCTGCCAAGCCTATTTTCCATCATGCTACGTCAGCAGATTGCCCTAATAGGCCCGCTATGAGACCAATCTACTTCCTTGCCTGATGAAAAATAATCATGGCATTTTGGATTTGTTATTTTCTTTCATGTGCCTAATAAAAGAATGAGGTTAAATTTATGGAAGAAAATATTATATTAGAAAACTTAAGTGCAGATGAAATATGGAAAAGGCTGTATGACAAGGAATTGAATTGTAAGAAAAATATATTAGAGTATATAGATATCACTAAAGTACTCAAAAAGGATGGTATTAATCCTGAAAAAATTCAAGATACTTATAATTTAATTTATGATAGCATTGATAGGATGGCAGGTGAAATTAAACCTAATACTATTATGTTTTTGAAAAATCAATTAAAAGCACAACTTGGAAAATATGTTAGTGTAAAAGAGCCTAAGAAAGAAAGTAGTTTTATAAAATTCTTTAAAGAAGCATATCCAGAAAATTCAAGAAGAAAAGATTTTACATGGGTGTTAATGGATGTCAACAAAATAGTAGAGGAACAAATTTGGACTACTTTAATTTATATAAACAGAGAATATATAACAAAGAGAATTAGGCTAAGCAGTGAAGAAAAATCAGATATAATTAAAATGATTAAAAAAATAATTGAAAAGAATAATATAAAGTATATTAATCAAATAAAAAGCTTAGATAAATTGCTTAATAATTTAAATATTAAAATAGTGAACGTAAAGGAAAAATTTGAAGTTAAATTTAGAAAAGTAGATTAATGTGAATAAAAGGTAATTCATCAGGATTACCTTATATTTATGTTCGAACCAACAATTTTGCCAGATAAAAAAATATTAGTATTTTGCTTATAACTTAGTAATATATTTAAGTATATGAATTATGTTATAAGGAGCTGAATTTATTTGGCCATAGGAAATAATTTTATCCAGCCAGATAATCCTACTGATGAAGAAAGATATAAAATGTTGAGAATGACTTTAGAAAAAGTAAATCGCATGGAGGATTTTGATAATTTAGTTGAATTACTTAGTCCGCCTAAGGATATAACAACAATTTTAAGGCCAGGAAGTTGTAAAGGGATTAAGGTTGGAATAATTGGGGGAGGCATTGCTGGTCTTTCTTCTGCTTTTGAACTTAGAAAATTAGGATTTGATATTACAATTTTCGAAACTGAGGAAAAGCGCATTGGAGGTAGAATTTATACTTATTATTTTGATAAAGATAAAAGATTTTATGGAGAGCTTGGAGCTATGCGAATACCAGTATCCCATGAAGCTATATGGCATTATATAAACCTTTTTGGTTTAAAAACAAGACCATTCATTCAAAATAATGAAAATGCATTTATTTATGTTAGAAATAAACGTGCAAGAAATGATTCTCAAGGTAAAAGTGTTATGGAAAAGATTTATCCAGAATTTAATTTAACACCAAGAGAAAGAAGCACTCCTTGGCAAAAGTTGATTGATAATGCATTAGCGAGTAACCTATATAAGATAAGTCCGGCTATAAGAAAAGAATTATTGCAAGTAAAGCAAGAATACTCTATGACTATTGAGTATTTGGGGAGTTTTGGAATACGAAAAGTACTTGAAAAAATGGGGTTAAGTGAGGGGGCAATAGAACTAATTTCGGGAGTAGCACCTTTTCTTGGTTGTTTTTATTATAATAGTTATTCCGAAAATTTAATTGAAGAGTATACTGTAGATTATGCTTATAGATATGAAATATCCGGTGGAACAGATAAATTGCCGCTTGCTTTTTATAAATCTTTATTATCTAATAATCCAAAGGAATACATTAATATATATGAGCAAGATTTAGGGGAATTTACTTGGGCAAATGGAAAAACGGTGACAGGTATATATAAAGTGAATTCACCTAGAAGTGTGGTAATTGAATATAAAGATGAAAAATCTCTAGAAATCTTTAATCAGGATTTTGATTTTGTTATTTGCTCAATTCCTTTTTCTAGTCTTAGAAATATAAATATATATCCCATGTTTAGCCAAGAAAAAATGCAGGCTATAAAGGAAGTTTTTTATACATCTTCTCAAAAAACTATATTTATGTGCAATGAACGTTTTTGGGAAAATGGGAATGAAAATGAAAAGATAATTGGAGGAGGATCAAGCACAGATTTACCAATTGAAACAATATGGTACCCAAGTCATAATGATATTGAAAGCATTGAGAAAATAAATAATGAAAATGTTCTTAATAGAACAGCTAATAGAGTAAATACTCAAGCAGGAGTAATGATAGCGTCCTACAATTTAAATCTAGATGGAATACGTGTAGGAAATTTAGATGATAACGCACGATATGATGAAATAAAAAGACAAGTTGAAGCTGTTCATGGTCTTAAAAAGGGATATCTAGATTCTGTAGTAGTAGATAGTAAAACTGTTGATTGGAATAGGAAAAAAGGTTTTTATGGCGCATTTTGTTATTTTACTCCTGAGCAGCAAAAACTCTTTTCATATGCAATGGAAAAAGCAGAATATGATAATAAGGTGTATTTTGCGGGAGAACATATTTCTTTAACACATGGTTGGATACAGGGATCAGTAGTTACTGGAATGACGGCTGCAAATGCTATTGCAGAATATTGTAAAAGTATGATATAAGAAGATATGACAAATTAAGGTGGGGATTTTTATTTTAGGTGACTATTTTTGGAGAAAAAACATATATTATTAAGCTGAATTTTTTAGTATAATAGCATATGAAGGGAGTAAGTATCATGAGAAGAAAAAGAAGTAATAAACGCAGCATGGTTATACCCAGTGTTATAATTTCTACAAGTATTTTAGCTGCTGCGTATTTAGGTATGTCCTTATATTCCGTGAATCATTTTCATTTTGGAACTAAAATTGATGGCATTAATGTTGGAGGTAAGACTGTTGAGGGAGCTGAAAATGAGCTGTCTTCTCAAATGCAGAAATACACGCTAGAATTACAAGAGAGAGGAGATGAAAAGGAGCAAATTAAAGCTGCCGATATTGGATTAAAATATAATGATGAAAAAATCAATGAATTAAAGAAGAATCAAAATCCTTTTGCATGGATTTCCACATTATTAAAAAAAGACAGTTCAGAATCAGCTCAAATAGTTACTTATGATGAAGATTCACTAAACAAAGTAATTGGAAATCTTTCATGTGTTAATAATAAAAAAGTAACTAATCCACAGAGTGCCAGTTTAGAATATACTACTGGGGGCTATAAAATTGTAGAAGAAGTCGCTGGAAATAAAATAAATAAGGATGCATTACATGATAGTATAGCAGATGCAGTTATTAATGGAAAAACATCTTTGGATTTATCTTCAAGTAACTGTTATGAAAATCCAAAATATAATTCACAATCGCAGGAAGTATTAAATGCTAAAGATATCGTTGATAAATATGTTAATTTAAAGATTACATATAATTCTAATGGAAAAACAGAAGTTTTAGATGGATCTACAATTCACGATTGGCTTGGTGTGAATGAAAATATGGAAGTTACGTTTAATGAGGATAAAGTTAAGAGTTATGTAAATAAAATAGCCAGCATTTTTAATACTTTTGCTAATACAAGAAATTTTGTTACAACTTCTAAAAAAACAGTACAAGTCAGCGGGGGGAATTATGGCTGGATTGTTAATAAATCTCAGGAAGTTAAAGATTTAATTGAGGAAATAAAAGCTGGACAAGATATTACTAAGGAACCAGCTTACATACAAAAGGCTGCAGTTCAGGGAGCTAATGATATTGGTGATACATATGTAGAAGTTGATCTTACTAAACAGCATGTATGGTTTTATAAAAATGGAGCCCTTGTTGTAGATGGTGATGTAGTTACTGGAAATGTAAGTAATAATACAGGAACACCAGCAGGAACTTATGTTTTAAATTATAAAGAAAAAAATGCGACATTAAAAGGAGAAGATTATAGTTCGGCAGTTGACTATTGGATGCCTTTTAATGGAAATATTGGACTTCACGATGCAAGTTGGAGGAATGGTGTGTTTGGTGGAAATATTTATATGACAAGTGGTTCGCATGGTTGCGTGAATTGTCCATATAATTTAGCAAAGACAATATTCGAGAATATTCAACCAGGTACTCCAATTGTAGTATACAATGAGTAAGGTAATATTAAATTTATATTTGTTAATAAAATTGTAATACTATTTAATGGTATATATAAGTAAAGTTATGCTAATATAAAAGCAGGATTAGATGAAAAAAGTCTTATCCTGCTTTAATTTTTTATATTAGGCACAATCAAGATAAGAATAGACCAGTATGCTTGCTTAGGCACTTTAAAAAAATAACAAGTCTATCTGACAAGCCTATTTTTCATAATGTGCCTTATTATTTTCTTGATTGTGCTTTAGGGAAGGTGAAGAGATGGGGATTAAGATTCTTATTGCAGAAGATGATAATGTTTTTAGGGAGCTTGTATGCGATATTATAGGGAAAGAAGGATATATTCCAGTTGAAGCATGTGATGGAAAAGAAGCAATTGATATATTTTTTAGCCAAAATGATATTGATTTAGTTATATTAGATGTAATGATGCCAGTATATGATGGATGGGAAGTTCTTAAAGAAATTAGAGAAAATTCAGAAGTGCCAGTTCTGATGCTTACGGCATTAGGAGATGAAAAACATGAAGTTTTAGGACTTAAGAATGGAGCTGATGATTATATTGGAAAACCTTTTAGTTATGAGATATTTGTTGCTCGTCTAAATAATCTTGCTAAAAAAATAAAAAAGGAAATATCCAATGAATTTATTGTTGGAAAAATAAAAATAAATCAAGGAACTCATAAGGTAATAATAGAAGATTTAGAAATTAAGTTAAATCCGAAGGAATATAATCTTCTTATTTATTTTTCTAAAAACATAAATACTGTATTAACGAGAGATCAAATATTAAATAAAATATGGGGATATGATTTCGATGGAGATATAAGAACCATAGATACTCATATAAAAACCTTAAGAGCTAAACTTTTAATGCAAGGGAATTATATAAAAACAGTAAGAGGAAGCGGCTATATGTTTGAGGTAGATGATTATGAAGACAATTAAAACGAAATTATTTTTCATATTTTTGATATTGATGATTTCTCTGGTTCTAAGTGGCATGCTTTTAAATTCAATATTTTTGGAATCTTATTATATTTATAAAAATAAAGGTGTACTAATATCAGAAAGTGAAAAAATCAAAGATGAGTATATTAATAGTAAAGGGACTAATTTTGAGTATGCAGATATAATACAAAATGTAGAGGGTATAAATGCCATAATAGTTAATAAAGATTTTAATATACAATATAATTCTCTTTGGAAAAAATCATCTGATGAAGAAAAGAGTTTATCAAGACATCTTAGGAAGGATATTCTGGATAATGAAAAAAAACTTTTGAAAAAATATGTATATTATATTGATGAAAAGGAAAATGCTCAAAATACTAGATTGGTTTTTGTTTCGAAAATAAATGATGAAGATTATATTATTTTGATAAAATCTGTTAAGAGTATTCATCAAAGTGTTGTAATTGCAAATGAATTTTATATTATTGCAGGTTTAATAGTGATTATTATTGGTTCTATATTTATACTTATTTTTTCGAGCAAAATAACAAAACCAATTGTACAAATGAGTAATGTTGCGGAAAATATTTCAAATCTTGAATTTGATAAAGTAATAAATGTTATGTCAGAGGATGAGATTGGAAGATTGGGAAATAGCATAAATAAAATTTCACATAAATTAAACTCCAGTATTAATGAGTTAAAGCAAGATGTGGAAAGCAAAAAGGATCTTATAAGGAATATGTCCCATGAATTAAAAACTCCTATAGGAATAATTAAAGGTTATGCAGAAGGATTAAAATATGGCGTGGCTGATGATAAGGAAAAGATGGATAAATATTGCACTATTTTAGTGGACGAATGTGATAGAATGGATAAACTAGTAAAGGAACTTTTAAATTATTCCATGATAGAAGGTGGAATGATTAAGTTAAACATTACAACTTTTAATATTGACGAATTAATGTCGAAAATTATTGAAAGATTTACTCCTGCATTTCATGAAAAGAATATCAATTTTAATTTAAATTGCGTGAAAAATTATATAGTGTCGGCAGATAGAGATATGCTTGAAAAAGCTATAAATAATTTTATTACAAATGCAATTGATTATGTAAATGAGAAAAAAGTTATAGAGGTTGTTGTGAAAAATGAAGAAAATAAAATTAGAATAAGTGTTTATAATACTGGAGAGAATATACATCAGGAAGAACTAAATAAAATTTGGGATGTATGCTACAGAATAGATAAAGCTAGATCAAGAAAATATGGAGGACATGGAATTGGGCTATCAATAGTGAAATTGATAGTTGATCTTCATGGTGGCACTGTTAAGGTGGATAATATTGAAGATGGTGTAAAATTTTCTTTAGAGATACCAAGTTAAGATAAGGGATCTTCAAAAAATAACCAGTCATGTTCTGGTTTATTTTGTGCCATGCTTTATCACCACAACACTTAAATGGCTCACTACGTGTGGGGTATGGTTCTTCGATTAGCGCAAAATATCCTCAGAATATTTGACTTGTTATTTTCTTTCAGATCCCTAAGCATATTTCACATAAATTTCACAAAAGGGTCTTATTATGTATTTGCAACCAGTTATTACTGAATTACAAATAGATTTTTACATTAGTAAATTATAAGGTGTTAAGGAGTGGATTAATATGAAAAAGAATAAAATATTAGGTATTGCTATTGCGGCTATAATTGGAATGTCAAGTATTGTTCCAGCTTTTGCGGAACAGTCAGCTTCACAAAGTCAAACAACTAATACAGCACAAACTCAAACAAAACAATTAACACAAGAAGAAATACAACAAAAGCTTGCTAAAAAGGCAGCAAAGCTTGGAGTAGACATTACTGGATTAACAAATGAACAGGCAAGAGATAAAATAAGACTGGCAGAAGCAGCAAAATTAGGAATTGACATCGCAGGATTAACAAAGGATGAAGCAAATACTAAAATATTACAAGCAAGGGCAACAAAGCTAGGAATTGATATTACAGGTTTAACAAATGATCAAATAAAAGCTAAAATGAAAGAGGCGCGTGAAGCAAAAGCTACTAAAAAACTTACCGCAAGGGCAGCAAAGCTAGGAGTTGATATTACAGGATTAACAAATGAACAGGCAAGGGATAAAATAAGGCTAGCAGAAGCAGCGAAATTAGGAATTGACATCACAGGATTAACAAAGGATGAAGCAAATGCTAAAATACTACAAGCAAGGGCAACAAAGTTAGGAATTGATATTGCAGGATTAACAAATGATCAAATAAAAGCTAAAATTAAAGAAGTTAATGAAGCAAAAAAACAAGAAGTAACTCAAAAACTTGTTGATCAAGCATCTAAATTAGGAATTGATATTACAGGACTAACTGGCGAACAAGCAAGAACTAAGATAATTGATGCTCAAGCAACAAAACTTGGAGTAGATGTTACAGGTCTTAGTAATAAAGACGCAAGAACCAAAATAAAAGAAGCTCGTCAAGAAGCGAAGGCTGCTAAAGCAGCAAAAACAACAAATGGAACAGTTTAAGTATTAAAAATAAGCCGTGTGGGTTTTGAGAACCTACGTGGTTTATTTTTTTACTTCATTGTCGCATAGGGCAAATTTCTAGTTGTTTTATTAATTCATATTTTAATTAAGTTAGTAATATAATTTAAATATATCTAATTTTGTCGAATGTATATACAATTTTCAAGTGATAATATATTATTTTAATATAAATATTTAAAATTTAAGGATAGGAGTAAGAAAAAATATGTCAGAAAGAAATGATAAAAAGATTCTTTGGTATACCTTAGCATTCATGGCATTTTCAGCAGTATGGGGATTCGGGAATGTTATTAATGGTTTCTCAGAATATAATGGTTTAAAAGCAATCATAGCTTGGATTATAATTTTTGCTATTTATTTTGTACCATATGCACTAATGGTAGGAGAATTAGGATCTGCCTTTAAAGATTTTGGAGGTGGGGTTAGTTCATGGATTAATGAAACTATAGGTCCTAAAATTGCATACTATGCTGGATGGACATATTGGGTAGTTCATATGCCTTATATTTCACAAAAACCATCAGGGTTTATTATTGCAACAAGCTGGGCTATTTTCCAAGATAAAAGAATTAGTAGTATAGACCCGAGAATGATGCAATTCGCATGCTTAGTAATTTTTATAATCGGACTTTATATTGCTTCAAGAGGATTAAATCCATTAAAAAAATTAGCTGCACTTGCAGGAACATCTATGTTCGTAATGTCTATTTTATTTATTGTTTTAATGGTAGCAGCGCCTGCAATTACCGATGCACATTTAAATTCTATAGATTGGTCTTTAAAAACTTTTATGCCTACTTTTGATGTAAAATTTTTTACAAGTTTATCTATTTTAGTTTTTGCAGTTGGTGGCTGTGAAAAGATATCACCTTATGTTAATGAAATGAAAGATCCAGAAAAAGGATTTTCAAAAGGTATGATTGCACTTGCAATTATGGTTGCTGTATGTGCAATTTTAGGTACAGTTTCACTTGGAATGATGTTTGATTCAAATAATGTTCCTAATGATTTAATGACAAATGGTGCATATTATGCATTCCAAAAGCTAGGAGAATATTATCACTTAGGTAATTTGTTTGTCGTTATATATGCTATTACAAATATGATTGGACAGTTTGCGGTATTGATTATATCAATTGATGCACCTTTACGTATGTTACTTGATAGTGCAGATAAAAATTTCATTCCAGAAAAAATGTTTGAAAAAAATAAGTATGGAGCATATACAAATGGACATAAGCTTATATTAGTTATTGTATCAATTTTAATTATTGTGCCAGCTTTTGGTATTGGAAATGTGGACGAGCTAGTTAAGTGGTTAGTAAAATTAAATGCAGTATGTATGCCTCTTCGTTATTTGTGGGTATTTGTTGCATATATTGCACTAAAAAAAGCAGGAGAAAAATTTAACCCAGAGTATCATTTTATAAAAAATAAGACACTAGGAATGATATTTGGAGCATGGTGCTTTGCATTTACTGCTTTTGCATGCATTGGAGGTATGTATACACAAGATAAATTCCAATTGGTGCTTAATATTATAACTCCGTTTGTGCTACTTGGTTTAGGTTTAATTATGCCTTATTTAGCAAAAAAGAATAGTAAATAGATATTTTAAATGTTTGCATATATTATTGATATCTAGGCCCTCTGTGTTTAAACAGAGGGCCTTTATTATATTAAAATAAAGAGCATACACTTGATAGTTAAAAAGATGTATAATTTATTTATACAAAAATTACATTTATAAATAAATTTGGGGGGGAGTACTTGACATGTTTTGTGAAATATGTTGATTTGAAAGTAAAATTCTGCTGCTAAAGTAATTTATCTAGAAAGTGGCATTATTTGATTTAGGAAAAATAAAAATGAAAGAGAGATAGTTTATGAATATTACAAATGATATTAAAAAAACATTTAATAATCCTTTTATTGCACTTAAGCATAAAAATTTTAGATATTATTGGATTGGAATGTGTGTTTCTTTAATAGGTACTTGGATGCAAAATATAGCTCAACCATGGCTTGCATATACCTTAACCAATTCACCATTTTTGTTAAGTTTAATTGGAATAGTTCAATTTACACCAATGTTAATATTATCATTGTTTGCAGGAGTAATTATTGATAAATTTTCAAAGAAGAAAATTTTGTTATTTACTCAATCGGCTTCACTTGTAATTACTTTAATACTTGCAATATTAGTATGGACAGGAAAAGTAGAATATTGGCATATATTGATTATGTCTACAGCTCTTGGAATAGTAAATACAATTGATATGCCTTCACGTCAATCAATAATTATAGAGCTTGTAGGTAAAGAAGATTTAATGAATGCAATTGCGTTAAATTCTATGGTCTTTAATTTGGCAAGAATTATAGGTCCTGCAATTGCTGGAATAGTGATGGGGTATGCAGGGATTGCAATTTGCTTTTTTGCAAATGCAATAAGTTTTGGTGCTGTTTTGATAAGTTTATTTTTTATTAAGCTAAATCCAGTAGAAAGAAAAGCTCAAAAAAATAATAGGAAGGTATTAGAAGAAATTAAGGATGGACTTAAATATATTTACCATAAGAAAATTCTTTTAAACACTATATTAATACTAGCAATAATAGGGACATTTGTTCCTAATTTTAATGTCCTTGTTCCTGTTTTTGCAAAAGAAATACTAAAGCAAAATGAAGCTGGTTTTGGGATTTTAATGTCTTTTATGGGTTTTGGATCATTTTTAGGTGCTATGTTTATAGCCACTTTAAGTAAATCAGGACCTAAAAAGGTTGTTATTTACGTTGTGCCTTTTATCGTTGCAGCTTCATTAATTATTACTGGTTACACTAATGTTTATATATTAACGGGAATATTTCTTGCAATTACTGGGTTCTTTTTTATTACTTTTACGTCTAGTGCGAATTCAGCTTTGCAGCTTAATTCAAGCAATGAATATCGTGGTAGAGTAATGAGTGTATACACTTTAGTTTTTGCGGGTTCTACGCCATTTGGAAATCTTTATGCTGGATTGTTTGCTGAGCATTTTAATGCAAGAATAGGATTTGTTGCTTGTGGTGCTATAATAATTTTGCTCATGATACCTTTATTTATATATAAAATGAAACTAAAAGTTACCTAATATTAAAATAATGAATTTAATATAATTTTAAAAATATAATATATATATACAGTTTTAAGTAATTGTAGTAGGTAAATATGCCTTGACTTATGGAATGATAAAATACTGATAAGTGATAGAATTTTATATGCCTAATAATGTAATAAAATTAAGGGGGGATTATTAATGGAAAAGAAACTTTATTTATCTTCAACAGATAAAAAGTTAGCAGGTGTATGCGGAGGGATTGCTGAATTTTTTGGTATTGATTCTACCCTGGTGAGGCTTGGTTATGCAGCTTTGGTAATTTGCGCGGGTTCTGGGATACTTTTATATATACTTTGCGTATTGATTATTCCAAAGAAACCAATAGAATAGTGATTTAAAGTAGTTTATGCGATGAAGTTGGTAAAATTTTAGTAGATATTAGCACTGAAATAAACCCCACGCAGTAGTACTAAGTGGGGTTCTATTAATAAAATTGTTTTTAATATTTTATTCCCTGTTGAAACATAAATACATTATAAGGATCATATTTACACTTAATACATTGAAGAGCATTTACGTTTTGTCCATAATAATCATGTTCATAACTAGGAAGAGGGAAGAATGGAAAGTTTATATAAGATCCATTTGTTATACTATAAATATAGTTAAAGTTTTTATTTACCCACTCTACATTTTCAGGTTTGTATTCATTTGACTCCCATACTGATTGAATTGATAGAATATAACGTGCTTTTCTATAGTAAAAAGCAGTATCAAATTTATTAACTTCACTTACTTTACCGCCTAGTCCATATATATTTGCTGAAGTTAATATAGAACCAGCAGGTCTTTCTTGATTTACTATATCTACGATATCCTCTATTTCATTTAAAGTATAACATTTATAAACAAATCTACCTGTTGATTTAAAATACTCAAAAGGCGGGTATGATGAACCAATCTTATTAATGGCAGCTAAAAATGAAAGATATTCAGCGCTTATATCAACGCCTTTAATGCTTTTAAAAGGTTTTAATATAGATTGTAATTCATCAGGTGTTCCATAAAATAACCCTCGACAATGAATATACTTACCATCAGATTTAGTATTATATAAGCCACCATTCATATTTATTCTAGGATCGGCAGTTATAATCCACTTTTGCCAAGTATTTAAAAACTCAATCTGAATAGCTTTTGATTCATTAGAGCAATGGATTTCAAATAATGTTACTTTTCCAACTTTTGGTGGCAATTTGAAGGTCATTGAAACAATTACGCCAAAGTTTCCACCACCAGCACCACGGCAAGCCCAAAATAAATCTGAATTTACATATTCATCAGCAGTTATAAGATTACCTTTATAATTAATTAACTTAATTTCTACTAAACTATCACAGCCAAGGCCTAAATATCTACATGAATATCCCCAGCCTCCTCCTAGGGCATATCCACTAACACCTACAGTTGGACAAGCACCTCCGGGAAATGGATAGCCTTTTGAAGAAATGAAATTATAAAGCTGGCTATTATTAACGCCACCTTGGATGGTAACTGTGTTCTCATCATAATTTATTTGAATTTTATTTAATTTACTAACATCGATAATAAGGGCTTTATTAGCTATAGAATATCCTTCATAATTGTGTCCACCAGAACGAATTCTAAGGGGGATATTATTTTTACAAGCAAAACGAATAGCAGTACTAACATCTTTATAACTTTCACAATATACAATTGCGCATGGATATTTTTGAATTGATCTATTCCATTCTTGGCGAGCTTGTTCATACTTATCACTATTTGGAGTTATTATTTCACTCAATAAAATCACCTTCTAAAAATTCTATTAAGGTAATGAAAGAAAATAACAGACAAGCATACTGGTCTATTGTTTTTTTATTGTGCCTAAACATAATATTAACTAGTAATAGACATTAGCAGCATAGTATAAAGAGTTATATAATCAATTTATGTTAAATATGTGTGACTGTTACATATTAAATATAAAAATATATAAGTATATAGGAAATATGTCTCTCAGATATATAATTGTCATGTGAATTATGGATTAAGGCATATGAAATTGTTATTTTTTTGAATATGCCTAAAGTAAAAAGAGTTGATAATAAGGCTATAATATTATAATATGTTATAATAAAATATATCAATTAATCAAGATGGATGCTGTAAGTATCCATGGCAAGGAGGAATTACAAATGGAACAAATAAACGATATACTAAATAAAGCACCAGTTCATCTAACAACCAACACTATAGTCTTAGCAGCAGTTGCTATAATTGCAGTATATATTGTGATAAAAGCTATAAGTGGTCTTATAAAAACAGTTGCTATAATAGGGGTGTGCTACTTTTTGTTAATGTCTATTCAAAGTACAAATCTAGTTAACATACCTGGAGTGAAAGAAACTTATACAGCAGTAGAAAAAATGATTCCTTCAAAAGAATTATGGACTCAAGCTTTAGATAAAGCTGATAAAATAAATAAGGTCGTTAATGATCTAAAATAGTATACATAGACTTAATACGATGGACAACCGAAATTGTACAAAAGATTTCTAGTCTAGATATCTATTTAATTATATTGAATAAGAAAAAATTACCAGTTATAATTAGTTTAGCATGATAATTAATGATATTATGTTAAGAATACATAATTATATTTAAAAATTGAAATATAATTATTATATGGGTAACATTAAGTTTATAATATATTTTAATATAATTTCTTATTTAGATTAAAAAACTATTATAGATATTAATAAATTATATAGATCAATTGTATTAGGGAGGAAAAAAAGGATGAAAACTTCAATTCATAGAATAGCAATTCCTTCAATTCTAGAAGTAGGGAAGGGAAATATTAATAATGTAGGGACTTTAATTAAGAAAACCATGTTTCAAAAGGTTTCGATATATTTTGGAGAGGGTATAGAAGAATTATTTGGAGAGGCTATACGCAACTCTTTAAAAGAAGTTAATATTGAAATTTCAAAGGTGGAAACTATTTCTGATATTAAATTTGAAGAAATTAGCACAAAAGCTTTTGCGATATCAAATGATGTTGAGGCGCTAATTGGAGTGGGCGGAGGAAAGGTTATAGATGCAGTAAAATATATGAGTTTTCTAAAAAAGTTACCTTTTATTAGTATACCAACTTCAACTTCAAATGATGGGTTTTCAAGTGCTGGAGCTTCACTTTTGGTCAATGGAAGACGTATGTCCCTTCCAGCTAAAACTCCTTATGGAATAATAGTAGATATTGATGTTATTAAAGGAGCACCGGAGAAATTTATATATTCAGGAATTGGAGATTTAGTATCAAATATTACGGCCTTATATGATTGGAAATTTGAAGAGGAACATGGAAAGGTAGTTATTGATGACTTTGCAACTATGATTTCTAAAAAGGCAGTAAATAGTTTTGTGAGAACTGAATTTAAAACTATTAAGGATGATTTATTTTTGAAAGAGTTAGTAGACTCATTAACTTTAAATGGTATTTCTATGGAGATAGCAGGAGATAGCTCTCCGGCTTCAGGTTCTGAACATTTAATTTCTCACGCATTAGATAAATTTCTTGAAGTGCCACAGCTGCATGGTATACAAGTTGGAATTGCAACTTATATTATGTCTAAGGTACAAAATCATAGGTTTGAAAGAATATCTAAAGTATTAAAGGAAACTGGTTTTTTTGAATATGTTAAAACTTTAAAGATGAGAAAAGAAGACTTTAAGAAAGCTATAGATATTTCTCCATCAATAAAACCTAATAGATACACTTATATTCATGTTGACGAAAATAGGGTATTTGCTAAGAAGATTGTTGATGAGGATGAAATTTTAAGATATATATTGATATAGAAGTTATTAGGCACATTCAAAAAAATAAGTGGTGTTATATAATAGAAAAAGCGGAAGAGGTTATATATTATAGTATAAACCTTCTTCTGCTTTTTGTTAGTAGATTTTTGAAAACTGGATAGACGAATAGTGTTTTAAAGAATTTCAAAAGATAAATTCTAAGTAAAGTAGTAATGAAAGATATACTAATGCTTATTGTTTGAAATGAATTTATTCATCAGCTACTTTTATTACAGTAATACCTTTTTCTTCGAATTCTTCTATATCGCTGTCCTTAATATTAGAATCTGTTATTAAATGAGATACTTCACTTATATCACCGCTAGAAAAATTATGATGTCTTCCTACTTTAGTACTGTCAGCAAGAATATAAACGGGTCCGCTGCAACGATTTATCATTTCATGGTTAACTAAGGTCTCTTGAAGAACTGATGTGCTAATGCCTGAATCACAAGCTATACCGCTTACACCTAAAAAACATTTATCAGCAGTTATTTTAGAAAGAATATAAGTAGCAAATTCACCAATTAAAGATTGCTTCCTTTCATATACTTGCCCACCAGTCAAAACTAATTCGATATTAGGACCTATAGTTGATTGCAGAGCTTTGCCATTGTTTGTAACAACATAAACTCGTTTATCGCCTAAATATTCTAATATTAAAAGCGCCGTTGAGCTGGAATTTATGAATATCGTATCTCCATCGTTAATTATTTCAGCTGCATATTTTGCAATCGCATGCTTTTTCTTAATAAATTCTGAATCGGATGTATCTTTATCTGAACTTAAATCACCAGTATTATCAGAATCAGTTGCTAATTTTGCACCGCCATAATATCTTACTATTAAACCTTCGTCGTCTAACGCTTGCAAGTCTCTTCTTAATGTAAGAGGAGATATGTTTAGCTTTTCTGCTAACTCATTGGTGTTGATTGTTTCGTTAGTAGTGAGATAATCTAAAATTCTTTCTCTTCTTTTAGATACAATACCTTGGTTCTTTTTCATTTTAATCGCTCCTCCTTTTTATGTTATGAATATAATTATAGAATATTTTCAATTGAGGCAATGATTTATCATTTAAATAATCATTATTATTATCAATCTAAAACAATTATAATACAAACGTTCAAAAAGTTCAATAAAAATGATCAAAAAAAATAAAATGATAAAAATATTCAAAAAAAGGTTGAACTTTTTGAATTGTTGGTGTATTATAAAAACATGAACAGAACGAAAAAATCAAAAAATAAATCACAAAGTTCAAAACGGTAAAATGATAAATTTTACAAAAGATAAATTAGTTATTAAAACATTTTGGATTTTGTAAAAACAATAAAAATTAAAGAGGAATTAATTAATATTATTTATAAAGGAGAGATTAAAATGGCAAAAGTAAATGAAATTACAAGAGAGTCTTGGATATTAAACACATTTCCAGAATGGGGTACATGGCTTAATGAAGAAATAGAACAAGAAGAAGTAAAACCAGGTACATTTGCAATGTGGTGGTTAGGATGTACAGGTATATGGCTTAAATCAGAAGGAAATGCAAATATATGCGTTGATTTATGGGTTAATTCAGGAAAGAAAACAAAAGCAAATCCATTGATGGCATCGCAACATCAACATCAAAGAATGATTGGTTGTGTAGCAATGCAACCGAATTTAAGAAACTCGGTTTGTGTTATTGATCCTTTTAAAATTAAAGAAGTTGATGCGATTTTAGCTACACACGATCATAGTGATCACATTGATGCCAATGTGGCTGCAGCAGTAATTCAAAATTGTTCTAAAGATGTTAAGTTTATTGGACCACAAGCTTGTGTAGATATTTGGTTAGGCTGGGGAGTTCCAGAAGAACAGTGTGTAGTTGTAAAACCTGGTGATGTAGTGAAAATTAAAGATACAGAAATTGTTGCACTTGATTCTTTTGACCGTACTGAGCTTGTTACAGCTCCAAAAGGTACAACATTAAAAGATAAAATGCCAAGAGATATGGATAAGTTAGCTGTAAATTATCTTTTTAAAACTCCAGGTGGTAACTTATATCATAGTGGTGATTCACATTATTCTAACTACTATGCAAAACATGGTAATGATCATAAAATCGATGTTGCATTGGGATCATTTGGTGAAAATCCAAGAGGTATGACAGATAAAATGACATCTATTGATATGTTAAGAATGGCTGAATGCTTAAACACTGAAGTTATTATTCCGTTCCATCATGATATCTGGACAAATTTTATGGCTGATACACAAGAAATTATAACTTTATGGAATATGAGAAAATATAGACTACAATATAAATTCAAACCATTTATTTGGGAAGTTGGCGGTAAATTCGTTTATCCAAACGATAAGGATAAAATGCAATATCACCATGATAGAGGATTCCATGATGCATTTGCAATAGAACCAGATCTACCATTTAAATCAATGTTATAATAGAATTCATAGAGGGTTAAAGGTTAACCCTCTACACAAATAATAAGGAGGAAAAATAATAATGTTAAAGGAATTAATTGATAAAAATAGAATCTCATTCCATGAAGGTTTTGAAAATTGGGAAGATGCAATTCAAGCTTCTTGTAAACCTTTAATAAATGACGGAGCTATAGAAGAAGCGTATGTAGATGCAATAATATCAAATGTAAAAAAATATGGACCATACATAGTTATAGCACCAAATATCTGCATTCCACATGCACAAGAAGGGGTTGTAGGTGTTAATGAAACAGCAATGTGTTTTATGAGAACTAAAAATCCGGTTCATTTTAGTGATGATCCAGAACAAGATGCTCGATTATTTTTTGTATTAGCTTCAACAAATAATGAAGTACATTTACAAAATTTATCTAACATGGTTGGTTTAGTTGAAGATGAAGCAGTAGTTGACAAATTGCTTGCAGCAGAATGTAAAGAAGATTTAGAAGCAATAGTTGAAATGTTGAAAGCTAAGGCTGTATAAATTATGAACGTTTAAATTTATCAAAAGAAAAGCCCTATAAATCAAAGGAAAATTATAAATAATTTTATAAAAAGTAGGAGGAATTAAAATGGAGATATTATTGGGTATATGGAAATTTTTCCAAGTGAATGTTTTAACAAATCCAGCATTTTTTGTAGGTTTTATAGTACTTATAGGTTACTTATTGTTAAGACGTCCAATTTATGAAGCAATAGCAGGTTTTATAAAAGCAATAGTTGGTTATTTAATTTTAAATGTAGCATCTGGAGGACTTGTAAGCAACTTCCGTCCAATACTAGCAGGATTAAAAGATCGTTTTAATTTAACAGCTGCAGTTATTGATCCTTATTTTGGTCAAACAGCAGCACAATCAGCTATAGAAAATATAGGTAGATCCTTTTCACTTATGATGATAGTACTATTAATAGCATTTATTTTTAACATAGTATTAGTAATGTTTAGAAAAGTTACAAAAGTAAGAACAGTATTTATTACAGGTCACATAATGGTTCAACAATCTTCAACAGCCTTATGGATGGTATTATTCTGTTTCCCAAATATAATAGATACACAAGCAGTAATTATGCTTGGATTGTTACTTGGCGCTTATTGGGCAGTATCATCAAACCTTACAGTTGAAGCTACACAAGAATTAACTGAAGGTGGCGGATTTGCAGTTGGGCATCAACAAATGTTTGGAATTTGGCTTACAGACAAAATTGCGGGAAAAATTGGTAATAAGGAAAAATCAATTGAACATCTTGAATTACCAGGATTTTTAGCAATATTTAATGATAACGTTGTTGCAACTGGTGTACTAATGATGTTCTTCTTCGGAATAATTATGGGAATATTAGGACCAGACTTATTGCATAAAATAGACACAGGCTTTGCAGCAGATAGAAGTTTTATATTTTATATAATGGAAAAATCATTGGATTTTGCAGTTTACTTAAGTATATTACAACTTGGAGTTAAAATGTTCGTTGGAGAACTTACTGAATCATTCCAAGGTATTTCAAATAAACTTTTACCAGGATCAATGCCAGCTGTTGACTGTGCAGCAACATATGGATTCGGTCATGCTAATGCAGTAACAATTGGATTCTTATTTGGAGCATTAGGACAATTTATATCAATAATAGGATTAGTAGTATTCCATAGTCCAGTATTAATAATTACAGGTTTCGTACCAGTATTTTTTGATAATGCAACATTTGCAGTATTTGCAAATAGAAAAGGTGGATTAAAAGCAGCTATGATAATTCCTTTTGCATCAGGAATTATTCAAGTACTAGGTGGAGCATTTGCAGCTTACTATTTTGGGTTAGCACAATTTGGTGGATGGCATGGAAACTTTGATTTTGATACAGTATGGCCAGTAATTGGAGTTTTGATGAAGAACTTCACATACGTAGGATTTGGACTTGCAGTTATAGCATTGCTTGCAATACCACAATTCCAATATCTTAGAAATAAAAAAGGCTATTTTAAAATAGCAGAAGACTACGATGAGTATCTAAGTGAAGTAGAAAAAGCATAAAATTGAATAAGTTAGGTAATTAATAGAAATATAAAATCTAAGTTGTAATTTTCAAATTATTACAACTTAGATACCAACATAATTTCTTATATAACATTTATAGTATAAACCAAAATTAAATTGATATTTTAAAAGAAAATAAATAAAAAGGATGTGTGTTAATATGTTAAAAGTAATTGCAGCTTGTGGGAGTGGAATGGGTTCAAGCCAAATAATAAAGATGAAAATAAATAAAGTGTTCAAAAAATTAGGTATTGATGTAACAGTTCAACATAATAGTGTAGGGGAAGCTAAAAGCCAAGCATCAAGTTTTGACGTTGTATTTTGCTCTGAAGTATTAAAATCAAACTTTAAAAGAGCAGAAGAATCAGGAACTATAATAATAGGATTAAAAAATATCTTATCAGAACAAGAAATGGAAGAAAAGATTTTAGCACAAGTAGTAAATAAAAAATAGATCACATAGATAAACAGTGCAAGATTTAGATGGTAACTTACCGAAATCATAAATATTTTTATTCTGAAGGACTATGAAAATATCGCTGAAGGTTCTAAGTTGCAGGTTGTACCCAATTTAGCTTGCTCCCACTTTCAGTGTGACAAGCTAAAGTGGAACAACCTACAACTAAGAACCTTTAACAGCTCATTTTCAAATGCCTTCTGCATAAAAATATTTATTATTTCTAGTTAAGATATTCACTTAAGATTTAGCAAATATGTTTATCAAATAAGGAAAATATAGAAGTTTTTTATTTATGGAAAAGATGGAAATTAAGATAGATAAATGTGAGTTGAGGTGAATGGAATATGAAAATTATAAAAAAGCACTTGGATGAAATGTATCGTGCATATTCAGCAAGTTATATGGAGATAGATGATGAGTTGAATTTGTTCGTAGCTTCTGAAGAAAAGGGATATCCTTGTTATGCATATAGTGGTAAAGATTTTAATCATCGTCAAACAGTTTGGGATAATGGTGGAGGATGTATGTCAATTATTCCTATTCCAAATCGAAAAAATGAATTTTTAGCTGTTCGTGACTTCTATTTAAAAGAGAGTCCAAGTAGTGCTCGTTTAGTATGGGGACATTTAGTAGATGGTGAATGGGTTATTGAAACTGTTATTAAATTACCATATTTACATCGTTTTGATGTATGGGATGTTGATGGAGAAATCTATGTTGTTACAGCTACAATAGCTGATTTAAAAGCATCTAAAGATGATTGGAACCATCCGGGAACTATATATTATGGTAGATTACCAGAAGTGCCAACCAATGGATTGGATCTAAAAGTTCTTAAAAAAGATTTATATAGAAATCATGGTTATACTCATCATATGGTAGATGGAAAACCACGTGGTACTTTTGGATGTGATCAAGGAGTATTTGAAGTAATCCCAAGCAAAGATGGAGAATGGCAAGTTAATCATCTAATGGAAGGTAGAATTAGTGAAGTTGCTTGGTGTGATTTAGATGGTGATGGTCAAGATGAATTGATGACTATTGAACCATTTCATGGAAATTCAATGAAGATTTATAAGCTTATTGATGGAAAGTATACTGAAATTTATAATTATCCACATGAAATTGATTTTGCTCATACTTTGGTAGGGACAACCCTATGCGGTGTACCAAGTTTTGTTGGTGGAGTAAGACGTGTAGATTCTGAATTATTCTATATTCAATGGGTTGATGGAAAATGTCAAGAAACAATTATCGAAAAAGGTTCTGGTCCAGCAAATGTGACAGTTATCAATTTGAAAGATTGTGATTTAATTGTTTCGGCTAACCATACAAAGAATGAAGCTGCAGTATATACAGTAGTAAGGGAGTAAGGGAGTAACTTATATTTTATAAATAATTCAAAAATATATATCCATGACAAAAGTAATATATATTAAAATAAATATTTTGCAGAAAATGATTGATTGGAATTAAATATATATTAAGATTTGTGAGCATGGCTAATATAAAAATCCATGCTTAAAATTTATAGTAAATTAGACATAGATATAAAATTAATTCCGATTAAAGTGATAAGAAAAATAAGAAAGTGGAGGGGCCTAAATGTTAGAAGAATTGAAGAAAAAAGTTTATGAAGCAAATATGCTTTTACCAAAATATAATCTTGTAACTTTTACATGGGGAAATGTTTCAGCTATAGATAGAGAAAAAGGACTTTTTGTAATTAAGCCATCTGGTGTGGAATACGAAGTTATGAAGCCAGAAGATATGGTTGTAGTAGATTTAGATGGAAATGTAGTAGAAGGAAAATATAAACCATCCTCAGATACACCAACTCACATGAAATTATATAATGATTTTCATGATATTGGAGGAATTGTTCATACTCATTCAAGATATGCAACTATATTTGCACAAGCAGGGAAGAGTATTACTCCATACGGTACAACGCAGGCAGATTATTTCTATAATGAGATACCTTGCACAAGAGACATGACTAAGGAAGAGATAAACAGCAATTATGAATACAATACTGGTGGCGTCATTGTAGAGACATTTAATCATTTAAATCCAAGTCATGTACCAGCAGTTTTAGTAAAAAATCATGGACCTTTTACATGGGGAAAAGATGCATTAGATGCTGTTCATAATGCAGTTGTACTTGAAGAAGTGGCAATGATGGCATTAAACACTGAACTTTTAAGTAATCATACTGCAAAGCAAATGCCACAAGATTTAATAGAAAAGCATTTTAAAAGAAAACATGGGCCAAATGCTTATTATGGACAAAATTAGAAAGAGGTGAGCTTATGAAAGAGTATAGTTTAGGATTATATGAGAAATCTATGCCAAACTATTTGACTTGGGAAGAAAAGTTGAATTGTGCAAAAGAGTGTGGCTTTGATACTGTTGAAATAAGCATAGATGAAACAGAAGAAAAGTTATCAAGATTATATATGTCTAAAGGTGATAAAAGAGCCCTTATTGAATTAATGTTTAAGTCTGGGGTTGAAATTAGAACTATGTGTCTTAGCGGACATAGAAAATATCCATTAGGAAGCATGGATGAAAATATTAGGAATAAGGGAATGGAAATAATGAGGAAAGCTATTGAGTTTGCTGATGATTTAGGAATAAAAATAATTCAATTAGCTGGATATGATGTTTATTATGAAGAAGGAAATGAAACAACAAGAAAGTACTTTGAAGAAAATTTAAAAAAAGCTGTTGAAATTGCCGCTAGTAAGGGTGTAATTCTTGCTTTTGAAACAATGGAAACTGACTTTATGAATACTGTTGAGAAGGCTATGGAATTTGTTAAATTAGTTGATTCTCCTTATCTTCAAATTTATCCCGACTGTGGAAATGTAACCAATGCAACCTTAGAATGTGGAAGTAGTGCATCAGAGGATTTTTCAAAGGGAAAGGGTCATATTGCAGCAGTTCACTTAAAAGAAACTGTACCAGGGAAATTCAGAGAAATTACTTTTGGTACTGGACATGTAAATTTTGAAGAAATTATAAAAAAATCATGGGAGCTTGGAGTAAGAAAGTTTACTGCAGAGTTTTGGTATATAGGAAATGAAGATTGGAAAGATGTAATTAAAAATGCAAAACTATTTATGGACGAAAAGTTTAAAAAAGCATTAGGTTAGAAGAGGATTATAAGTATTCAAATGCGATAGATTGGTTGGTGAAAAGATGAATAAACAAGAATTGATTTCTTTATCAAAGGAGATTAAAAAAAATATTATTGAAATGATTTATGAAGCAAAGTCAGGACATCCAGGAGGTTCACTGTCTTGTGCAGATATAATAACTTATTTATACTATGAAAAAATGAATGTAGAAGTTGAAAATCCTAAGTACATTAATAGAGACAGATTTGTTTTAAGTAAAGGACATGCAGCTCCAGCACTTTATGCTGTACTTGCAGAAAAGGGATATTTCCCAAAAGAAGAATTAAACAAGCTTAGAAAAATAGGAGCACTTCTTCAAGGACACCCAGATTCTAAACATATATCAGGTGTTGATGTTTCCGCAGGGTCACTTGGACAAGGAATATCAAATGCAGTGGGTATGGCTTTAGGTCTTAGAAATCAAAAAAATAATGCAAAAGTATATGTACTTCTAGGGGATGGAGAGCTTCAAGAAGGATTAGTTTGGGAAGCTTCAATGGCGGCAGCTCATTATAAATTAGATAACTTAATTGCAATTGTTGATTATAATGGTCTTCAAATTGATGGAAAAAATGAAGAAGTAATGGGGATTGCACCATTAGATAAAAAATTTGAAAGCTTTGGCTGGAACGTGGTTTATTGTGAAGATGGAAATGACTTTGATAAAATTGACGAAGCATTTTCAAATTTAGGTAAAGTTCAAGGAAAACCAACTGTAGTAATTGCTAAGACAGTAAAAGGCAGTGGAGTTAGCTTTATGGAGAATCAAGCTGGATGGCATGGCCAAGCTCCAAATAAGGAAGAAAAAGAACAAGCTATAAAAGATATTATGGGTTAATTAGATTCAATTTTGGATCTAATAGCATAATAAAAGGAGGATTAAATAAATGGGAAAAGCTACAAGAGAGTCATACGGTATGGCTTTAGTTGAACTAGGACGTGAAAACGAGAAAGTTGTGGTACTTGATGCTGATCTTTCTAAGTCAACAAAGACAAATGGATTTAAATTAGAATTTAAAGATAGATTTTTTAATGCAGGAATTGCAGAACAAAATTTAATGGGGATGGCAGCAGGGTTTGCAAATGTAGGAAATATACCTTTCGCTAGTACATTTGCAGTTTTTGCAACAGGAAGAGCTTTTGAAATAATAAGAAATTCAATCTGTTATCCAAAGGTAAATGTTAAAATAGCAGCAACTCATGCAGGAATAACAGTTGGAGAAGATGGTGGTTCGCATGAATCAATTGAAGATATTGCACTTATGAATTCACTTCCTAACATGACTGTAATAGTTCCAGCAGACCATAGAGAAGCAATGGCTGCAACAAAGGTAGCAGCAGAATTTGATGGCCCTGTATATTTGAGATTTGGAAGATGTAATACAGAAGATATATTTGATGAAAATTATAAGTTTGAAATAGGTAAGGGTGTTCAAATAAGAGAAGGTAACGATGTAGCTATTATTGCAACAGGGATGATGGTTCAAAAAGCTATTGAAGCTTCAAAAACATTAGAGAGCCAAGGTGTTAAAGCGAGAGTTATAAACATTTCAACTATTAAGCCAATAGATAGAGAAATAATCATAAAAGCTGCAAAAGAAACTAAAGGAATAGTTACAGCAGAAGAACATTCAATTATAGGTGGACTTGGAGCTATGGTATCAGAAGTAGTATGCGATGAATTTCCTACGCTTGTAAAAATGGTTGGAATAAAAGATACCTTTGGAGAATCGGGAACTCCAGATGAATTAATGAAAAAGTATAAGCTTACAAGTGAAGCTATCATTGAAGAAGTAAATAAGATATTAGGGAAATAGATATCCAAACTAAAACTTAGAATTATGTGTAACTTACCGAAATAAGTAACATATTGTGTTTCGGTTTCTTGGAATTTTGATGGATGATTCTGTAAATGATCAAAAATAAATAATAAAATATATTTTAAAACAGGGAGAGTGTTCATAATGAAAATGTTTGTAGATACAGCTAATATAGAGGAAATAAAGAAAGCCAATGCTTTAGGCGTTATCTGTGGGGTAACAACTAATCCATCCCTTATAGCAAAAGAAGGTAGGGATTTTAATGAAGTAATACAAGAAATCACAAGTATAGTTGATGGACCAATTAGTGGAGAAGTTATTTCTATGGAATGTGATGGAATGGTTAAGGAAGCACGTGAAATAGCTAAAATTCACAAAAATATGGTTGTTAAAATTCCAATGTGTGAAGAAGGCTTAAAAGCTGTAAGTATTATAAGCAAAGAAGGGATTAAGACAAATGTAACTTTAATTTTCTCGGCAGTTCAAGCATTACTTGCAGCAAGAGCAGGTGCTAGTTATGTAAGTCCATTTCTGGGAAGATTAGATGATATTGGAAGTACTGGAATTACATTAATTGAAGATATTGCAGAAATATTTAGTGTTCATGGAATAGAAACAGAAATTATTTCAGCAAGTGTTAGAAATCCAATTCATGTATTAGAATGTGCTAAGGCAGGTTCTGATATAGCTACAATACCATACAATGTAATTATGCAAATGATAAAACATCCACTTACAGATGCAGGTATTGAAAAGTTTTTAGCAGATTACGATAAAGCATTTAATAAATAACATAATATAATAGAAAATAATCACAAAATTATAGAGGAAGAGAATAAGTTAATGATACTTCTTCTATAATTTTGTGATTTTCATCGATTTTATCTAATAGCTAAACATCTTATTATTAGAATAATAATTTACCTTTGAGGTTATACTAAATTTCAAATTAAATATAATATAAAGGAGGAATTTTCTAATGAGCGAATTGAAAAAAGGTGAACATGAAAGCGCTATGGAAAAAGCGAAGGAAATGCTTGATAAAGGCTGTGGAATGGGGGAAATATTACAAGAAACACATCTTAGTATAGAAAATGTAATGAAAGCAAAAAGAAAATGGGAAGATAGATCATAAAACATAAAACAATTAACAGAAATATGTTAAGGAAACTGTAAATGATTTATAAATAATTATTTTAGATAAAATTTTATATGTATAAATAAGGGATCTTCATGAAAATAACCAGTCATATTCTGGTTTGTTTTGTGATATGCTTTATCACCACAACCCTTATATAGCTAGCTATGAGCGGGTTATGGTTCTTCGCCTAGTGCAAAATATCATCAGAATCTTTGACTTGTTATTTTCTTTCGGATTCCTAATGAAAAACGTGGCTGTGATGGTGGCACGGTTATATATATTAGTTAGATAAAAAATATACAAAAAATGGTTGAATTTTAATTAACAAAGTAATACTATAAATGTATAGTACGAATATAGTACTATACATTTATAGTATTATTGTTTGGTGGAGGGATTAATATGGAAAGTAATAAAAATATTTTTAAGGAAAATTCAAAGATGAATTATAATAAGCAGGCTGAAATTTATGATGAGCGTGGAGATGGAAAATTTGTAGCTCCAATGTATGATGAAATTGTTAGTAGGATAATGAAAGCAAAACCTAAAAAAATATTAGATGTTGGATGCGGTACGGGAAATGTTTTGAGGAGGCTAGTTGCAAATAATGATTTGAGTCTATATGGATTGGATATCTCAGAAAACATGATTCAAACAGCTAGGAAAAATCTTGGGAATAAGGCTGAACTAAAGATAGGCGATTCAGAATATATTCCATGGGAAGAGGATTCCTTTGATGTTGTTGTATGTAATGCATCCTTTCACCATTACCCAAATCCGGAAAAAGTTTTATTAGAAATAAAAAGGGTATTAAAGAGGACAGGAACATTAATTATCGGAGATCCAACAGCACTAGTAATTTTTAGACAAGCACTAAATATATTCTTTAAAATATCTAATAATGGTGATTATAAAATATATTCAAAGAAAGAAATAGAAGAACTTTTGATAAAATGTGGCTTTGAATCATTTAACTTTAAAAAAATAAATTGTAAGAGTTTTGCGATTAATGCTAAAATAATAAATAAATCATAACAAATTTTGGAGTGACAATATGGATAAAGAGTGCAAAAGACAAGTTAATGAATTAAATAGATTATGGCATCGTATGCTTACAGAATCTAATTACAAAGAAACAGAAGCAAAATATAAAAATATGAAAGAAATAAGTACTACAGAGCTTGCTATTATTAGAATTATTTCTGAAAAAGAAGATGTTATTATAAAAGATATTATAGAAGTTTTAAATCTTCCTAAAAGTACGCTAACTAGTATAATTGATAGATTAGAAAAACGTAACCTTATTTCTAGAGCTATTAGTAAAAGAGATAGGAGATCTTATAGATTAGAACTTACTGAACAAGGTAAAATAGTACAGGATGAGCATATTAAATTTGAAGAAGAAGTCTACGGGAAGATAATAACATCTCTAGATACTTATGAGGAAAGAGAAGAATTTTTAAAATTTATAAAAAAAATAGGAGATAATATTTCAAAGAGGTAATATTTATATTTGAAATAAATATCTTGTGTATTTTATACAAAGGAATATTTGTAAATAAAAGATTTAGCCGTACTGTGAAAATAGTACGGTTTTATGTTCCGTTAAATTTTTAGATTATCTAATATATATTAAGCATTAAAACTCTACCTTTTAGTAAGGTAATAAATTTTAGCAGATTTTATAGAATATTTTTCTTGAAGATTTAAATTATTAGGTATATAATGATAAATGTCAGTATACGAACAATAAGTGTGAAAATTATTCGCATAAGGGGGATTAATATGAAAAAGACTATGTTAGTTGGCTTAGTGATAGTAGCAATGTTAAGTATAAGTGGTTGTAGTTCAACTAATAGTTCAAATTTAAATAATGTTTCTAAAACCACTGAAAATACTACGGGCCAAACTAAAAATAAATATATTATGGCAGGAAAAATTGATTCAGATGATCAAGTAAATATAGCTTCAAAAATCTCAGCTAGAGTTTCAGAAGTTTTAGTTGATATTGGTGCAAAGGTAAATGCAGGAGATGCCGTTATTAAATTGGACACACAAGATTTACAGGCACAAGTAGATCAAGCTCAAGCAGCAGTAAATACTGCAAATGCCACTTTAACTAATGCTATGAACAGTACACGTCCTGAACAAATTGATCAGGCACAAGCAGCATTGGATAGTGCAAATGAAAGTTATGACGTTGCAAATAAAAATTATGAACGTACAAAAGCTTTAGTTGAAGCAGGTGCAAATACTCAGCAACAATTAGAAGCTGCACAGCAGCAGCTTGTAGCAGCAGAAGCGCAGAAAAAATCTGCAGAAGAACAGTTGAATATGCTTAAAGAGGGTGCAACAGAAACAAGCATAGATGTTTATAAGGCTCAAGTTGAACAAGCACAGGCAGCTTTAAAAACTGCACAAACAGCATTAAGTAATGGAGTAATTACATCGCCAATTTCAGGTGTGGTAAATGCTAAAAGTATTAATGTTGGTGAAATGGCTTCTCCAGGTGTAACTCTGGCTTCAATATCTAATGCGGATGCTTTATGTGTAAATGCTTATGCACCATTAGATGTTGTAGGTCAACTTCAGGAGGGACAAGATGTGGTTGTTAAAGTAGCTGAAGTAGATAATACAGAATTTGATGGAAAAATATCAGTGATAAATACTAAGTTAAATTCTCAAAGTAGAAATGTTTTAGTTAAAGTAACTTTATCTGATCCAAAGTCCCAGTTAAAACCAGGAATGTTGGCAGAAGTTGGACTAAAAGAATAAGAGAAGAGGTGATTTTGAAATGAAGGAAAAACGTAAATTATTAATTATTGGAATTTTAATAACAATTGTGGTAGCATTAGGTGGTATAGTATCTTATTATTGGTATGAAAATACATATTATGTTTCAACTGACGATGCAACAGTTAGTGCGGATTTAGTTAGTGTAACGCCTCAAATTTCAGGTAAATTATTAGAACTTAATGTGGATGAGGGAGATACAGTTACCAAAAATGAAATATTAGGGCGTCAAGATATGAATGGACTCCCAGATACAAGTGTTGAACAAGCCTTGATGAGGTCACCTGTTGACGGTGTAGTTGTAAAAAAGCAAGGAACAGTTGGAGAACTTTTAGCAGCAGGTCAAAGTTTTATTACTTTAATAGATCCTAGTAAGTTATATGTAACTGCAAATATCGAAGAAACGAAACTAGGAAAAGTAAAAATTGGACAACCAGTTGAGATTACTATAGATGAATATGATTCACAAAAATTTACTGGAAAAGTTAAATCTATAGGAGAAGCTGCAAATTCAGCTTTATCACTTTTACCATCATCTACAAGTGGTACATTTACAAAAGTAGTTCAAAGAATACCAGTAAAGATTGAGCTAGATAAATTTGATACTAAAATACTTCCAGGAACTAATGCAGTTATTAAGATTCATGTTAAATAATGAGGTGATATATTATGGAAGAGAATAAACATGGGTTGTTAAATAGTTGGTTAGGACTAGGGGTAGTTGTAATAGGAACCTTTATGTCTATACTTGATAGTAGTATAGTTAATATTGCTCTTCCTAAGATGATGGCTGTTTTTGGTATGCCAGTAGATGATGCTAAATGGATAATAACAGCTTACTCATTAACATTGGGAGCTATTATACCATTAACAGGGTATCTTCAGGATACTTTTGGAGCTAAAAAAATATATATGTTTGCTTTAGGGATGTTTTCGTTGGGATCATTATTATGCGGATTTGCTTGGAGTGGGGGAACTATGATAGGATTCCGTGTACTTCAAGCAATTGGTGGTGGTATGATAATGCCAGTAGGAATGTCGATAATATATAGTTTATTTCCTAGAGAAAAGATAGGTCTTGCTCTTGGATTCTGGGGAATAGCAGCGATGGCTGCACCTGCTATAGGACCAACACTTGGTGGATTTATTATTGAAAAGCTGGATTGGAGAATGATTTTTAATGTTAATGTTCCTATAGGCGTAGTAGGAGTAATATTGGGAGGAATTTTATTAAAAGATTCGGAAAGAAAGCCGCTTAAAGGCTTTGATATAATAGGATTCTTATCTGTCACAATTGGATTAGTAAGTGTATTATATGTACTTGGGGAAGGTTCTACAATTGATTGGACCAAGTTAGAGAATCCAATACTAATGACTCTTGGTATTCTAAGTCTTATATTATTTATAGTAAATGAGCTTACACATCCAAATCCTTTATTAGATTTACGCGTTCTTAAGCTGTTTGATTTTAGTATAAGTTTAATGATAACTAGCGTTTTAACGTTGGCACTTATGGGATCATCATACATATTGCCGATGTTTTTACAAAACATAAGAGGTTATACGCCTATGGAGGCTGGTCTTATTATGTTACCTTCTGCTTTGGTAATGGGAGTTCTCATGCCTGTAAGTGGTAGTTTGTTTGATAAATTTGGTCCAAAACCACTTGTAATACCTGGACTTATAATATTAGGTATTACTTCTTATGAACTTGCAAATGCTATAAACATGAATTCAAGTAAAGAGTATATAATATTAATTACCAGCATCAGAGGGGTTGGGTTAGGGCTTGCTATGATGCCGATTAGTACTGCTGGAATGAATGCTGTAAAAAAAGAATTAGTTTCAAGGGCATCAGCTCTTAATAATACTGTAAGACAGGTTGCAGGTGCACTTAGTGTAACTATAATGTCTACACTTATGCAAGGAAGAAGCGATTACAATTATGCTAAATTAGCAGAACAAATTAATGTTTATAATAAGGCATCAAATGATATGATAAGTACACTAACAAAATTATATATGCATTCAGGTATGTCGCAAAGTTTGGCTAAAGTCACTGCTGTATCTAATTTGACGCAAATAATACAAGGGCAGGCAGCTGTAGATGGTATGGCATATGCTGTTACAGTAACAGTAGTAGCAGTAGCAGCAGCTTTGATTTTAACTTTATTCATGAGAACTAAAAGATAAAATCGGAAACTTAAATTAGGAAGGTGAATATAGTGAGTTTTCAAAAAAATTTACCTAATACAAATGATGAATTAGTTCAAAAACAAGCAGATGAGATAATTGAAATATTTAGAAGTATTAAAAAAGCTCTTAGTTCTAAATTTGAGAAAAGCGCAAAGAAATATGGATTTACGGCTCAGCAGTTAGGCGTTATATTTCATTTACATGTAATGCCGTCAATAACTCTCCATGCTTTAAGCGAGCATATGGGTTTAACTAAAAGTACAGTTTCAGGTATAGTTGACCGTTTAGAAAAACAAGGTGTTGTAACAAGAGAAATTCCAAAAGATAATCGTAGAATTGTAAAGTTATCAATTTCTGAAGAATTTAAAAAAGATAATGATATATGTAAAATGAAAAAAGAATTTATGGGTGATTTCATATCTGAGTCTATAAAGAATACTGAGCCAGAAGATGTAGAAAAGATGATTCATGGATTAAGACAATTTAGTATATTATTAAATGAAAATGAATAAGGTACAATGAACTAGCATTCTTTGATTGTACCTATGAATTATAAATAAGCATTTCGTTGATATAAAACTGCTTTAAGGCAGATTGTACATTAACGAAATGCTTTTTTTGATTATGTTTTAGGTAGGTTAGAAGTTTACACAGAGTTTATTCAATATGTTTACTATAATTCATAACTTTAGTATAATTATAATATTGCGTTATATATTTTGAAAATATAACGTAATATTGCTAATTTATTAACGTAATAATGAACTGATAAGATAAATAAATTTAGGAGGTGTATCTTATGAAAAGTGATAAAGTTAAAATTTCAGATATAGCTAAAGTTCTTGAAGTCTCAACAATTTCTGTAAGCAGAGCACTTTCAGGCCAAGCTGGAGTGAGTGATGAACTAAGAAATAAAATTATATGTAAAGCAAAAGAAATGGGGTATTTCAAAGTTAAAAGTAATCATGATATAAAAATTTTAGTGCTTCATCAAAAACCATTTGTACAAGATACGAGTAATTATAGTCATATGGTTCAAGGAATTGAAAGAGCAATTCAAAAATCGGGGTGTGAGTATGATTTGGAATTCGTAGATAAGGATCATCAAGATGAACTTTATTTGCCATATAAAATTCAAAAAGGAATTCATTTTGATGGGATTATATTTATAGGTAGATTTAAAAATGAATATGTAAATTTTATTTCCAATAAAATCAAGAATCAAGTTTTTTATACTGGCTATTCTCCTTCGTTTGATTGTGATAGTGTTTGGTATAATTTTAATAATGGTGGATATAAGCAATGTGAGCACTTGATTAAAAATGGTCATACACAAATCGGATTTTTAGGAAATAGCAGCGTATATAAAAATAAAGAAAAAGTGATTGGTATAACTTCAGCTTTAGAAGATTATGAGCTAGAAGTAAGAGAGGAATTTTTTATATATGAGGAAAATTTTGAAGAAAAGATTCTTAGCTTAATAAATAGTAAGGATTCGCCAACAGCTATGATATGTCAATGGGATTATACAGCTATAAAACTTATAAAGTTCTTATATGAAAATGGCATAAAAGTACCGAATGATATATCTGTTATTGGTAGTGGAAATACAGAAATGTCGTCCTTATCCATACCAGCCCTAACAACTTTAGAATTAAATATTGATTATGCATGTGAGGTTGCAGTTTCCCTTCTTTTAAAAGGAATTGGCAATCCTCATAAACCTTATGAGAATATTACAATAAACAGTGTTCTAGTTGAAAGAGATTCAGTTAAAAGATATATGAAGTGAAAGCATGGTGTTTTTTGAAGAAAGGAAATCAGACTCACTTTTAGTTATAACTTCAAATTGGAGGTGCTATATGGGTAAAAAGATATTAATTAATTTTATAAAACAACATAAAGTTTCATATTTGGTTGGAATAATATTTATGCTGCTTGCATCATATATTCAAACCATTTTCCCTAAGATACTTGGAAGTACAATTGATATTTTGAAGGCAAATAATTTTGATGTAAAATCTGTATATGTAAATATTGGTTTCATGCTTCTTATTGCTTTTGGCACATTTGCAAGTTGTTATATATGGAGAAATCTTATAATTGGAAATGCACGAAGCCTAGAATGTAAGCTAAGAGAAGAACTTTTTAGTCATTTTCAAGAGTTATCTCATGAATTTTATATAACAAGAAAAACAGGCGATTTAATCGCTTATGCTATAAATGATATAAATGCAGTAAGAATGACTTTTGGGCCTGCAACAGCAATGTCTATAAATGGAATTGTATTATGTGTTATATCAATTTATTCAATGTCAAAAGCTATAAATTGGAGTGTTACTCTTTTATCATTAATACCTATACCATTTATTATATTTATAATGTTTAAGATTGGGAAAATTGTTCGTAAGCGTTTTAACAAGGTTCAAGAAAACTTTGGATTAATTTCAGATAGGGTACAGGAAAATATAAATGGAATTAGGGTAATTAAGGCGTATGTCCAAGAAGATGATGAAGTTAAAAATTTTGAAGAACTAAATGAAGCGATGGCAAAATCAAACTTAGATATGGTGCGGATATCGTCTTATTTATCGCCATTAATTGAGATATGTTTTACAATAAGCTTTGTATTGAATCTTATTCTTGGAGGGAGCATGGTTTTAAAAAGTGAGATTTCATTGGGGGATTTTATTGCTTTTAATGGATATCTTACAATGATAATGGCTCCTATAATTTCAATAGGGCGTGTTATTACAATATTTCAAAGGGGCATGGCTTCCTTAAATAGGTTAAACGAGATATTTAGCACTGAATCACACATAAAAGAGCCTTTGAATTCTATAAAATCCTCTCCTGAGGGTGATATAGAAATAAGAAATCTATCTTTTTCATATCCGGGTTCAAAAGAACCAGTATTAAATAATATAAATTTAATAATTCCTAAAGGACATACCTTAGGAATTATAGGGAAGACAGGTTCAGGTAAAAGTACCTTAGTAAATTTATTATTAAGAATGTATAATGTTCCAAGGGAAACTATATTTTTTAATGGAATAGATATAAATGATTATTCATTAAAGACGCTCAGAGAGGATTTTGGTTTTGTTCCACAAGATAATTTTTTATTTAAAGCTTCAATATCAGATAATATAAAATTTTTCAAACAGATATATAAACATGAAGAAGTTGTAGATGCAGCAAAAAATAGCTGTATATTTGAAAGTATCATGAATTTCCCCAATAGTTTTGAGACAGTTATAGGGGAAAGAGGAATTAATATATCTGGGGGACAAAAACAGAGGATTTCTATTGCAAGGGCTTTAATTAAAAATCCTGAGATACTTTTATTGGATGATGCTCTTTCAGCAGTAGATACTATTACAGAAACAAAAATTCTTGAAAATTTACGTAAAGCTAGAGAAAACAAAACTTCAATAATAATAGCGCACAGAATATCACAAGTTATGGATGCTGATGAAATTATAGTTCTTGATAATGGAAAGATATTTGAGAGAGGTACACATTTAGAATTGATTGAAAAAAGGGGGCAATATTATGATATTTACAAATCTCAATTCAAAGAAGAAGACGATAATTTCGGAAATGAAGCCTCCTAAGACTCAAAGTTTAAGAAGATTGTTAAAATTAATGCTGCCTTATAAAAAAAAGGTTACTTTAGCATGTATATGTGTAATTTTAGTAATTGGAGTTCAATTGATGAAGCCATATATTTTAAAATTAGTAATTGATGATTTTCTAACAAAACATGTTAAGCAAAAGGGATTATATTCAATAACAACCATGGGATTATTATATTTTGCAGTAGTAGTTGTAGGCGGGTTCTTTTCTATTGTCCAAGTGACATTAATAAATAAAGTGGGACAAGATATAATGAAGACGTTAAGAGGGAAAGTATTTAGAACTATTCAATTACTACCGATTGGAGTGTTAGATAAAACTTCATCTGGAAGCTTAATAACAAAGGCTACTAATGATGTAGAAGCGTTAAGTGAAATGTATACAGATGTTTTAATCAGCCTTTTTCAAGATGTATTTTTGATATTTGGGATAATATATGCAATGGTGATAATTAATGCTGAGCTTGCCTTGATTTCTTTTTGTGTAGTTCCATTAATGTTTGGGATAGTATTTGTTTTAAAGACAAGAATAAAAAGAAATTTTGTAAGAATGAAGAGCTTAATTGGAAAAATAAATGGTTTCATGGCTGAAAATATATCAGGAATGAAAATTATACAGATATTTCATGGAGAAAAGGAAAAAAAGGATGCATTTGAGGAGCTAAATAATGAATATTTTAAGGCTACATTATTTCAAGTATGGATGAATAGCTTTTTAAAACCAGCAGCAGATGTATTTCAAAGTTTAGCTGTAGCTATTTTAATATGGTATGGTATGAGCAAAATTTCCAATCAAACTTTAAGCATAGGTGTATTATATGCATTCACAACTTATATAAAACAATTTTTCACTCCAATTTCCGATATGGCAGATAATTATACTACGATTCAATCAGCACTAGTATCTGCTGACAGGATATTTGAATTACTTGACGAAGAAGAAAATCTAGAAGATTTAGATTCGGGAATTAATATTGATCGCTTTGAAGGAAATATAGAGTTTAAAAATGTATGGTTTTCTTATAATGATAAGGAGTGGATTCTAAGAGATGTAAGTTTCAAGATATCTAAAGGACAAACAGCCGCTTTTGTTGGAGAGACAGGTGCAGGAAAGACCACAATAATAAGTCTTGTTAGTGGATTTTATAAAGTGCAAAAGGGTGAAATTTTAATTGATGGTATAAATATTAATAATATAAAAAAAAGAGATCTTAGAAAAAATATATCAGTAGTACTTCAAGACGTATTTTTATTTTCAGGAACAATTGAAAAAAATATTACATTAAATGACACCATTGAAAAACTTAAAATAGAGAAGGCTTTAGAAATTTCCCATGCCAAAGAAGTTACAGATAGCTTTGAAAAAGGAATTAACGAACCTGTTATGGAAAGGGGAAGTAGCTTCTCAGCCGGAGAAAGGCAGCTACTATCCTTTGCGAGGGCAATTGCCCATAACCCATCAATATTTGTACTGGATGAAGCTACTGCAAATATTGATACGCAAACAGAAATATTAATTCAAAAAGCTATAGATAATATTGCAAAGGAAAGAACTACACTTATAATTGCTCATAGACTTTCAACTATTAGAAATGCGGATATAATAATTGTTTTAAAAAATGGTAAAGTTTTAGAGGTGGGGAATCATGATGCACTTATGAATATGAATGGATATTATAAAAATTTGATAGTTAAAGGTTAAGGCACATTCAAAAAAATAACAAGTCCATTTGCCAGCTTATTTCCCATCATCCTTCGTCGCCAAATTGACCTGATAGGCCCGCTATGAGGGCAATTTGCCTCCTTGCCTGATGAAAAATAATCATGGCAACTTTGGACTTGTTATTTATTTTCATGTGCCTAATACGAATTCAAAAGAATAATTCATTAAAAAAGATGATTTCTGAAAAGTACAGAAATCATCTTTTTCAGTTATGTAACCTCTTCTTTTTAAACTTCATGTAGATGGATACATTTTTATTAAGATTTAAATTGAGGTTCTTGTTCCTCTATGTATTTTTGTCTTCCTTTTAAAAGTTCTAATGAAGAATCAAGTTGCTCTGCAATCATTTTAAAATCGTTCTTAGCTTGTTGATCTTCAGTTTCTAAAGAGAAAGTTTTCATTGTAGCAGCAGCACTTTGTATTCCAGCAATTGCTTTTTGCATTTGAGTTCCTACAGTCATATTTTTCACCTCCTTTCAAGTAAGGATGAATAATGAAGAGTGAATGATTAACCTTTAGGTTTAAATACCATGGCAGAAATAAATCCAAAGACTATTGCAGCGGAAACTCCTGCACTTACAGTCTTTAAAACACCAGTGAAAATGCCTATAAATCCTGTTTCCTGAGCATCAGCTAGAGCAGCAGTTACAAGGGTATTTCCAAAGCTGCTTATAGGTATAAATGCGCCTGCACCTGCGAACTTCACCAAAGGATCATATAAGCCGAGTCCTCCAAGTATTGCTCCAATTACAACTAACGTACAGGTTGTATGTGCAGGGGTAATCTTTAAAGTATCCATTATAAGTTGCCCAATAACACAAATCAAACCACCTATTATAAATGCAAAAATAAATTTTTCCATAACTTAACTCACACCTTCTTTTTTACATTTCTATAGAAACCGCATGGGCAATGCAAGGTATACTTTCCTTTTGCTGAAAGGAAATAGGAGACATTAAAGCACCAGTTGCAACAATTAATATTCTCTTTAATTCTCCCTTTCGCATACGATTAAGAAAATGCCCATAGGTTACAGTAGCAGAGCAGCCGCAGCCGCTGCCGCCAGAAAAAACTGGCTGATCTTTTTTATATATTAAAAGACCACAGTCTGTAAATATGTGCCGAGGCATTTCTATACCATGCTTTTCAAATAGAGCATTAGCAATTTCATGTCCGACCTTTCCTAAATCACCAGTGGCAATAACATCATAATAGGATGCATCAATGTTTAAATCTCTAAAATGAGCCTCAATGGTATCTACAGCAGCTGGTGCCATGGCTGCCCCCATATTGTAAGGGTCTGATATTCCCATATCAATTACTTTTCCTATAGTTGCGGAGGTGACTTTAGGACCGTGGCCATGTGCTCCGAGTACTGCAGCTCCAGCTCCTGTTACTGTCCATTGGGCAGTTGGTGGTTTCTGTACACCATAATCAGTAGGATATCTAAATTGTTTTTCTGAAGCTGCATTATGACTACTTGCAGAGGTTAGAACATATTTAGCAGCGTTACTATCTATTAATTGAGCGGATAGTGCTAACCCTTCCATGGAACTAGAACAAGCACCAAAAATTCCAAAGTAAGGTATTCCCAAAGTCCTAGCAGAAAAACTGCTAGAGATAATTTGATTCATAAGGTCACCGCCAAAAAAAAAGTTAATATCCTCTTTTTTTACCTTTGATTTTTGAATCGCCCTTTCACAAGCGTGTTCCATAAGAGTCTTTTCAGCCTTTTCATAACTATCCTGCCCAAGCCATAAGTCTTCATGAAGTATGTCGAAGTCATCGGCTAAAGCACCATTAGCTTCAAAGGGACCACCAACTGCTGCAGAAGCTAATATTGTTGGTCTATTATTAAAAATCCATGATTGATGCCCCTTAAGCATTTACATCGCCCCCAACCATGTTATTGTCATCTTAATTGTGGCGACTACAAAAGCAGCAAAAACTCCATAAACAACAATTGCTCCAGCTAGTTGAAACATATTTCCAGCCACTCCAAGTACAAAGCCTTCGCTTTTATGCTCAATTGAAGCAGATGCTATAGAATTAGCAAAACCTGTAATAGGAACAGCTGATCCAGCTCCAGCCCATTGAGCAAGATGATCATAAACTCCAAGTCCAGTAAGTAAAGCAGCAGCAAAGATTAAAACTAGAGAAGTTGGACCAACTGAGGTTTTTTCATCAAAATTAAAATATGTTATAAAAGCCCACTGTAAAACTTGACCAATAGTGCATATTGTACCACCTATTAGAAAAGCTCTGATACAATTGGTTAGAATCGGTCTTTTTGGTTCTAGACTAGTTGCTAATTCATTATATTGAATTTGAGTTGTGGTTAATTTTTTCTTTTTCATATTTGACATTTATTTCACCTTCTAACGTAATAAATAAGGTTCTAATTTTTTCATTACTTCTTCTAATTTTTTAGCATTTTTTGAGTACATGGCTTTTGCAGCTTTATCTTCTGTTTCCAAAGAAAAAGACACAAGGTCTGCCTGAGTTTTTTGAAGGCTGGCGTACAACATTTCTTTAATTTGTGTTTTAGGTACTTTTATCATATCGTCAAAAAGATCGACATATAAGTCACCAGAAGAATCCACTTGACCAAGAAAAACATTTTCAAGCTGAACTCCTTTGATTTCTAATTGAGCTGTAAGCCAACCTCGGTTTAATCCAGCATTGACAAGGCCTTCATTTAAAATATTCCCATCTAAAATGACTGCTTGAGGTTCAGCTTTAGATGAAACATCTTTCCCTAAATCATGAGGGGTTACAGGTTTTTTGTCAGCCTTTAAACTAATATTTATGTCTCCGGTTGCTTCCATTACAGCAAATTCAACATCAGCTAAGTTAAATGCTTTTTTTGAACGCATTTCTTGTAAGAATTCATGCCCTGTAATTCTTTCTTTAGATAAGTTATCTTCCATAACCTTACCGTTTTTAACCAATACTCTTTCTTTACCATGTATTATGTTATATACCCACTTACTCCTCATGGAGGCAAAATCCAAAGCAAGAGGCATTAGTGCCCAAACCACTAGTGTAGTTAGTGCGAAGTAAATATTATCAACAACATTTAAAGAAATTAAAGCAATTATAATAGCAACAACGGCGTAGGAAATAAAATCAAAGGGGGTAGCTCTAGACAAAGTTTTTTTCTTCATATACTTTGTTATAAGCAATGCTAAAAAAAATAAAATTATTGAATTAAATAATAATATTAACCAAGTATTCATATTCCACCTCACTTAGTTACCTTTGTATTGTGGTTCTTGAAATTCCACAATACCTACTCTTTTTTCTAAATCTATTTTAATTTTATTTATTTCTTGAAATGCCTCACTATAAACAGCTCTAGCTTCTTTATCACGTTCTTGCAGTGAATACATTCTTAAAGTAGCTTCAGAACCTTTTAAGGTGGCTAATGTTTGCTTTACTTTTGAACCAACGGTCATATGAATGTCTCCTTTATACTTAGGCATATTCAAAAAAATAATAAGTCAGCATTTTTACCTAATAGGCCACTATGAGGCAAAAATACTTCCTTGTCTGATGGGAAATATACATCGCATCATGGACTTATTATTTTCTTCCATATGCCTTATGAATTTGTTTACTAAGATACTTTAACCAATAAGCCTAAATTTAATTCATGTTATCTGATATATATAACATGAATATTGTATGAATAATTTTTATAGTGAATTAAAAATATATAAATAATCAAGCCTATTAAGAAAAGTTATGAATAATTATGCAAAAAATACTGAATATATTGTATAATATAACTAAAGAATAGGAAATAGAGGAGAGGAATTATGAATAACATTGCATATGAATATATAGATTATACAAATGAAAAGTTTAAGGAAGTAATAGATTTGAGATTTAATATACTTTTTAAGCCATATGGTAAAATTAATAAATATGATTATGATGAATTAGACAATAATAGCTTTCACCTAGTTGCGTTACATAATGATAAAATTATAGCGTATTCAAGAATGACTGATTTAAATGGCAAGGGCAAAATTACTAATGTTGTTGTTAATCCGGAATATATAAAAAAAGGAATTGGAGTTGAAATGCTAAAAATCCATATTAAGAAAGCAAAAGATCAGAATATAAATTATTTATATTTAAATGCTAGACTAGATACAGTTAATTTTTATAAGAAAGTTGGTTTTCAATGTAAGGGAGATACTTTTTTATCTGAAAAAAGTGGGTTGATATTACAAGAAATGTCTTATAGCTAAGCTATAGGACATTTCTATCTTACAAAATAATACATGTTTTAGCAAAACGACTCTAGAAAATCAAATAAGAGAGTTCCTTGTTAATTATGAAGAAGGGATTCAAGATATTTTAGATTTGCAATGTTAGAAAAAGAAACTTGAATTAGCTATGTGAATTTGTATCAAATTAAATTAATTGTAAAAATATTGGGATTGCTATTGAAAATTGTAAAAAATACAAGTAATATTATATATAACATATAAAATGATAATAGTACACTTACCGAAAGGTAAGGTCACAAAGCTATGGGTCTAAAGAAATGTATTTTCCATGATTGCCAGGTTGCCAAAAATAATTGTAAGTATTAATATGGATACGTTTGTTTTGGTGCCTGTTATTAGCTAATGGGCGCCTTTTAATTTGTGAAAAACAAGAAGTGTATATGTTAAAAAATAACATTGTTTAAGGAGATTGATATGGGAATAAAATTAAGTTGTATTGACGTTTGTCGTGGGTCGAAAGTTGTTTCAAATGACATGTATTTAAAGCATTTTGAACAGCAAGATAAGGATATTAAGCATCTGTTAGTAGATGTAATGGGAAGAGATAAGAGATTTATGTTTGATGATGATGAGACAACCTTATCTTTAGCTGTAAAAGTTTCAAAATCTGTATTAGATAAAGCAAATTTAAGTGGTAGTGAAATAGATGTATTAGTTTATTCTTCTATATTATCAGAGTATGTATCACCGCCAACATCAATTTTATTGCATAAGGAATTAAATTTGGGAGCAAATGTCATGTGTTTTGACATGAATGCAAATTGTGCAGGTATGGCTATTGCTTTAGTACATGTAACTAATTATTTAATGTCTTCAAAGCATGCTAAAAGAGCATTGATTGTTGGATGTGATGATGATCATGCTCTAATTAATCCTAATAATGAGCTTTGCTATGGAAATTATGGACATGCTGCATGTGCTATAGTTTTAGAAAAGGTAGATGATGATTGTGGAATAATTGATACTGAATATTATATAGATACAGTGGTTAGTGATAAAGTTCTGTATCCAAGTCAAGGTTTTTCAAGTTTCTTTAAATCAAGAGATATTGATGAACTTTATTTAAAATGGACTCCATTTGATACTGAAGTTTTTATGTATCCAGCTGTAGAAATGATGACAAGAATTATAAAAAATGCTGGGTTAACAAAGAATGATGTTAGTATGTTTTGTTTATCACAGCTTGCAATTGCAAATGTAAAAAAAATAAGAGAACTTATGAATATAAATGAGGATAAGAGTATCTATATAGGTGATAAATATGGATATACTGGTACTACTAGTCCTTTTATAGCATTATATGAAGCTATAAAACAAGGTCAAGTTAAAAGGGGAGATTACATAATGTTTTGGACATTTGGAGCAGGATGTCAGAGTATAGCACTACTTTATAAATATTAGATTATAAAAAATTATTTGAGTCCAGGGGGTAGGTATAAGGTGGAAAATAAAGAAAGTTTCTTAATAAATTTTAATAAAAAGACTCTTAAATCTGTATTAATAATTTATATGTTGTGTTGCACTTTGTCATTTATGTTTTATTTCGGATTAAAATTAGTTGGTTTTAATGACAATATAAGTGTAAATTCTTTAATTGTGCTGGGAATATTTGTTTGTATCTATGGTATAGTACTTCGTAAGTGCTACAAATGCACGATTACTAAAAATGGTTTTAATATAAAAGCATTCAATATTACTAAAGGGGTACTTTTATTTATAACATATTTTCAGTATTTGTATTTAAACCTAACAATGCATTTAAATTCACTATGGCTTGTAATTTTCTTTTTTGTTATTCTTGGAGCTTTATTTTTTGATGTGAAGATGATTATAGCATCAATAGTTTTAAGTATTATTTGTCAAATAATAGTATTTGTAAATAACCCTTCAATTTTTAAGGATAACCAACTTCTTGTAGCAGAATCAGCTATGATAATAATTACAATTATAATCACCTTGGCATTAATTTTTATAGTTGTATATTTTGCATCTAAGCTATTAGAATCAATTGGGGAGAAGGAGATTCAAATTAGAGAAGAAAATCAAAAGTTATTAGATTTATTTAAAAGTATAGGTGAAATTTCTGGTAATATTTTGGTGTCTAGTGAAACTTTGAGTGTAGCTATTGAAGAGCAAACAAGTTCACTTTTAGAAGTTTCGGGAACAAGTCAAGTTATATCAAAAGATTCTAGTGAAATGCTAAATAAATCCAATAAAAATAAAGAGATATTAAACACTTTACTAAATGCTAATGAAATTGTTGCTAACAAAACTAAAGATAGCGAGGATAAAATAAAGGATTTTATTAGGAGTACAGATAAAAATCAGCAATCTTTAAATGAAACTCTTTCAATTATCACAGATATAAAAAATAGTATGGAAGATACATTTAAATCTACAAAAGAGCTGGAACAAAAATCATCACAAGTAGATGAGATATTAAATCTTATCGGAGATATATCAGAACAAACAAATCTTCTTGCTTTAAATGCATCAATTGAGGCAGCGAGAGCAGGAGAATATGGTAAAGGGTTTGCAGTAGTGGCAGATGAAATAAGAACGTTAGCTGAAGGAACAAAGGAATCACTCAATCAGGTAAGTTCCATAGTGGGTGAATTAAAAAATAATATTAATATGGTTCAAAAACAAATGACTCATAATAACGAAAAATCTCAAGCAGGGAATAATATTATTAACGAAACAGTTAAAGAGTCGATTAATATGAATTTAAATTTAAAAGTATTTAGTAATAATATTATAGAAATAAATAAAGCTTCCACTACATTATTTTCAGAAACTAAAAATGTAGTTGAGTTTAACGAAGAAGTGGTTAATATAACAAAAAATACAATATCAAAATATGAAATTATAACAGAAGCAATAGCTCAAAGTGCTGCTACAAGTGAAGAAATAGAGGCCAATATTAATGAACTTAGAAATGTTGCCGATGATATGAATAAGCTTATTAAATAAATTTAAGCAAAAAATAAAAATCCAGAGATATACAAAACTACTCAGTTATAATAATTGGGTAGTTTTTATTGAAATAATATGCAATTATAGTGTAAAATTTAATAATAAAGGTTAAAAATGGGATAAGAGTTTTTAAATAGCATTGTATATTCTTTTGTGAAAGCTGAAGAGTAAATATAATGTTAAAACCCTGATGTTGGCTAACTTAAAATGAAAAAATGAAGGTGGTTTATTACTATGTCAAGTTTTAAAGATAATAGCTTTTTTAAATCAATTTTCTCTTTATTGAAATCTAAGGATGAAAAAGTTGAAGGAGTACAGATAAGTGAAAACAAACCTGAGAAAAGCATCTTAGTTGAAAGAACAAAGGCAAAAAAGAGGGTATGGAAAAAGGAATATAATCCTTATAGAAATGTGGTTTTATGGGGATATGATGAAAATAATAATCCTAGTCTTCTTATTCTTTATGGTGAACAAGAATTTGCAAGTACCGAAGATAATGGACAAACTATTAATAATATTCTTGAAGATAGTGTTAAATATACTAGTTATGCTGTATTTAAAGGAAAAGAAGGGCATTTGCCAGCTTTTCAAAGTGTAAAAATCATAGAGGGAAATTCATATTACAATAAAGACAAAGCGGATAATATGCCAAAAATGTATTATAAAACGGGGATAAAAAATTATTGGAGCAAGGATGAAAATTATAGGGTTAAGGAATTTAAAAATTTAACTGGTGAAGAGCAAATTGTACTTCCGTATTTTAAATCAAATTCTTATGAGGATTATGTAAAGATAATAGAAGAAAAGAATATTAATTTTGTTGATTTTAAATTAGTTAAACATCCCAATAATATTTTGAAATTGAATGGTGATTCTTGCAAGTATTATGAAGTTATGTATACCTTATTAAGTGATCAAAATCTTTATATGAGGAAGAAAGCATTAAATGAATTAATTGAAATGAAGCCTTCAAAGGATATTTATGAGATGCTTTTAAAAATAGGAAGCTCTGAATTAATAAGTGGTTTATTTTTAGAGTTTGCAAAAAGAAATAATGACTTACTAATTGAAGATGCAAAAACTATTTTAAACAGTGACATAAAGTGGGTTGAAGAAAGTTATATAAAAGGTGTAAAAAGATGTGCAAAGATATACACTACAGTTTTTGATGAAGAATTAAAAGCTGAAAGGGAAAAATTAATAAAAGCTTCTCTACCAGATATGGATTTGCATCTTATTAGAATTGGTGATGAGGAAATCCCAGAAGGTAAAATACTTGAGGGTTCTGCTTATAGGAAATATGCTGTACAAGGAATGCTTAGAGAATATCAAGGAAGATATGATTATAGTCAGCGTAAATGGGTGGAGTATAGAAGCTCTCAACGTTATAAAGTAAGCCTTTACAGTGATGGGGTAGTATTAAAAAGCCTGGAACTTAAAAATACTCTGCAGGAAGCAGAAACATATGGACTAGCTAGTGTTGTTGGAAAAATAGCTTATTATTTAGATGCTCCAAGATTAAATTATTACTTTAGAGGCAATGAAAAGACTAAGGAATTAAAATATTACAAAAGGTATGCACAAAGGATTTTAAATTTTTATAGCAAAAATGATCCGGAGAAGTTTATAGAAGCTATAAAAGCGCTTTTAACAAGCTATACAGAGCATGATTATGTGTGTAAATTCCGTGGAAACTTTCAATTTAATGAGTTTTTAAAGTATTATTTATACCATGATTTTAAGGAAAAACCTCCTGTTGGCTGGGATAATTGGCAGGCTAGAAGCAATTGGATGGCAAATGATCAATTAATGAAACTTCAAGGACGCTATGAATTTATGAAAGAAATTTGGGATAATCATTTGCAGGATGTATTAGATATTGCAGACAAAGCAAAAATAAATCCAGTGTTAAAAGCCTGTTATTACATTTTAAAGGAATCTGAAAAGACTAAGGATTTAATTGAGAAAATGTCTTACAAGGAACTAGTTTCTTTAACGGAAGGTGCTTATAAACCTCTTGTAGATATGTTTAAAGAACAGCTTTCTAATAAATTAAAGGATGTTAATGACTTTAATGTTGAAATAATGATTTCCTTAATGGAAAGTACTAACGAAGAAATTCGTGATATAGCTAGAGATTTCTTTAATAGAACGGGAGGCGCATTTTCAGAAGACAAGATAGCAGAGTTGATGTTATTAGAGAACATCGATGTGTGGGCAAGTTTGTTTAAGGAAAGTATATCTTCTTTAGATAACACTGAGTATTGTAATTTTGTAAAAAAGATTATTAATAGCAGTGATAAATTTATAAGTGAAAAAGTTAATATTTCCGAGGAAATTAAAGAGTTACTTTTAGGATCTACAAATAAAGTTAAAGATTTTTCAGAAGATCAGAAAGTAGATTTAATTTCAGGTATGGTATCAGAAGTATTTAGCAGAGGAGAAATGCCAGCCTGGGTAGAGGAATTTATAGAAGAGGTGATTTTCTCAATTTCCTATGAAGATTTAGATATTTTGCTTAAGAAAATTACTATAGAAACAAAAAATACAGGTATTTCACAAAGAAGCAGACAAATTATTTGCATATTAGAAGCAATTCAAAGTAAGAAGCTTCCACCGGATTCTGCAATCATAGGAATATTAGAAACAGGTTCTTCTAAAATGATAAATATATTATTTGGAGCTATTATGGAAAATACTGAAGAGCTAAGCACAAGATTTTCAACTTTATTAATTATGTTTGAATCAGATATAACTATGCTTAATAAAAGAGCAGAAGAGATTTTTTGTAATATTATTGAAGAAAAGAGAAGAAAACTACATGGAATTATAATTGATTCCCCTGTAAAAAAAGTTTACTCTTTTGGACTTAAAAAATTAGATGAAATATATAAGGATTTAATTCCTAAAGAATTTATAGAACAAATGTTAGAGCATACATCCAGCGAGGTCAAAGCTTATATTTCTAATAAGACAGGTGATATAATCAATAATTTAGGCAATGGTGATAAGGAACTTTTCATGTATTATATAAAGACTTTATTGTTCCTTCCCAATAAAGTGTCTAAAGGTAAAGATAATCTTTATGAGATTATTCCTAAGTTTGCACTAAAGCATAAGGATAAGTTAGAGGAAATTGAAAATATGCTGCTTGATATTGGAGGTTCAAATATAATTGTGGATTCAGAAAGAGCACTTACTACATTAGTTAAGATAAGAAAGGAGAGTGCACTAATTGAAGGTTAATTATAAATATGCAAGTCCGTCCATGTGTATTAATGAAGGAGAGGATACAGTTTTAGGACTTAGTCCTGATCTTTCTAGAGACGAACAAGTATCTTTTTTAGGAAAATTAAACCACCCTCTTATTTTTAGAGATGCAATGCTTATGCTTCGTGAAATTGTTGTTTCAGATATGAGTGTAAAGAAAAAGGAAAGAGTAGAGTTTTTTGAATGGCTTGATGGTGAAATTGAAAGACGAATTTTAGAGCATGAGCAATATCTGCCTGAGGTTAGAGAAAATTTAAGTAAGGATATGAATGAATTACTAAGTAAATTAGATGAAAACAATTCAGATATATCTAAGCTTATTGATGTTAAAAATAATATTAAGAAAGAAATTGATAAACACGATGTATGGAAGGATTATTATAAGCTTGAGAGAGAATTTTGGAAATTTATAAAAGATAGAGATTTAGACCTTTGGTTTGTGTTAGATCCAGTAATAACGGTACATCCAGATCAAGTTTCCTTTGAAGCCTTTTCATTAGATGAATCTACTTATGGCTGTTTATCAATTGATATGGAAGAATTTGAGCTGCTTCAAGAGCCTAAGTTAGGTACAACTAATATAGATTTTTCAGCTAAACTAGCAAAGGAAATTGAAAGATTTCGTACTTACAATGATGTAAAATTATCTGTTAATCCGGGAGGTTTTACAGTAGATACAGGAATAATTCCAGAACATATGGAAAAGAAAATAGACCTGCCTGAAACTTGGATTAAGGGCTTTAATCAAGTTTCTTCAGCAGCAAGTCTAGGTGGGATAGATATAGAATTATCGCCTGTAGATATTTATGATATATGTTCATTCTTAAGAAGGCACAAGGAGCAAAAAGGTCCAAGATATATGAAGTGGGTATTAGAGCCTAAAAAACCAGTAAAAATAGTATTTGAACCCTTTGGTAGTGAACTTACCTTAAAGGCAGTATATAACGGTGAAAAATATAGAGAAGAGAAAATATGGGGCAGAAGGCGCTGGCTGGTTGCAGAAAAACTAATTCCTTTAGCTAAGTCTTTTAAAGTGAGATTACTTGGTTTTGGAATGCCTCAATTTATTATAGCAGATATGGGAACAATGAAAATGACTATTGGTTTTTCCTCATGGTCTTCTAATGACTGGGTTAAAGGAACTGCCTTTAATATCTTAGGCGGATTTATTGGAGATGGAAGCTACGATAAAGTTTATAAATTAATGAAAGAAAAACGCTGTTTATCAATGGAAAATATTTATGAGAATTTAAGGGAAGATTCAAAGTCTTCAAATAAAGCAGGTATAGGTATGCTATTAAAATGTGGGGAAGGTTATTTTGATCCAATAAATGATACAGTAAGGTTTAGAAGATTATGTAATACACCTATTCCAAAGGAATTATATGAAACAACTGAAATGGAATATAAAGTTAAAGAACATATTAAGGAAAGTATGGACAACTTCTCTGCAAGTGTGACAAGCAATAATGAATTTATTTTTAAACATTCCTTTAAAATGCCAAATAGTAAATATAAGAATTGGAAGTTTCGCGGAACAGAGGATTATAATAGAGAACATGATTTAACAGAAACAGAATTAATGATAGATGAAGATGGCCAGATTTCTAAAGTGAAATGTAAATGCAGAGAGTTTAATAAGGGGCCTAGAAATATTTCAGCACCTTGTGCACATATTCTTGCTTTATACTTGATTTCTTCAAAGTTTACAAGATTAAAACTAGAAGTAGGAAGAGAATATAAAATAAATGATATTATGGAGACAATATTATGATTGAGAATCAAGATAATACAAAAAATAAGAGACAAGATTATAGAGAACAAGTAAATGAACTGGGTAAAAAAGAATTTACCTTAATTAAAATGCAGGAATATGGATTTTGGCCAAAGAATTTACCTACGCCTTATGAAAGGCAGGAAAATGAAACAAAAGAGGAATATGCAGAAAGAAAAGCTCTAATAAAGGACTACGAAAAAATAATTAAAGACATTTCTGATTTATATGATGAAAAAGATAAAATAAATCAAAAGCTTCGTGAACTTAAGAAAAAATACGATGAAACCTGGGATTATGAAAAAATAAGGCTTGATGTAGCTAAAACGATTATGGAAGAATCTATTGCAAGACGTAAAGAGATAAAAGAGAAAAGAGCCCTTGAAAAAATCCAAAAGACTGAAGCTTGGCAAAAAGAAAAGGCTGATAGGATTGTTTTTATAGGAAAAGGTTATTCTGGTTTATTATTTGATAAGGAAAATAATGAAGATAAATTGTCAGCACAAGGTTTGCCTATTATAAAAGATGACAAAGCTTTAGCTGAATTTTTAGAGATTGAGTACAAAAAGTTAAGATTTTTAGTTTACCATAGAGATGTAGTTTCCGTAGATCATTATCATAGATATAGTATTCCTAAGAAAAAAGGTGGGGAGCGTAATATTGCAGCACCAAAATCAGTACTTAAAAATGCCCAAAGAAAAATTTTAGAGGGGATTTTATCAAAGGTTCCAGTATCAGATTATGCTCACGGCTTTTTACATGGGAAATCAGTTGTTTCAGGGGCAAAGGCTCATATGGCAGATAAACCTTATGGAGAAAATACAGCGTTGTTAATCAACATGGATCTTGAAGACTTCTTCCCAACAATTACTTTTGAAAGAGTTAGGGGAATGTTTAAAGCCTTTGGCTATTCAGGTTATATTTCTTCTTTACTTGCTATGATATGTACCTACTGTGAGCGTATGCAAATAGAAGTAAGGGGGGAAATAAAATATGTTAAAACTTCAGATAGAATTCTGCCTCAAGGTTCACCGGCAAGCCCGATGATCACAAATATTATCTGCGTAAAATTAGATAAAAGACTAAGTGGACTGGCTTCAAAATATAATTGCATTTATACTAGATACGCAGATGACATGAGTTTTAGCTTCATAGAAGAATCAAAGGATTTAAATCTTGGAAGATTCATGGGGCTGGTTTCAAAAATAGTAAGTGAAGAAGGCCTTAACATAAATCAAAAGAAAACACGCTTTCTTAGAAAAAACAATCGTCAATGCATAACAGGTATTGTTATAAATAATGATGAAATTGGAGTTCCAAAGAAATGGATAAAAACATTAAGAGCTGCAATTTATAATGCTAATAAGCTTAAGAACAATGGGGAAGAGGTGCCTGCCAAGACTGTAAATGAAATTAGTGGGATGGTTTCTTGGGTTAAGAGTGTTAATAGTAAAAGATATGCAGATATCATTGAGGTTGGGATGAATTTAATAAAGGATTAGTAGTAAAAAAATACTTGCAATTAAAAAAAGTGATTGTAGAGAGTTTTTTAAAAGGTATTGAATTTGGTTCCATAATATGGTATACTGAAACTGAATTAAAAATTGAATTTACAGATAGGTTTCTTGGCCTTTATACTATGGTGTTGCGCCATGGTGGAGATTTGTCAGATACACATCATCAGGTTGCGCGCAATTCGCTGCGCTACCACTACTGTGCACATTAAAAACCGAGCCTTCGGTTATGTGACAGTAGTGGTGCTACGCTGAAGTGTCACAACCAAATAGGAGAATAGTTAGCAAGAAATCTATCAGTTTATAAAGATTATCTTTTGTTTTATAGAAAAGATAATCTTTTTTTATTGAGATATTTACAAGTATTTATTTGTATTATATAAGCCTTAATACATGAAATTAATAGATAAGTATGAAAAAATATTTATAGTTAAAAAGAAAAGTAGTTTAAAATGTTTATATAAATCTATTTTCATAGGTTCATAGATTTAAAGAAAAATACTTTTACATTTACATATTTTCATATATACCTATAAAAATATGTAAATATTTATAGGAAACATCAGGGTTTAGAGAGTTTTATTATGGAATAACAGAAGGTTTATTTAAGGGTGATTTATATGAAAAGTTCTAATGAACAATTAAAAAGTCGTGGATATATAAATGTAAAAGATACGAATGATTATGCTCATTTCAGTAAAAATGAATTATTAGAATTACTAAAATCAAAAGAAGCTTATAAAAGAACCATTGGAATAAATTTATTATCAAATGAAGGTGAGCTTAATAATGAGATGATAAATTTATTTTGTAATATGCTTTTACATGAAAAGAAACTTTATGCAAAAATTGAATTATGCAATGCTTTATCAAAGGCTTCTATAGAATCAGCTAAAATTATGGTGAACTATTTAGGCGTTATAGGCAACAATCAATATACTGAATTGCCTAACAAGGAATTCAATAAGAAAAGTTATCCTCTTCCAAGAGATATAATTGCAAGAACGTTGGCGCATATGAGTGTTGAGGTATTGTCTGAGCTAATGGTTGTATTAAAAACAAACAATATTATTGCGATTAGAGAAGCAATAGATGCAATAGGTTTTATTTGTTTTTATAATCAAAATTGCTATGGAAAAAGTATTTTAGAGGATTTGATATTATGTTTTAATCAGTATATTGATGATGATATTGTTAGGTGGAAAATTGTAAGGGCTTTTGAAAGTTTTGATAATAAGGTGGTTTTAGATATTTTAATGAATATAGAAGAGAATGATAATAAATTAACTATAAGACAAGAGGCTAAAAGGTCTTTGAATATAATTAGTGGCAGAATTTCTTGTTTATGATACTAAAGTATGATTTTATAGATGTGAGTTTTTCTTGTGGTATAAATTAACAGCAGCGATGTTGGTATATTTAATTTAATATTGTACATAATAATATTTGAAAGAGGTGATTCTCATGGGAAATGATTTTAACAATAATATTTGGGGATTACTCCGAAAATGATTTTAAAGTCCCCATAAGTACACTTATTTCTAAATGGAACCAGGGTTTAAGAATAAACCTTGGTTTTATTTGGTTTATAAAGATATATATTATTAGCTGTAGCTATTTTATCATTTTGTTTTATTGTTTAAAATAGACTACTATAATATAATTATTGACTGATATAAGAACGAATAGTCTGTGTGAATGAGGGGAGAAGGTAGTAGAAGGTAATATATGAGAAGAATTATAGGGCGGAGCTAGAAGAAAGAAATATAAATAAGATATTAGAACTAGCCATTGTGTTTAAGGGTAAGGAAGTAAAGGTTACAAATAAAAAATTTATATAAAAGCCTAGTGAATAAAAAATTTACTAATAATTAGGAAGTGATAATATGACTGAAAATTATATAAAAAAATCAAAAGAACAATTAAAAGAAGAGTTAACTGAATTACAGTATAAAGTAACACAAGAAAATGCAACAGAAGCACCTTTTAGCAATGAGTATAACAATTTTAATAAAAAAGGAATTTATGTAGATATAACAACGGGAGAACCATTATTTCTATCTTGTGATAAGTTTAATTCCGGTTGCGGATGGCCTGCTTTTTCAAAGCCTATAAATAGAAAAGTAATTAAGGAAAAAGTAGATAAAAGCCATGGTATGACAAGAACAGAAGTTAGAAGTAATACAGGCGATGCTCACTTAGGTCATGTATTTACCGATGGACCAGAGGAACTTGGAGGCTTGAGATATTGTATAAATTCTGCAGCGCTTAAATTTATTTCTATGGATAAAATGAGGGATGAAGGATATGAAGAGTATTTAGAGTTATTAAAAATAGAAAAGTAATGGATAATTATGTTGTAAATCATATATAGCATTCATTTAATGAAATCCTAGAGAACACTTTAAGTGAAGAGTTCTCTAGGATTTTTTCTTTCATGTGCATTTCAATGCTTTTGAATATGCTTAGGTATTTTTGCAACAAATATAACATTTTTATGTTATTAATTCAAATATCTTTTGATATATATGCGTAAAAATATTACAATGCAACAATTTGAAGTATAGTAGAAATTTATAAAAATAAAGTATATAATTGTATTTTATAGAATATTTATGGAAAGGATTCTATTTAAATAAAAAAGTAATATATTTAAGGGGATAAAAGTCATGGATAGTTTAGAAAGTATAATATCAATTAAGGATCTTAGAATGAGTTATGGAGGCAATTATGTACTTAATGGAATAAATTTAGAGATTCCAAGAGGACAGATAATAGGATATATAGGAACAAATGGTGCAGGTAAAAGCACAACTATAAAAATAATGCTTGGGATATTAGAAGGTTATGAAGGAAAGGTAGAAATATTAGGACAAGATATAAGTGATGGGAGTATAGAGTACAAAAAGAAAATAGGCTATGTTCCAGAACTTGCAGATATATATGAAAATTTAACTGCTTTTGAGTATATAAGCTTTTTAGGTGGAATATATGAATTAGAGCAGAAAAAACTTATTGAAAGAGTAGAAAAGCTTATGAAGCTATTTGGAATTCAAGGGGCTATGTATTCTAGGATATCTTCATATTCAAAAGGTATGAAGCAGAAACTTCTTATAATATGTAGTCTAATTCATAATCCAGATATATTATTTTTTGATGAGCCTTTAAGTGGACTAGATGCTAATAGTGTAATGATATTTAAAGAGGTCATGAGCAATCTTGCAAGATCAGGAAAAACAATATTTTATTCTTCACACATAATGGATGTTGTTGAAAAAGTGAGTGATAGAATTGTACTTATTAATAATGGAAAAATAGCTGCAGATGGAAGTTTTGAAGAGCTCAAGAATAGTAAAACGGAAAATTCTTTAGAAGATATATTTAATCAATTGACAGGCTTTAATGAACATGAACATATTGCTGAGGAATTTGTTTCTTTAGTTGAAGAGGTATAGTTATGAAGGAATTCAGAATATTAAAGTTATTAGATAAATTTCAAGGATTATATAAAAAGTCAGGTGTTAATTACGATATTATGCGAATGATTTTGCAGATAAAACTGACTATGGATGGACGCAGAGTAAGTAGTGTTATGGCTAATAATAAAAAAGCTAATGATGATGAAGATAAAAATAATTATATGCGTCTATTGATGTTTAATGCGTTCATGAGCATTTTTATTGGATTCATAATGATGAATGACATGTCAGCACTGCAAAATATTAATATGATTGCAGGTATAAATTTATTTATGATGGTATCACTTATGATATCAGATTTTTCAGCAGTTTTATTAGATGTAAAGGAGAAAAATATACTATTACCAAAGCCAATAGATAATAAAACCTTTAATGCTGCAAAGCTTACTCATATATGCATATATTTAATGGGAATATGCTTATCATTAAATTTAATTCCTTTAGTTATCGGTACAATAAAATACGGAATTTTATTTTTTATAATATTTACTATTGAAAACATTTTGTCAGCGTTAATGGTTATAGTAATAACAGCATTCTTATATACTTTAGTTTTAAAGTTTTTTGATGGAGAAAAACTAAAGGATATAATAAACTATTTTCAAATATTTTTAGCATTTATTTTCGCATTTGGATATCAATTAATTGGTAGAGTTTTTGATATTGTGGGTATGAAAACTGATTATATACCAAAGTTATGGCATGCATTACTTCCATCTATGTGGTTTGCAGCTCCATTTGGAATATTAATAGACGGTGATAAACAGCCTTTTTTAATGGTTTTATCAGCACTTGCTATAGTAGGACCAATTATGTTAATTATTTTCTATATTATAAAAGTAGTACCTTATTTTGAAAAGAACCTTCAAAAATTAAATGATAATGGAGGAAGTGTAAGCAAAATAGGGGGAAGAGGAAAAGAATTTATAGCTGGTCTAGTTTGTAGGAACAACATTGAAAAGAGTATGTTTATATTTACTAAAAACATGATATCTACAGAAAGAAACTTCAAGCTTAAGGTATATCCATCTCTTGCAATGGGTGCATTTCTGCCGGTTTTATTTGTTTTTATGGAAAGAAGAAAATCTTTCATGGAAAATATTCAGACAAGCTACGGTGGGAAAGCACATTTATGGATGTATTTAACTGTATTTTTGCTATGTTTCTGTACAGCTTATATAAATAATAGTGATGCCTATAAGGGAGCTTTTGTATACAAGATATTACCAATAAAAGATCCAGGGATAATATTAAAAGGAGCAATAAAAGGTACGCTGTTTAAATTGATAATACCAGTTTATTTATTTGTATCTGCAGTATTTTTAATATTGAAAGGCCCATCAATAATTTTAGATTTAATTGCAATGTTTTTAAATCTATTAATCGCGGCATTAGTTTATTTTAAAATATCTAATAAGGCCATGCCATTTAGTGTAAAATACGCTACAGCTGATAGTGGCAAGCTTAT
>JARLHR010000089.1 GCA_031292145.1 Clostridium sp. | reverse complement strand
GCTTTTAGCGACTTCGTTCTATAAATTGATTGCGATATTGAGATGTGCATATTTAAAATACAGCTATAAAATTAAGTATAGATTTATTTTAAGTATGTGCTATTTTTAGGTCTCAACATCGCAATCAACACAACTCATATTGAGCATTATAGGTGGATAATCCCACCTATAATTTTTATGAGCTATAACTTTATTTTTCAAAAATAAGATTTAAGGTTTTAAAATGACCTTAATACAATTTTCTTTCTTGTTATCAAAAATGTCATAAGCATGCTTGCCTTTATCTAGGGAAAGTTTATGTGTTATTATATCTGTGGCATCAAATCTTCCTTGTTTTATAAGCTCTAAAATAGGATTTACGTATGCTTGAGCAGGGCATTGCCCCATTTTTAAGGTTATATTTCTTGAAAAAAAGTCTCCCAGTGGGAAATTATTATATCTTAATCCATACACGCCAACAATAGATACGGTACCACCTTTTCTGACTGCTTGGGTGGCTATTTCAATGGCAGATTTTGAGCCCCCTTGGAGCTTTAGTGCTGTTTCTATCTTTTCGATAGTTGATATTTTACCATCCATACCAACGCAATCAACGACCACATCAGCACCACCATGGGTTATTTCTTTTATGTATTCTCCTGTATTATCATAATCCTTAATATTTACAACCTCTACGCCATTATATTTTTTTGCGTGTTCCAAACGGTAATCTACACAATCTACAGCAATTACTCTTTTTGCTCCTGCAAAAATTGCCCACTTTATTGTTAGTAATCCAACAGGACCACAGCCTAAGATAACAACTGTATCATCTTTTTTTACACCACCATTTTCAACTCCCCAGTAAGACGTTGGCAGAATATCAGTGAGGAAAAGTACCTGCTCATCTTGTAATTCCTCTGGAATTAATTTTGGACCCACATTAGCATAAGGAACTCTGAGGTATTCAGCTTGCCCGCCATCATATCCGCCCATCAAGTCGCCATAACCAAATACTGCACCTACTTCACCATTTTCATTTGAATTATCGCATTGGCTAAATAAGTCATGTTCACAATACCAGCAATGACCGCAGGCTATTGGAAAGGGAACAATTACCCTATCACCTTTCTTTAAGCCATGAACTTCTGGACCAGTTTCCTCAACAATTCCCATAGTTTCGTGACCTAAGGTATAACCATGGCGTAATTCAGGGATCATTCCATGAAAAATATGCAGATCTGAACCACAAATTGCAGTTGAAGTTACCTTGACTATAATATCATCTTTTTTTTCTATTTTGGGATCTTCAACTTTTTTAACTTTTACATCTTTTATTCCTTCATATACAATTGCTTTCATAATTATGACTCCTTTATTTATCTTTGTACTTTAAGAAATTATTCTTAGTTTTATCAGGTGAAGAACAAAGTATGTTAATTATTCAAAATGATGATTTTGGCATTACTGGTAATAATGTGGTAGAATGTAAGAAAAAATAAAGGATAGATATTTAAATTAAAACATTGCATTGTTAATAAAAAGTTGATTTTGCTCAAATCCAACAATTTTGTCAGCAGATGAAAGAATTATAAGTAATAATAGAATCGGTTAGTCTGTATAAAAGATATTAAAAATAGGGGAGACATGAAAATGGAGAATGAAGTTAAAGACTTATCAATATCAGAAATGTTAGAAATGTCACATAAATTATGGGAAAAACATAAGGATACATGGAGTCCTATGGAACCAGAGCATGGTAAAACTTTTATACTTTATATGATTGAAGAAATTGGTGAAGCAATTGCAATTATAAAAAAGAAAACAGAAGATGGAATTATGAATGATCAAGCTGTAAGAGAAAGATTTATTGAAGAATTAGGTGATGTGCTGATGTATTATTCCGATGTTTTAAATAGATTTAAGATTACTCCAGAAGAGTTTTCTAAGATTTATATTAAAAAATTTGAAAGTAATATGAATAGGGATTATGAAGGGCAGTATAAAAATATATAGAAGGGGATGGATTGAATGTTTGTTGGATTTAACTTAATAATATTTATTATTTTTGCATTAATAGTTTTTAAGACTATTATCACATATGTTAAAAATGAAAATTCTCCAGTTATATCAACAAAAGCTCAACTTGTTAAGAAACAATGGCATACAAATACTCAAACTGACTCTAATGGAGTTACGACTACAAATGATACTTTTAGTTTAAAATTTCAATTAGACACTGGAAGTGATATGAAATTTACTGTTGGACGTAGAATTTATAAAGAGATTGAAGAAGATGAGTGGGGGACTTTAACCTTTCAGGGAACACGTTTCTTGAAGTTTCAGTGGGATAAAGGATTAGTTGAGAAATAGAGAACCACTATATATAAAATAATATCAGAAAGTTATAATTTTTTTCCAATTGATACACAACCTTTTTATATTTAACATTATAGGTGGATGAGTCCACCTATAACTTTTAAGGATATATTTCAACATTACATTAAAATATAGCGTTAATTTACTGCAGGTTCAGTTTTTCAATAGCCCAGTGAGCCATTTCTTTAACTTTGGAATTACTATCGTTGCAAGCATATAGGATATGTTCTTTATATTCGTCTTTATAATCATTTACCATTGCATTGATAGCATTAACTTTCCATTTCCAAACATCAGCTGTAGGTATATACCAAAATTTTGGCTGCATTACTTCTTCTAAAAATTTATAATCCATTTTTAAAATTTTTTCTAGGGATATATGCTGGCTTAATTCTTGCAGATTAGGAAATTTTTCTATTTCTTGCCAACGGTTTTTATTCATTGGGCAAGCATCTTGACAGGCATCGCAGCCATAAATCCAATTTCCTATTTGTGCTTTGTATTTTTCATTAGGCATATCCCTGCCAGTAAAGGTAGTTATGCAAGATACACATGCTATAGGATTCATTGTATAGGGCTCTGATAAAGAAGCTGAAGGGCAAGATTTCATACATAGGTTACAGGTTTCAGAGCAAGCTTTTACCTTTGGTTCTTCGATTAATTCAAGTTCTTTATCAATAAGCCATGCCTCTAAAGTAAACCATGAGCCATTTTCTGTGTAAAAAAAGTTATTCTTTCGAATTATTCCAAGTCCAGCTTTTTGGGCTGCAAAGCGTAATGGTGCAAGACCAAACTTTCTTTCATTTTCTGCTCTAAGCCCTAGGTCTTGCAGATATTTTTCAAATTTCAAGCTATCTTGAAATTCTTTAGAGTTCTCATCTCTCCTGCTATCAACTAAATAGTATTTTGCAATCCTGCCTTTTAAATGTTCAGGAATATTATATTTTCCATATCTTCTTACACATATGACAATTGATTTTGCCCATGGATTGGTATCTTCTAAATGAGTAAAACGGTAAAGATTTTGGTAAAAACCTTTGGCTTGCGGAATGCGTTCAATTCTTTCATTAAGTTTTTCCTCATATCCATCAAGTTGAGATATTTTAATAATTCCGCACTTTTCATAACCCATTTCTAAGGCTGCATTTTTAATTTGCTCTGCTAATAAAGTCATTTTCTACACCTCTCTTTTTAGGAACAATCAAAAAATAATAAACTAGCATGCTGGTCTGATACTTTCTTTCATGTGACCTAATTGATGATTATAATTATTCTCTTTCAACTACTAAGGCAGTTCCTTGACCTCCGCCAATGCATAGGGTAGCAAGTCCTCTTTTCGCATCCCTTTTTTCCATGGCATGTAGCAAGGTAACTAAAATACGTGCTCCAGATGCACCTATAGGATGTCCAAGTGCTATAGCGCCACCATTAACATTAACTTTACTCATATCTAGATTTAAGTCTTTAGTTATTGCTATACTTTGAGATGCATAGGCTTCATTTGCTTCTATTAAGTCTAAGTCTTCAGCTTTTAGATTAATCTTATCTAAAGCAGCTTTTGTGGCATAAAATGCGCCATATCCCATTATTGCGGGGTCTAATCCAGCTGATCCATAGGAACTAATTTTAGCAAGTGGTTTTATTCCTAGGGATTTAGCTTTATCAGCACTCATTATGACTAATGCTGCAGCTCCATCATTTAATCCTGACGCATTTCCTGCTGTAACTGTACCATTTTCTTTGAAAATAGGCTTAAGCTTTTTAAGGCTTCTATGGTATTGCCAAACCTAGGAAATTCGTCTTGATCAAATATTATTTCACCTTTTTTTGTTTTAATTACTACAGGAACTATTTCATCTTTAAATTCTCCATTCTTAATAGCTACCTCAGCTTTTTGTTGTGATAGAAGTGAAAACTCGTCTTGTTCTTCTCTTGTTATATTCCATTTTTCTGCTACATTTTCTGCTGTGACTCCCATATGATAGTCATTGAAGGCATCCCATAAACCATCTTTTATCATTTCATCTACTAATTCTCCATGTCCCATTCTTCGTCCCCATCTCGCATTATTGAGTAAAAATGGTGCACTAGACATGTTTTCCATTCCACCTACTACAATAGTATCAGCATCGCCAGCTTTTATGATTTGAGCTGCTAAACTTATAGATCTTAACCCTGATCCACAAACTTTATTAATTGTAAATGCAGGTATCTCTACAGGTAAGCCTGCTTTAACAGCTGCTTGTCTTGCTGGATTTTGGACTAAACCTGCTTGAAGTACATTTCCAAAGATAACTTCATTGATTTCCTCTGGCTTTATATGTGCTCTTTTTACAGCTTCCTTTATTACTATTGCACCTAATTCAACTGCTGGCACATCTTTTAAAGTTTTACCATATCCTCCTATTGCAGTTCTTACTGCGCTTACTATTACTACATCTCTCATTTTTTATTCCTCCTTGATGAAAAGTGATTTTGTTATTTTTTTAACAAATTGAAGTATATAGATTCATTCATTTTATTAGCATAATGCTTTTTAAAAAAACTTTCTTAATCAATATTGCAGCTGCTCTATGAATTTATAATATCAAACCATTATATATTTGTAAAATTGATATATTCGAATTGACAATTCGATTTTATAAATATATTATTAAATTAATATAGAGATTGGAGTGAAGTTAATGGATATCAGGCATTTTAAAACCTTTAAAACTATTATTGAAGAAGGTAATTTTTCAAATGCTGCAATGAAATTGGGGTATACTCAATCAACTGTTACCTCACAAATTCAGCAGTTAGAGCAGGAACTCTCAATCAAATTATTCGAAAAAATTGGACGTAATATGGTATTAACTCCGCTTGGAAAAGAATTGATACCTTATGCAAATGAATTATTAAATACAGTGAAAAAAATTGAGAGTGTTGGAAAAGTTGGTGCTAATATTACGGGAGAGTTAAAAATTGCTGTTGCAGAATCCTTAATGTCTTATAAATTGCAAAATATATTGAGGTTGTTTAAGGAAAAAGCTCCTAATGTAAAAATTTCTCTAGTTTCTCTCAATTGTTATGCTATAAAAAATATTTTAGCAAATGGCGAAGTAGACCTTGGGTTAATGTACGATGTAGGAAGCCAAAATGATAATTTAAATGCTGTTAAGCTTTCAGATTTTAATTTAGCTCTAGTATGTTCACCAACGTTTGAACAAGAAAATTTTGATTTTTGTAAGCCAGATCAAAAAATAAATACAACCCTTATAATTAATGAAATTGAATCTATTTATCGAAAAAAAATCGAAAGTTATTTTTTTGATAACAATATATTTTTAGATAACACAATTGAACTAGGGAGCATAGAAGCAATAAAAAAATGCGTTGCAAGTAATTTGGGAATTTCCTTCTTACCTCGTTTTACTGTAGAAGAGGAGCTGGAAAGTGGTAAGTTAAAAGAGATTAGGGTAGGTTGTTCTGATGCTAAAATTACAGCAATATACGCTTATCACAAGAACAAGTGGATTAGCCCTGCAATGTCATTATTTATTGAATTAGTAAGAGAAAATTTTGATATTGATTAACTAAAAGATATGAATAGAAGCACCTTATATAAGAGTTATATCTCTTAAGTGGATAAATATAGTTAGTCTGCATATTTACATGCAGACTAATTAGTGCTACTATAAAATTGAACAGTGTTCAATAAAAATGCAATGTTTAATATTTATGCATTTCTTGTTATGAATACTTTGTTTAATAAAACTATAGATTTTGCTTAGGAGGGGTGAGTAATGAAGAGGGCATTAAAAATTATAGGTAAGATATTTGCAGGAATATTGGTTGTATTGATTTCAGTAATGCTAATATGCATTTGGTATGTAAAAGGAAATGATAAAGCTTATGGCGATCATAATGAAATACTTAAGTCAGTTACAGGAAATTCAAAAAAAGCATTGGTGGTGTATCAACCTTCCAGAGGTAAAGTGACAACTGAAATTGCTGAGAAAATTGCCAAGGGTATTAATGATTCAGGGTACGAGGTTACAGTTAATTATCCTGGAGACCATCTGCCAAAGGACATTTCTCAATATTCAATTGTAGTTTTTGGTTCGCCAGTGTATGTGGGGCAGACTTCTTCTACTTTAGCTGAATATATGAATTCAGTAAAGGATTTTTCCAAGCAGAAAATATTATTATTTGTAACTGGTGGCCAGCTTAATAATGGAGAAGTAGATAAGTTAGAAGAGCAGCTTGTAAATGTAAAAGCTACAGAAAAAATTGGCTTTAAAAATGGAAGCAATGATGATAATGCAGCTTATGAAGCAGGTAAAAAAATAGCAGCTGATTAAGATGCTTAGGAGGAGAAAATGGGTATTATAGAAAGAAAACAAATGGAAAAAGAAGCTATAAGAAAGAAAATATTAGATGCAGCAAGTGAAATATTGGTGGAAGAAGGATATGATAAATTATCAATTAGAAAGATTGCAAGTAGGATAGAGTATTCTCCTGGCATTATATATCATTATTTTAAGGACAAAGGTGAGATAATAGCATTCATTGTGGAAGAAGAGTATGGAAAAATTTTAAAAATGCTTAGTGAAATTCCAATAGATGCTGAAAATCCAGAAAAAACTATAGAGCAGACTTTTAGGGGATATATAGAATTAATTTTAGAAGCACCAGAAAAGTTTAGAGCTATTTTGATGAATGATATAGAAGCAGTACAAGAAAAGGTTAATATTTTGGATAGGGGTATATCAAAAGAAAGAAAGAGTATGCAAGGCTTATGCAAGGTGATAGAGCTAGGAATTGAAAAAGGAAAGTTTAGAAAAATGGATGCAGAGCTCACAGCTCAAATAATATGGACATCAACTCATGGGCTTATTTCAAGGTTGATTATAGAAAAAAACGTACCCAAGGACCAAAAGGAAAGGCTTATAAACCATCATTTTGAAATTCTTATTAATGGACTAATAAGATAATGGAATATAGATATCCAACATATATTCTAGACTTATGAGCTAACTTACCGAAATCAGAAATATTTTTGTTTCGCAGGACTATGAAAATGTCGCTGAAGGTTCTAAGTTGGAGGTTGTGCCCACTTTAGCTTGCTCCCACTTAAAGTAGTGACAAGCTAAAGTGGAACAACCTCCAACTAAGAACCTTGGACAACTCATTTTCAAATGCATGCTGCACAAAAATATTTCTAATTTCTGGTGCAGATGTATATTAAAAGTCTAGTAAATATGTGAATATATTACGCTAATAAATCTAGTTCTTAAATTGGAAATCTATATGTGAATATAACAATAATAACTAAAAATATAGAGGAGTGGGTAAAGATGAAAACTCTTATTGTTTATGGAACAAAACATGGTTCAGCAGAAAAGTGCTGCAAGCTTTTGAAAAATAAGATTAGTGGAGAAGTTATAACAATTAATATCAAAATTGAAAATGTACCTGATTTATCTACATTTGATAATGTTATTATAGGTGGATCAATTTATGCAGGACAAATTCAAAAGGAGATAAAAAATTTTTGTTTGAAAAATATTGAAACATTAAAAAGCAAAAGGGTAGGATTATTTATATGCGGATTGAGCGGTGATAAGTTTGAAGAGCAATTAAATAATGCATTTCCTAAAGAATTGGCATCTTGTGCTATTGCAAAAGAATTCTTTGGAGGAGAATTTATATTTAAGAATGCGAACTTTCTCGAAAAATTCATAATGAAGAAAATAGCAAAGACAGACAAAGATTCCTCCAACCTTCTAGAAGAAAACATCAGTAAATTAGCAAAGTCAATGGGGAATAGATAAGTCAAGGTATGTGGTAACTTACTGAAATAAGTAACATATTGTGTGACCGTTTCTATAGATATCCAAATATGAACTTAGGCTTATGCGATAATTTACCGAAAGGACAGGTACTCTATTGTTTCGGTTACTGAGAATAAGTTGAGGCTTTCTACCATCAGAAGTTGCACCATTTCAGCATGCTCCCGAGGCAAGCTCGTGACAAGCAAAAATGGAACAACTTCTGATGAAGAAATGCCTGCAACTTATTCTCTAATGTAACACTGCACAAAAG
>JARLHR010000088.1 GCA_031292145.1 Clostridium sp. | reverse complement strand
TTTTTTTCAATTAAATAGATCTCGTGATGATGGCATAGAGGTAACACTCCTTCCCATTCCGAACAGGAAAGTTAAGGTCTATAGCGCCGATGGTACTGCATGGGAGACTGTGTGGCAGAGTAGGACGTTGCGAGGTAAGATGAAAAGATAGTTATAATAACTGTCTTTTTTTATTTATGACGTTATTTCATTGAATAATGATATTAAAATTAAAAACAGTCCACAGATATACTAAATATATTGTGGATTGTTTTTGATTTATGTGGATAGTATATGTATATTATAATTGTTCTTGTTTTTGACAATTAATTTGTTAAGTGGTATAATGCCAATGAATTTAATAATAAAAACCTAAGGTAGAGGTGCCATCAATAAAAAGTACTTGTTATGAGTTTGCAAGCGTTGATTAATAAGGAAAGGTATTATGGCCGAAGATTTAAATCACGCAAAGATTTATTTCTGGTTATACGCAGAATATGTGTATAACTGTCACGAAAGTGGAGAGCTACAAGGATATAATCAAATTAAAAATATTAAGAGCATTATTGTTATTTATTATTATATTTTGATTTTAGATAAAGCTTTATGTGATTAACTCTACCCGTTAGTATGTGCTAACGGTTTTTCTTGTTTCATAAAATTAAGATGAGGAGTGTAAAATTAATGAAAATTGAAGGAGTACTAGTACCACTAATAACCCCATTTAAAGATGGACAGGTAGATTTTAAATCCTATGAAAGAATAGTTAATCACTATATAGAAGAAGGAGTGAATGGAATTATACCACTTGCAACTACTGGTGAATCGCCTACTATTTCAGCGGATGAATATGAAGAAGTTTTAGCTAGAACTATGGAGTATAGCAATAATAGGGTACCGGTATATGCTGGTTTAGGTGGAAGTTACACTAGTGAAGTAGTTAAGAAGTTGAAGGTGGCAGAAAAATATAATATGAATGGAATATTATCTGTAGCACCTTATTATTCAAGACCAAGTCAAGCAGGACTGTATGAACATTTTAAATGTATATCTGAAGCAACTGATTTAGATATTATTATTTATAATATTCCATATAGAACTGGAACTAATATTCAAAATGAAACTATGCATAGATTGGCGGAATTAAAAAATATTGTAGGATTAAAAGATTGTTCTGGAGATATGAAACAAACCACTGATCTATTACTTAATCCACCAAAAGATTTCTCAATTTTGACTGGAGAAGACGCATATTTTTATACAACACTTTTACTTGGTGGACAAGGTGGAATCCTAGGATCTGCTCATTTAAGAACTAAGGAATTTATAGAAGTATATAACTTGGTTAAATCAAATAATCATCAATCTGCATTAAAAAAATGGCAGTTATTATATAAGATGATACCACTTTTATTTGCAGAACCTAATCCTACACCTTTAAAATATTGCTTGAGAAAGTTAGGGTTGATAGATTCAGATGAAGTTAGGCTTCCACTAGTGAATATTACAGATGAATTGGAAAGTAAGTTAGATGTTATAATAAATAATCAATAATTATAAATTTATGAAATTTAATCATGAGTTTAATTGTCAGAAGGGCAATTGTATTGTCAAATAACTGAATATTTTGCTTTGACTAGCAAGTGAATTAGGAGTAATATAGAGACTGACAAATAAATAAGGAAGTGATTAAAAATGATGCCGAAGTTCTTTTCTATGATTAAGAACAAGGAAATTACAAAAGAACAAGTCATGAAAGACATAATAGCAGGTGTTATTGTTGCTGTAATAGCATTGCCATTGTCAATAGCACTTGGTATATCATCAGGAGTGTCACCGGAAAAGGGACTTATAACTGCAATATTTGCAGGATTTATAATTTCATTTTTAGGTGGAAGCAAAGTCCAAATAGGAGGTCCTACAGGAGCCTTTGTTGTTATAGTCTATTCTATTATTCAGGAATATGGATTAAATGGACTTATTACTGCGACAATAATGGCAGGAATTATATTAATAATAATGGGATTATTAAAATTTGGTTCATTAATTAAATATATTCCGCAAACAATAACTATAGGATTTACATCAGGTATAGCAGTAACATTGATGTCAACACAAGTTAAGGACTTTTTAGGATTAAAAATTGATAACGTGCCAGCAGAATTTTTTGGAGAATGGCAAAGTTATATTGCACATATGGGATCATTAAATATATGGTCTTTATTAATAGGTGTAGGTTCGATTATTATAATTGCAGTTTGGCCAAAGATTAATAAAACTATACCAGGGTCAATGATTGCGCTGATTATTGCAACGCTTGTTGTTAAATTGCTAAATTTACCTGTAGAAACAATAGGAAGTAGATTTCAAGAAATTTCAGCTACAATACCTACTCCAACATTTCCGCAGATTAATATTGCTATAATTAATAAATTGTTTAATCCTGCAATGACAATTGCCATTTTAGCTGCTTTAGAATCGTTATTATCGGCAGTAGTAGCAGATGGAATGATTGGGGATAATCACGACTCTAACATGGAACTAGTTGCTCAAGGAGTCGCAAATATTACATCTGGGCTATTTGGAGGAATACCAGCTACAGGTGCTATAGCAAGAACTGCTGCTAATGCCAAGTCAGGGGGGAGAAGCCCAATATCGGGAATGGTACATGCTATAACTTTATTAGGGACTATGTTAGTGTTAATGCCTTTTGCAAAGATGATTCCAATGACGGTGCTAGCAGCTATATTAGCAGTTGTATCATATAACATGTCTCAATGGAGAGCATTTAAGGGATTGTTTAAGGCGCCTAAAAGTGATGTAATTGTATTGCTAATTACATTTACAGGAACAGTTGTATTTGATTTAGTTGTTGCGATAGGGATTGGAATGGTTATGGCTGCATTTCTATTTATCAAGAGAATGTCAGATACTACTCAAATTAGGGATTTAGTTAGTGAAGAAGTTTTTGATGAAAATATAACAGGTGTATTAGAAAAAGCAGATGGAAAGATACACGTATATCAAGTGAATGGGCCAATGTTTTTTGGTGTAGTACAAGACTTTATTGCAAAAATGAAAGATATTGAATCTTCTGTTGAAGTTGTTATTTTAGATATGAGACATACTCATGCAATAGATGCATCTGCAATTGATGCGCTAACTAGATTACTTAAGCATTGTGACAATTTAAACATAAAATTTTGCTTAACGCATGTGCAGGAGCAACCAATGAAAGTATTAAATAAGATGGGTTTCGTAGTTGAAATTGGGAACAGTAATATATATGAAACTAAGACGGAAGCAATAGAAAAAGCTTATGACTATGTAAAAAGATTAGAGATGTAAATTGTTTTTGCTTTAATATTATTTCCAGGGAAATCAGAATAGTGTGGTATAATGAATATTATTAAGTTATACATAATATAGCGCTCTATTTTTATGCTTAAAAATAGATGTGTTTTGTAAAACTATTTAGAGTAGTGAGGTATATTTAATGGAATATGATTGGGAAAGAACATTTCCATTTTTAGAAATTGATAAAACTATAGTTAGTAAATTATTTAAAGGTATATTGAAAGAAAGTAATATTGCTAATGTAATACCAATAAATCAAGGATGTAGAACCACAAATTATATTATTGAAACAGATGGTAATAAAGATAAATACCTATTAAAAATATTTTTCTCAATGGAACAAAATTATATGAGAGAAATTAAATTATTAACTATGCTAAAAGAGGATAAAGCTCTAATGGTGCCTAAAATATACAAGATCAGTAACTATGAGTTAATTGGAAATAGGCAATATGCAATTTATGAATATATGGATGGAAAAACTATCGGAATGGCCATAAATGCTGGATATGAGTTAGATGAATATTTTGTTAGAAATGTAGCAAGATCTTTAGCCAAAATACATAGTTACAAGTTTAATAAAGTTGGATTTTTAGATGAGAAGTTACATGTACCAGAAGAATTACCACCACTTGTATTTTGGTATGAAAACTTAATGGGCAATATGGCGAAGAGGCGTTTAGGGGAAAGTATTGTAAATAAAATTAATTTAATAGTCAAACAAAATAAAGAAGTATTAGATGAATTAGATAAAGATATTAGGCTAGTTCATGGAGATTTTCAGGTAACTAATATTTTAGTTAAGGATGGTAACTTAAGTGGAATTTTAGATTGGGAATTTGCTATGGCTGGGCATCCCATTGCAGATATAGGTCAGTTTTTTAGATATAAAGAATATTTCAACAAAAATTTACTTGAAGCATTTGAAGATGAATATAATAAAAATTCAGATTATAAACTTAGTGGTAATTGGTATAAAATAAGTAAGCTTCGTGACTTAATAAATTTAATTCAACTAATTGATACAAAAGACGATATGCCTAAGAAACATGAACATATCAAGTCCATGGTAGTTGATACCATAGATGGATTTGATATAAATTAAACAAAAGTATATTGATTATGAAAAAAATGTTGACAAAAGTTATTAAAGATTATATACTATGAAATAAGAACAACGGTGTTTGATAAGCGTACGAATAAGTAGGCTGATCAAGCACCTTTTTTGTTTCTCATAATTGTGATGTGAAACAAATTTTGAATAATTGTTTTCATAAGGTAATCCGCGCGCAATTACTTTTGAGTAATATTTATTTAAAAAATGAAAAGAATAAATAAGGAAAGTATAGTTTTTGTTTTAATATTTATATTTTAAGGAGGACTTTTTATGGAAATTAATTTAGGTGATAGCAGCTTTATTTTGATTTGTTCAGCACTTGTACTTTTAATGACACCAGGACTTGCATTCTTTTATGGTGGAATGGTTCGTAGAAAAAATGTTTTAAATACATTGATGTCTTCATTCTTTATTTGTGGATTGGCATCAATAATGTGGGTTTTAGTAGGTTACTCATTATCTTTCGGTAATGACTTTCATGGAATAATAGGTGGACTTAATTTCTTTGGATTTAATGGAGTAGGAGCAGATCCTTCAGCATATGCACCTACTATACCTCAAGAACTTTTTGCAGCATTTCAAATGATGTTTGCAATAATTACTCCAGCACTTATTACTGGATCTTTAACAGGAAGAATGAAATTCTCAGCATTATTCATATTTGTAGCATTATGGTCACTTTTTGTATATTATCCATTGGCTCATATGGTATGGGGAGCAGGCGGATTAATAAGCTCATTAGGAGCTGTTGACTTTGCTGGTGGAGATGTAGTTCATATAAGTTCAGGAGTTTCAGGACTTGTAGCTTGTATTGTACTTGGTAAGAGACGTGGATATGGTATGATGTCATATCAACCACACAATATTCCTTTTGTAGTTCTTGGAGCAGCATTACTTTGGTTTGGATGGTTTGGATTTAATGCAGGTAGTGCACTAAATGCTGGTCCACTTGCAGTACATGCATTTATGACAACAAATACAGCGGCAGCAGCTGCAATGCTTTCATGGATGTTAATCGAAAAAGTAAAACATGGTAAACCAACAGTACTTGGAGCAGTGACAGGTGCAGTTGTAGGTTTAGTTGCAATTACACCAGCAGCAGGATTTGTTCCACTTTGGAGTTCAATTATAATAGGTGCACTAGTATCGCCAATATGTTTCTTCTTTATAGGGAAAGTTAAATCTAAATTTGGATATGATGATGCTCTTGATGCTTTTGGATGTCATGGAATTGGTGGAGTTTGGGGAGGTATTGCAACTGGACTATTTGCACAAACATCAATTAACTCTGTGGCACAATGGAATGGTCTTTTCTTTGGAGATATTCATCTAATAATCGCTCAAATAGAAGGTATTGCAATAACAGTAGTATTTGCAGCAGTTATGACATTTATAATTCTAAAAGTTATGAAATTATTTATGAACATTAGAGTTGACAGTTCAGAAGAAGCTGATGGTCTTGATGTAGCTGAACATGGTGAAAGTGCTTACCCAGCATTTAATGGATTGGACTAGTTAGATAGGAATATAAATTAACAATATAAATATATATTGTAAGAAGGAATTTATTTTGGAGCAATTTATGGTATAATTTGAGATAAAGACTTATTAAAACAATATATATTTATATTATAATCAATGATTAGGGAGGAAAGATATTATGAAGAGAATAGAAGCAATAATAAGACCTTCAAAGCTTGAGGATATTAAAGAGGCATTAAAAAATAATAATATAAATGGTGTAACTATAAGCCAAGTTATGGGATGTGGGCAACAACGTGGTTGGAAGGAATATCATAGAGGTACTGAAATAGTAACAAATGTATTACCTAAAATAGAAGTTAAAATAGTGGTTGAAGACGAAAAAGTAGAAGATGTTATTGAATTAATCACGAAGATTGCTAGAACTGGAGAAGTAGGGGACGGAAAAATATTTGTTGTTGATATCGCAGAATGTGTAAGAATTAGAACTGGTGAAAGAGGAAATGCGGCTCTTTAAAATTATTATTAAGGCACATGAACTTGTTATTTTTTTGAATGTGCCTAAGTAGATTATAATAATTAATACAGGATAACTTGTTAGGTAGATTACTAAAGATCTAATTAACAAGTTATTCTTTATTTTTGTAGACATATGTATAAATTTATTATGGTATATAAATTCTGATTAAAACTTTGCATTTTTATTAATGAACTAGTATGCTTATCTGTTATTTTTTTGATTGTGTCTTAAGAAAGATATGAAGAAAAGATTTCAATGTTTAATAAATTAAATACTTGGTATACTAATAATATATCTAAATTTAAAATATTAAACAAACTGGTATTTACAATAGAATAATTTAATGGGAGTATATTATGACTAATAAAGAAATTTTTTATAGTATTGAAAAACATTTACTTAATGATGATAAACCATCTGTTTTTTTAAAGAAAGCATTAAAAAATGATTTGCTTAATGATTATCCATTTTCTATGATTAAGGAATTAGAAGAGGTTGGTCAGAATCCTAAATTTCATCCAGAGGGGAATGTATTTATTCATACAATGATGGTTGTTGATGAAGGAGTAAAAAATAGAGAAAAGAGTAAAAATAAAAGAGCATTTATGTGGGCACTTTTATTACATGATATAGGCAAGAAGCCAACTACTAAGCTTAGAAAAGGGCGGTTAACTTCGTATGATCATGATATTGTAGGTGCTGATATGACTGTAAAGTTTTTAACATATTTTAAGGAAGAGGAAAAGTTCATTAATGAGGTAAGAGGTCTTGTAAGATGGCATATGCAGAGTTTATTTGTAACTAAGGATATGAAATTTCAAAATATTGATGATATGCTAAAGGATGTGGATATAAACGAAATATTCTTAGTATCCCTTTCAGATAGGTTAGGCAGAGGAAATCTTGACAATAAAGAAATTGATGATACACGAATTCAAATGAAAAAATTTAAAGAAAAAATAAGCAATTTTAATAAATAAAAGTAAAAAAAGAGACTATCTAAAATAACTTTGAAAACGATAGTCTCTTTTCGTATATATTTAGTTTAATATTATGAGCTTATTTTTGTAATATTATGCTAACCAGCCTAGTGCCATCATTTCAAGTGTAACGTCAATTATAATTCCAGTTTTTAAGTCACCTAAAACAGGTCCGATTAAAGTACATGAGATTATAAAAATAAGAACTATTTGTAATGCATTAATGGTTATAAGAAGTTATACGCCTTAAATTAAATAATTATTTATATTTATTTAATAAATCATCTGTACCTTCATCTGGTTAAAATGTAACGGATCCTATATTTGATTGAGAACCAAAAATCATTTCTGCTGATTTAACAAGTTCATCTGAAAACTTTCCATGAGTGCTTACTATTAATGCAATCACTATTTTATTCACCCTTTCATTCATTATTTTAGATACTAATATACACAGCAATTACCGTGCTAGCATAGTGTATCAAAAATATAAACCATCTTAAAGATACAGTTTGAGTATAAAAGGGCAATGATACTTATACATAATTAATACACTATAAATACTATTTGTACGTGAGTCAATATACTTTGATATTTATAAATTTAAATTTTTATACTAATATTTTAGCTTGTAAAATACTAATATTCGTTAAGTATATCAACAATATAATACAGTTGATCATTAGTTAATGATATAGACAGCGAATTTTTGAATATTAAGCTAGCTTTATTTAATTAGTTTTATTGAGGCACCTTTACCAGTAGAACAAACTGTAACGATAACGCCATCGGTAGGAGTTGGGGGGGCATCAGCAATAACTTTATTAGTGTATCCTCTAAAATCAGTAATTAAATATGAGTATACAGAATTTAAATCTGTATCACTGAGAGAACATTTTCTAACAGCTTCTAGTACTAATGGTGTTGATACCATATCAACACTTTTTATGAGAATATTAGTTCTTTCAGTAATTACATCTCCAAAACTATTTAGTGAACCCATATCAACTAAAAGCAGAACACCTTTACCCTCATCAGCTACTTTAACCTTTTCAATAACAATATCTAGAATGTTAGAAGGTGTCATTTCAAGGGGGATATCAACGGCTAAAATATTATCAGCATCAAAGAGCTTTCTGGCAATAGCAACCATACTTGTAGCTGTACTTGAACCGTGAGCTGCTACTACAATTCCAACCCTTTCTTGATATGTAGATTCTTGAATAGAACTTAAAAACAATGCAAGATATTCAATTTCAATAGGTGGAATAGCTAAATTGTAACGTTCCTCTATTAATGCATGAATTTCAGTTGCAGCCTCATATTCTTTACTATCAGATGATACTTGAAATTCAATATGTGATGAAGAAGATACTGTTTTTTTCTTGATTCTATTAAATAGGGCACTAAAATGGAGACTTGTTGCATAAATAAATCTATCATTTAGCTTTTTATTTAATTTGCTTTCTGCTAGAGTTTTTATTTCTTCAGCAAAGTCAATGATATCCTTATCAACAATTTTTAGCAAACCTTCTCTACGATGAGTATCATTTTTAAAGCGAGCATAAAATAGCTTTAGATGAATATTGATATCTGTATTTATAAAATTTTTAATATCCTCATCACTCATGCCTTCTTCTTGAAGAGCAGATGTTTTATCTTCTATAATATTATAAATATTAAACGGTGGCTCATAAGCATCGGTTTTTAAAAAAGTTTTATTACCGCTGGGTTGAATAGTAATACTGTTTGGAATTGCATTCCATGAAGAGGCGTTATCTTTAATTTTATTGCTAAAAGTAAGAATTCCATTTTTTATATGAGGCGGCAAAAGCGTTAAATTAATATCAATGCATTCATCCGTGTTAATACAGTTCAGGAAGCCTTTTGCACAAGCCAATTGAATATTTGATTTTAGCTGTCCAACATTTCCATAAGAAGTACTGCATATTAAAGCCTTAATAGCTTCTGCTGAAATTTTTATAGGTTTATTTACCCTCTGAGCTTCTTTGGATATTAAAGAGTGTATCAACTGAATTTGGTCATCAATTGGTCTTTCATCGAAATTAGGTATAGTTATTGTTATGGGAATTCTTCTAATAAGAATATTAAGCAATGTTGAATTAAGATCTTCTGTAGTTGCACCTATCAATAATACATTGGCCTTGCGAGTTCTATCTGTTTCGCCGAGTTTATTGTAAGTGCCTGTATCCATAAAATAGAAGACCATTTCTTGAGCTTCTGGAGGAAGTTTGTGTATTTCATCTAAAAATAGAATTCCTCCATCAGCTTTTGAAACAATGCCATCTTTTTCTTTATCAGCACCGGTAAAAGCGCCTTTAATGTGCCCAAAAATATGGGATAAAAGAAGTTGTGGATTGTTAGCATAGTCAGCACAATTAAAAACAACAAAAGGTGCATCTTCAGGCAACTTTTTTATATATTTTGAGTATTCATACATTATGTTAGCAAATAAGCTTTTACCAACACCTGTACTACCAAGTATTAATGTATGCAAGCCATTTGGAGGATACATTAAGGCTGCTTTAGCTTGCTCAATTTGATTTTTTAACCCAGAATTAGCACCAATTAAATAGTTAAAAGGGGATTGATTTTCTTCAGAAAGTGTATTTGGCGCTGAAATTAAAGAATTCACATCTGAGAATTCATCTAGATCTTCTGAGATTTTTATCGTTAAAATATCCTCAAGATGTTTTCTATCAAAGTATAAAACAGGTCTGTTTTTAATTTTAATTACTTTCTTTTCCCTGCAAAGGGTATTAAGTTCTTTTGATACATTATTTCTTAATATATCTAGAGTATCCCCAATTTCCTGGGCACTAAATCCCTTTTGTGCTAGGAATTTCTCTTTATCAAAGGTCTTTGAATTTTCCAAAATATAATTATATATTCTATCAATACGCTTCATTGTAAATCACTCCTTACATAAATACTATTTTAAAGTTATAAAAGAAAATATTCAATAGTGTATCAATACAGTTTCTGCATAAAAATATTGTCGCAATAGTTATGTATTAGTAATGAGAAGAAAATTATAGCAAGTTAAAATAAAAAAATATATAGATAAGTCAGTGAAATTGTTAAACAAATCAATAAGTTATAAATATTATATAAGTGTTGAGGCATATTGTTTTATATGTCTAAGAAATATATAAGGAGTATAATATGTTTAAGGTTTTTTCCTTTGGATTAGGCGAGATGTTCAATTTAAATAATCTAGAAAAAATAGGAGGCGTTATGCATTCTTTTCTAGATAACATTGATATAAAAGAATTTATAGAAGAAAATGGGGAGAATTTGGGATATGGAATTTATGAAGGAAGAGAGGAGGAAAAAAATAATTTTATTGAGCTAAAACAGTATGAAGATCTGTATGTATTAAATATAGATTTAAAAGGTATTAATCTTCGAGAATTAAGCATAAGATATGACCCGGGAGTATTAGAAATAAATTTAAATAGATCAGAAGTAGAAAAACGGGGAATAGGAATATTAGCTAGAAGTATGCTTGTAAAAAGGGCTTATAATAAGAAATTTGAAGATATAGAAGATATAGAGACAAATCAGATACTTAAAACTATTGATAATGGAATCCTTAGCATAAGGATGCCCAAAAAATATGCATTAGAAAATATTATTGATGTAGATTTTTATGAGGATAATGTAGATAAATAGGTATATATGTGGATGAATAAAAAAATAAAACAAAAAAGGGAGGATAAACCTAGGATTACACCTAAAAATAATCTTCCCTTGAGTAAGAGTATTAAGAATACACTTTTTTATCTCTTACGCTTATTCGCAACTTCAACATTAACTTTCTTTTTGTTAATCTTTCCGCCTGGACACTTATCTAATATTTTTACAGATACAGTTTCATCAACTGTTACAAATGAGAAGTTTTCCATAAGATCTATTTGACCAATTGCAGATGAATTAACTTTTGTCATATCCTTAATATAGTTAATTAATACTTTTGGAGTTAAACCATCTCTTTTGCCGACAGAGAAAAATAAACGAACATCTTCCTTTTTTGGTGCATCTAATTTATTTGAACTATAATCAAATACACTTTCATTTTGGAATTTAATTTTCATTAAAGCTGCAATAACTGATATTGGATCGTGAGATTCAGCTAATTCTATTGCACTTGGAATAAATTTAGTAAGCTCTCCACCATTAATAGCTTCTTTAACTTCTGAAATCATATCTTTAAACTTCTTGTTGTTGATTTCTTCAGCACTTGGAACTGGCTTTTGTGTAATTGAACTTTTAGTAACATTTTGAATTTGTTTAAGCATTGCGAAATCCTTAGGTGTTACTAATGAATAAGCAGTACCACTTTTATTAGCTCTACCAGTTCTACCAATTCTGTGAACATAAGATTCAACATCTTGAGGCAAATCGTAATTAAATACATGAGTTACGCCTTCAACATCAATACCTCTAGCGGCAACATCAGTAGCAATTAATAAACTTAAAGTACCTTCTTTAAACTTACCTAAAGTAGTTAATCTATGAGCTTGAGTCATATCGCCATGCATTCCTTCAACCATATAACCTTTTGATTGTAATTCTTGCACAAGCTCATCAACACCTCTTTTAGTCCTGCAGAATATTATCGCTGAACTTGGATTGTCTAAATCTAAAAGTCTGCAAAGAGCTTCTAATCTATGTTTATTATTAATCATAAAGTAGTTTTGCTCAATTTTAGATACAGTTAGTGAACTCTTTTTAATAGTAACAAGCTTAGCATCTGGCTTCATGTATCTCTTAGCAAGTTTTGCAATTGGATCAGGCATTGTTGCAGAGAACAATAAAGTTTGTCTTTCTGATGGTGTATGACTAAGAATCTCTTCTATATCATCAATAAATCCCATATTAAGCATTTCGTCAGCTTCATCTAATACTAAAAATTCAATATTATCTAAATGAAGGCATTTTCTTTTTATAAGATCTAACATTCTTCCAGGAGTACCGACAACTATATCCACAGTACCTTTTCTTAATGCTCTTATTTGTCTGTCGATTGAATCTCCACCATAAACAGACAGTACTTCGATCGATTCATACTTAGACAGCCTTTTTATTTCATCATTAACTTGAACAGCTAGTTCTCTTGTTGGTGCTAAAACAAGGGCCTTAATTCCTTTTTTATCACTCATCTTTGTAAGAATTGGTAAGCTATAAGCAGCAGTTTTTCCAGTACCAGTTTGCGCTTGCCCGATTAAATCAGCTCCGCTAAGGGTCACAGGAATACTTTCTTCTTGTATTTGAGATGGTTTTGTAAAACCAAGGTCCGATATTGCTTTAACAATACTCTCTTTTAGACCTAATGTAGCAAATTGATTATCACTCATTAAATATCCTCGTTTCTTTATTTTAAAATTAGACACATGAAAGAAAATAACAAGTCAATGATGCAAAGTATGTTTTGTCTTAAGATAGGTTCAACTAAATCTAGATGGGGTATAGAATTCCACCTAAAAAGTTTTACCTTACGTCAAGCAAGGAAGTATGTTTACTAAATAGCAGACTATTAGGTAAACATACTGTAAAGTATGACGCAAAATAGACTAGCATGCTGACTTATTATTTTCCGCAATATGTCGTAGTTAGTTTAACTTAATAATTTATATTAAAGTTTTATATAAGTCAAATAAATTCATTATAACACAATGTGTGTAATAAAGTCAAAAATAAATTTGTAAATTTATTTATAATAATAAAATACTTTAACAACAATCCTTACATGCATTAATTACAATAGAGTGAACAGTCTCAGGTAGTTTTTCTAGCTCGTCCTTAGTTAGATTATCTACATAGATAGTAGGATGTATTACTAGCTCTATATTTGCACCTTTAATTCTATTATTATTTTCTTCTAGCAGTTTATAGGTACCATTTATAGTTAATGGAACTATTGGGCATTTTGATTTAGTAGCAAGTTTAAAACTACCACCTTTAAATTTGTCAGTAGATTTTCCTTTACTTCTAGTTCCAGATGGAAAAACAACCATTGAGTAACCAGATTTTAATAAATTAATACCTTCAACTATTGACTCAGCTGATTTTCTTAAATTGTCTCTATCCATGAAAATACAATTTATATCTTTCATCCAAGTGCTGATAAGAGGCCACTTTTCAAGTTCTTTTTTTGCAATAAAGCCTTTAGGTATATCAATAGTACTTAGCAATAATGGAATATCAAAGTTACTTTCATGATTTGAAACAAATAGTACAGTTTGATCTTTAGGAAGATTTTCTAAGCCCACAACATTAACTTTTGCACCAGCTATTTTTAATATAAATTTAGCCCAGAGATGGGTTATCTTATGAATGCATTCTCTTCTTCCTTTTATATTATTGGTAATAGTCATAAATTTTATTCTAATCCTAAAAATAAAGGCAATAATTAAACTAATTATCATACCTGAATAAAAAAATAAAGTTCGTAGCATTACATATCACACTTCCTTTTAAAATATATTAATTTTTACACTACTCAGTATAATATAAAAATTAATACATTAAAAGAAGAAACAGGTTACGTAAATATTAAATTTAAATAAATTTAATTTAAATTTAAGTAAATCATAGGGAGAAATAATATTAAAATAAGGTATAATATATATTGCATTGATTAAGTCTATGAAATAACATAAAAAATAATTTACATAGGTAGGAGAGTTTTAATGAATTTAAATAATGTAATGGGTATACAGGAAAGGAATAAGGATGAAATGATTGGGTTAACGTCGAAAGAAGTTAAGCAGAGAATTGAAGAGGGAAAAGTTAACCATATTCCTAAAACGCCATCAAGGACTTTATTTCAAATAATTAGAGCAAATTTATTTACAAAATTTAATGCTATAAATGTTGCACTCGCAGCAGTGATTATTTTAGCTGGTTCACCTAAAAATGCTATTTTCATGGGAGTTATTATAGTTAATACATTGATTGGTGTAATTCAAGAAATTAAAGCTAAACGTACATTAGAAAAATTATCTGTTATAAGTGAGGCCCATGCAAAAGTTGTAAGGGATGGGGAGCTAAAAGAAGTTTCTATAGAGGATATCGTATTGGATGATGTGATTTATTTAGAAACAGGTATGCAGATGTTAGCAGATGCCGAAGTTGTGCAAAGTAATGGATTAGAAATAGATGAATCCATGCTAACTGGAGAAGCAGATGCAATATCCAAGAATCATGGAGAAAAGCTGCTTTCAGGAAGTTTTGTTGTATCAGGAGAAGGTTATGCAGTCGTTAAAAAAGTAGGAAAAGAGACTTATTCTTCTACACTTGCGGAAGAAGCAAGGCAATTTAAAATATTAAATTCAGAGTTACAATCAGCCATAGATAAGATTTTTAAAGTGATAATATGGATAGTACCGCCTTTGTCGGTATTATTGATAATAACTCAATTGAGAATACCAGAGAATACATGGCAGGATGCATGTATAGGTGCTGTATCAGGAATTGTTGGCATGGTACCAGAGGGACTTGTATTGTTAACTAGTGCTACATTTATAGTTTCAATTATAAAGTTATCCCAATACGATACTTTAGTTCAAGAATTATGTGCTACAGAAGTTTTGGCAAGAGTAGATGTACTTTGTTTAGATAAGACTGGTACATTAACACAAGGGGATTTGAGGTTAGCTGAAGTTAAAAATATTGGTTGTAGAGATTCAGAAGAAATAGACAATATATTATCAGCATTAATTCATAATTTACCTAGTAATAATCCAACTCAAAAAGCTATCTTAGATAAATATGAAGAATATGATAAAAGTATGAAGTATACAGATAAAATTCCATTTTCGTCAAAAAGAAAGTGGAGTGGTATTACTTTCGAAGATCTTGGTACATGGATTTTAGGAGCACCGGAAATAATATTAAATAAGCAATATCACTTTATTGAAGGTTTAGTTAAGGAAGAAGCTAAGAAGGGAAAAAGGGTTTTGCTATTAGCAAATCTTCATAATAAATTAAATGAAAAATTAGAAGGTAATATAGAGAGTGTTGCATTAATATTAATTGAGGATATTATAAGGGAAGCAGCACCAGAGGTGTTAAAATACTTTAGCAGTCAAGGTGTAGATGTAAAAGTAATCTCTGGAGACAGTCCTATAACTGTTTCTGAAGTTGCCAGAAGAGCGGGAGTAAACAATTGGGAAAGCTATATTGATGCAAGAGAATTGCCAGAGGATAATGAGGAATTAAAAGAGATAATTAATAAGACAACTGTTTTTGGAAGAGTGACTCCACACCAAAAGAAGAGAATTGTTGTAGCGCTTCAGGAAATGGATCATACTGTTGCTATGACAGGTGATGGAGTAAATGATGTGCTTGCTTTGAAAGCTTCAGATTGTGGAATAGCAATGGCAAATGGATCTGATGCAACAAAAGCTGTAGCACAATTAGTACTAATGAAATCAGATTTTACTGCACTTCCAAAGGTTCTTGAAGAAGGGCGAAAACAAATTAATAATTTGGAGCGAGTTTCAGAATTATTTTTATCTAAAACTATATATTCAGGGATTTTAGCTTTTGTATGTTCAATATTATTTTTAGAATATCCAATATTACCAATTCAGTTATCATTGGTAGGAAGTTGTGCTATAGGAATTCCATCTTTCTTTTTAGCGTTATTACCTAGTACAGGCGGAGTTAAGAAAGGTTTTTTAACCAGAATAACAACTGTTAGTATACCAAATGGAATATTACTAGCAGTGTTCACTGTAATTACTTTTATAATATCTCTTAAAATAAATGCGTCCATTGAGTACAGTAGAACTTTGGCTGTATTAATGTTTTCAGGAATTAGTATGGTAATATTATTTAGAGTTGCAAGACCATTAACCAAATTTAAAACGATAATGTGCTTATCAATGTTTGGAATTATTGTACTTGCTTTTATAACTCCAATTGGAAGGAGAATATTTAGTTTATCAGTAATAGACATAAAGGATTGGATAATCTCTTTAGCTGTAATAGTATTATCAGGTCCGTTAATAACAAAGATAGTAGATATCTTTAGAGTTAGGGTTAACAGGAAATTTAAAGTTAAAACAATTTAGAAATGCACAGTTTACTATTTATTATGAATAGCAAACTGTGCATTATTTTATTGCTTGGGAAATGAATTAGATATTCTTGTATTACTAAATTAGCATGATCTAGTAATACACCTTGAGATAATCCAATATTTGGTGTATAATATAATAAATTATTGTGAAAAGGAGGTAGAATCGTGGCTAATATAGTTAGTACTGTAAATGTTATTTTAAAGGAACAGTTAAAATATAGCAGTTCATTTACTAAAAATGGAATGAAAGTTTTTAACGGGAGAAGTGCGTCCTTTTTTAAAATAAGTGCTGGCTATAGTATAAATCCATGATTCTATGTCTTTCGGTTAGTTGAATTTCATATATATGAATTCATATTGCTAATAAGTTAAGATTTTTTAGGACTCAGGTTTTGTGCTTGGGTTCTTTTTATATACTTATTTTAAAGATTTTTAGCTGAATTTATTATTATGAAATTTAATAGATATATTCTAGTTAACTAGAAATGTATATATGAAAGTTTTGCAAATAAATACAAGGTTATAGCTTAAAAATCTAAGATGCAGTTCTTCTATAAGTCTTTTACTTTTAGTTTTTGTAGGTTTCTACTAAAAACAAAATAAAGGGCTTATTTTGTTTGCTCGGAAATAACAAATTAGATTTTTGGAGGAATCAAACATGAATATTAATGAAAAATTAAAACGAAATATATCAATCAGTTATGTATATAATTTTCTATTGCAATTGAATATTACTTCGGCTATATGGGTTTTATATTTAAGCTTTAAAGGAATGTCTTTAATTCAAATAGGGCTAGTAGAATCTATTTATCATTTAGCAGGTGTATTATTTGAATTACCTACTGGTGTAATTGCAGATTTATACGGAAAAAAGTTTAGTGTAGTTCTTGGAAGGCTTGTTAGTATAATTTCTTGTGTTTTTATGATTACTTCAAATAGCTTTTGGGGATTTTGTCTTGCTTTTGCCTTAAGTGCTGCAGCTATAAATTTAAATTCAGGAGCAGGGGAGGCCTTAATTTATGATAGTTTGAAAGAAGTGGGAGAAGAAGAAAAGTACAAAATAATATGGGGAAATTTAGCCTTTGTTATGTCCTTGGCTCAAGGGTTGGCAGTTTTGTTTGGCGGTATTTTAGCAGATGTAAATTTCTTATATGCCTATATATTCGGTACAGTAATACAAATAGCAGCATTAATGGCAGCTTATAATTTTAATGAACCGCCTGTTCATAAAGAAAATAATAAGAAGCAACAAGGAAATTTAGTATTAAATCAGTTGATAACAAGCGTAAATGTGCTAAAGAAAACAAAGGTAGTATTATATTTAATATTATTTTCATCCTTGGTAGGAAGCCTTCAAACTACTGTGTTCTTTTATTGTCAACAGTATTTTTCAGATATGAGCTATTCAAAAACTGTCATTGCAATTATATGTGCAATAAGCAGCCTTATTGAAGCTGTAAGCTCAAAATATGCTTATAAGTTTGAAGCATGGTTAAATTTAAAAGGAACTTTAATAAGTGTATCACTTATTAATATATTTTCGTTAATGGGTTTAGCCTTTATAAAGGAGTTAGCTCTTATGTTTTTTTTTTTAACATCAATAACAGGAGGTCTAGCTTTTACAATATTTAGTGACTATATAAATTCAAGAATACCATCAGAATATAGGGCAACAATATTATCTTTTGATAGCTTATGTTTCAGCATATTTATGATAAGTGTATTTCCGTTGTTTGGAGCACTAGCAGAGAAGATAGGATTTTCAATAACTTTTGGAATTATAGCAATTTTATATATTCCAGCAATGTTATTTTTATTATTAAAACTTAAAAAGTACAAAAATATAGAACAAATTGGAGGAATTAAAAATGATAGAATTAGCTTTAAATAAATTACAAAAATATTATGGGGCAAATATGGTTTTAGAGGATATTACCTTTGAGATACAAACTTCTGAAAAAGTTGGGATCGTAGGAGGCAATGGATGCGGTAAGAGTACACTATTGAAGATAATTATGGGACTTGAGGGCCATGAAAGTGGAACTATATCAATTAAAAAGAATTCAACGCTGGGATATCTTGAACAAATGCCTGTCTACCCTGATAAATTTAAGGTGATAGATGTATTAAATACAGCTTTTGAGAAGGTAGATAGCTTACAAAAGGAACTGGAAGCATTGGAAAAACAACTATCTAGTACTAATGAAGCTGAAATGGAAAAACTTTTAAATACTTACTCAAAAGTACAAGTCCTTTATGAGAGTTTAGGTGGATATGAAAAAGAGGAAAAGTTAAGTAAAGTATGCGTTGGACTTAAAACCAATGAGAAATTTAAGAGTAAGTTATTCTCAGAACTTAGCGGAGGGGAAAAAACTACAGTTATTTTAGGAAAAATACTACTCCAAAACCCAGATATATTATTATTAGATGAGCCATCTAACCATTTAGATTTAGAAACTATGGAGTGGCTTGAAGCGTATCTTAAAGAATATAAGGGTATAGTGGTAATAGTATCTCATGATAGATATTTCTTGGATAACGTAGTGACAAAGATAATTGAAATAGAGGACATGACATCAAAAAGCTATGATGGGAACTATACAGCATTTATGAAGGAAAAGGAAAGACAGCTTGATCTTCAAATGGAAGCATTTTTAGACCAGCAGAAAAAAATTAAAGCAATAGAAAAGTCTATTGAACAATTAAGAGAATGGGGAAAAAACGGCGATAATGTCAAGTTCTTTAAGAGAGCAGCAAGCATGGAAAAGTTTTTAAATAAACTTCAAAGACTAGATAAACCTGTTTTAGAAAGACAAAACATTCATTTAAATGTGAATACAGGAGAAAGATCTGGAGATAATGTAGTTATAATTAAAGAATTATGTAAGAGCTATTGTGATAAAATTTTATTTAGTAAGGCAGATTTATTAGTAAGAAATCAAGAAAGTGTAGCTTTAATAGGGGCAAATGGCTGCGGAAAATCAACATTAATTAAGATTTTACTTGGAAGCCTTGAAGCAGATAATGGAACAGCAACATTAGGAAGCGGTATAAAGCTTGGATATTTACCACAAAATATATCTTTTGAAGATGAGAATAATACAATATTAGAAGCTTTCAGGGATGGTATAACAATAACTGAAGGAAAAGCTAGGGAATATCTTGCAAGGTATATGTTTTTTGGAGAAATGGTATTTAAAAAGGTCGGCTCACTTTCAGGTGGTGAAAGAAGTAGACTTAAGTTAGCTATGCTTATGCATAATGAAGCGAATTTCCTAATTCTAGATGAGCCGACTAATCATTTAGATATAGATTCAAGAGAAGAATTAGAAGAGTTTTTAAAAGACTTTGAAGGCACAATTTTATTTGTATCTCACGATAGATACTTTATAAATAATATAGCAAATAGGGTTGTAGAATTAGTCGAAGGATCTTTAACTTCATATGAAGGAAATTATGATTATTATAAAGGAAAAATATCACAACTTAAAAGTATGGCAGTAATTTCAAAAATAGCCAAGGAAGATAATAAAGCAACAAAGGTAAAAAAAGAAAAAGCACCTAATGCAACAAAATCTAGTAATGAATTTAAAAAACTAAAATTAGAAAAGGAAATAGAAAAACTAGAAGAGAGGCTAAAGAGCATAGAGGATCAAATTAATCAATTTGCTGATAATTATGAAAAACTAAATGTTCTTTATGCTGAAAAACTAGAATTACAGCAAGAACTTGAGAGATTAATGGAGGAATACTTTAATTAAAGTTGGTATTTTTAAGAATATATATTCTTAAATTCCTAAATTCTGAAATTCTAAAATTCTTAAGAATTTTAGAATTTCGGAATTTCATAGAAATAAGAAAGCTAATTATTGATTTGACAATAGCAAATAATTAGTATAAAATTTATTAGTACGAATTAAATATAAGCTCCTATAGTTAAATGGATAGAATAATCCCCTCCTAAGGGATAGATGTGGGTTCGATTCCCGCTGGGAGTACCAATGTACAAAGAAGAAAGGCTTAACCGTAAGGGTTAAGCCTTTTCTTATGCAAAAAGTTGTACTATAAATTGTACTAAATTTTTCATTCAGCTTTTTTGTACTATGTTGTACTAGGTATATATCTAAAAATATTATCAAGTAGGTCTGCAGTACTATTTTTCATATCTTCCATAACATGAGTATAAGTATCTAATGTAGTAGATATATTTTTGTGGCCAAGTCTTTCGGATATGACCTTTATATTTTCACCATTGAATATTAATAATGTGGCATGAGTATGCCTAAGAGCATGAAATGTTATTTGTTTAAGCTGCATATAATCTTCAGGAATTTCTTTATTTTCTCTTTTTAGATCATCAATAGATTTTCTATATTTGTGTATGGATTTCGTGAAATTCATTGATAGATTTCTAGGATTATACATTGTACCTTCAAAATTTAATACTATGAAGTCAGTATCAAGTGAATCACCTTTAATAGATTTTAGATAATCAGTTAACATTTTAGGTAAACTTATCTTTCTATAACTTGTATCAGTCTTTAATATCTCTGAAAACACTAATAATTTTAACTCTCTATCATAAATAACTTGATTATTAACAGTTAAGTTATTTGTTTCAAAATTAATATCACACCATCTTAAACCACATAATTCTCCAACTCTTAATCCAGTGAATATTTCTATTAAAATGGGCGTATAGAGATATGACCCGTAAATCTTATCTAAATAAAAGTCAATTTCTTCTTTGGCCCAAAACTCGATTTTAGGTTTATTCATAGGTTGCTTTTCTATATCAGTAGGTAAGTTATATATTAATTTACTCTTTTGAGCATATTTTAAAACACCATTCACAGTTTCCATAATTTTTTTAACACTGGAAGGCTTAAGACCTTCAACTATAAGGCTGTTATAGAAATCTTGAATAATTGCATTAGTGATTTTATTTAGCTTATATGAGCCTAGTTTTGGCACTATATGAGTATCAATTCTTGATTTATAATTGGTCCTGGTATTTATGCTTATGTGTTTAGATTTATATTCATCAAACCATTTTAGTATATAGTCTTTAAATAAGGTATTGCTTTCAGTTGGAGCAATAAAACCTTTATTTCTTTTGGACAATATTTCAGTAACCCATGCTTCAGCTTCCTTCTTAGTTTTAAAGCCTTGTTTTCTTTCAACCTTCTTTTTTCCATTAGCGTATCCAAGGCTTACAGTTGCTCGCCAATTAGGTTTTGATTGGAGTGAAGATATATTTTTATATGTTGCCATATGTTCACCTTCTTTTGAAATATAGTTAGAAATATGAATTTTAAATTTGCAACATTTGATTATAAGTAAAAAGAAATCGAATTTAATTGTCCTTATAATCAAATGTTACTAAAAATTTTTGGTTAGAAAGAGGGTTAGCTTTTCTATTTGAGATTATTTTTAAAAGTTCAGTATTAAGAACTTTTATTAAACTTAAAAATTCATCTTCGGTAAACCCATTTAATTTAGTTGGTTTAATATTGTGATTATTTAAGTTATCAAAATTTAAGCTTATTAATTTTGCAAGAAATGAACTATTAATATATTCACCCAATAAATTACCAAGTAGTTTAATATCATTTTCTATATCAGTATTTTGTTCTAAAAAATTCCGAAAAGATGAGAGCAATTCTTGTTTTTTTATATATTCCTCATCAATGAAATAATCTACTGATACATTTAAAGCATTAGCTACTTTATCTAAAGTTTCAACTTTGGGGTTTCTAGAACCATCTTCAATTTTTCTTATACTTATTTCAGAAATACCACTTATTTCAGACAACTTAGATCTACTCATATTTTTTTCTGTTCTTAAAGATTTAATTTTTTCTCCTACGTGAGCCATAGAATCACTCCTTTATGTAAATATTAACACTATGTGATACAAAAGTATAGTTTTTCGAGAAAATCTATTGACTTTGATACAAAAGTATCATACCATAAAAGTAAATTGTGATACTTTTGTATCGGAGGGGTGGGAGAATGGAAGTAAATGTACAAAGAATTAAAATTGCTCAAGCTAAAGCTTGTTTATCAGTTAATGAATTAGTAGAAAAAACAGGACTTGGAAGAGCTACAGTCTCTAAAATACTTAATGGGGTTAATAATCCATCAATAAAAACTGTTGGATTATTAGCGAAGGCACTAGATATTGATGTATCAGAAATAATTAAGGTTGAAAAGTAATTTCTAATAAATATTAAAACATATCTATAAGCCTCTAAATGACAACGCAAGTATTTACATAATTAAAGGTGCACATCTAGAAATAAATTAATAGGAGGTAGAGCATGAGTAAAACATTAGTGTATAAGGTAATAGAAGTTGCTGAAATAATAAATAAACCACCAGCGACGGTAAGAAATGAAATAAGAAAAGGAAAAATTAAAGCAACCAAAAGTGGAACTGAATATTTAATTGAAAAATCAGAAGTTGATAAGTATTTAGGTATTGAGACTAATGATGAGAGCCTAAAGAAAGATTTAGAAATAGCAGAATTAAAGGGGAAAATTAAATCATTAGAAACAAAAGTACAAGCTTTTAAGAGTGTAGCAAATTCGTTAAACAATATTATTGGAATATAGAGGATGATGAAATGAATAAAATAAGGAATTTTAGAGGTATAACAGCAGAAAAATTAATTGAAGCTTTGAAACAGATACCAGGAGATACAAAGATATGCATTGAACTGCTAGGAGATAATTTTCCGATACAACAGATTGAAGAATGTACTTATAATGATTGGAATAATGGCAAGAAGGGGGACGAGCACAAAGGGATATTATTAAGATAGGGAGATCGATTATATGAATTTTAAATTGATGGCGAGTTATATAAAATTATGCAAGGAATTTAATAAACCTATTACATGGGATGGATTAAGAAATTTTAAGAAGGCGTTTAAATAAGTAGGTGATATAGTGCCGATATATAGAGCAGATCATAAAGAGAATTTCACCCAAATACTAAATGAGGTTTTGAGTAATAAAAATTTAAGTTATGGAGCCAGAGGTCTTATGGCGTATGTACTAACTCATTATGATGAGTGGGTATTTACAGGTGAAAATTATTTTGTAACAGAAAAGGATAAATTAGCAAAAGTAAAAGGATACTTAAAAGAATTAATTCAATTTGGATATTTAAAAAGATATCAAGAAAAAAGTATAGGTGGTGTATTTGGAAAAATGATATATATTTTCTTTGAAATACCGAGATTAGAATCACCGCTAACGGAAAATCAAACAACGGTAAAAGCTACATTAAAATCGGGTGTTTCACCGAAAGTTAAAAAACCGACAACGGTTAAACCGCTAACAGAAAATCAAATAACGGTTAAAAATGGCTTAGAATCACAACTTTCACCGAGAATAGTTTTACCGCTAACGGATTCACCGTTAACAGTTTCACCGCTAGCGGAAAATCACATACTTAATAATACTAATATAAATAATAATAAAAAAGAAAAAGGAACTAACTTAGATAAACTTATAAATTCTTTTTCCGATGATGAAGATTTAAAAAATACTTTACAGGATTTCTTAAAGATGAGGAAATCGATAAAAAAACCTATGACAGATAGAGCATTAAAAATAATGTTAAAAAAGCTAAGTAATTATGGTGACACAACAGAAAAGCAAATATTAATACTAGAAAACAGTATAGAGAATTGTTGGCAAGGGATATTTCCTCTAAAAAAAGAAAATATTGAGGAATTAGGAAAATTAAAAATAGAAGATATGTACTAAAGGAAGGTAGGCAAATGGAGAAGCATAATTTAGAAGTTGAAACGCAAATATTAGGAAATTGCATTAGTTCTAAAGATCTATTTTTAAAAGTACTAGATAAGGGAATAGAACCAGAAGACTTTTATTCTACTAATAATCAAAAATTATTTTATAGCCTTATAGAGTGTTTTTCTATGAAAGGAACTACGGATATAATAACTTTTTATTACTTTTTAGAAAAACATGAAGTTCAGAGAACTTATGCAACTAATATTTTAACTGAGACAATAAATTTTAGTGATATTACACCATATTTAAATGAATTACTTAATTTAAGAATGGTTAGGGAGCGTATTAAATTTGCGAAGGATATACAAAATGGTGTGATTTCCACAGATGAAGAAATACAAGAAAGGCTTGAATTTATTGATTTTATAAAATCTAAAGTGGGAAATGACAATACAATAACAACTTTAGATAAAGTCAAAATTGTAGATATCTACACAATGGAAAAGATACCTACAGGTTTTAAGGAAATTGATGATAAGTTATTAGGTTTTGTAACTGGATCATTGAACATTATAACCGGATACAATGCAAATGGGAAAAGTACATTAATTAATCAAATGTGTATAGCTGAAAGCATAAGTAGAGGATATAAAGTATTTGCATATAGTCCAGAGCTTACAAATTCAAATTTGAAAAGTTGGTTATATCCTACTATAGCAGATTCAGATCATTTTATTACTAAGTTTTACAATGGGAATAAGTACAAGGCATTAGGAAATGTAGGGGTTAAATATATTGACAATTGGATAAAAGATAAGCTGTTTATTTATACAGATGATAGTATAACATCAAGTGAAAAGCAATTAATGCAAGATATGAATCGTTTAGCTCAACAAGGTGTAAAAGTATTTATAATAGATAATTTAATGAAAATAGAGCTTGAAGATGAAAGAAAAGATAAATTAACAGCACAAAAGAAATTTGTTAATAAGCTAAAGAATTTTGCAAGAAAGTATGCTGCTATAGTCCATCTAGTGGCTCATTTAAAGAAACCAGAAAAGGGGGAAAGTAAAATATCAAAGTTTGACATAGCCGGTTCAGGAGATATTACAAATTTAGCTGACTATGTAATATCAATATCAAGGGTGAGTAAAGAAGACAGAGAGAAAAATCCTATTTTGAAAGATAGCGTCATAAAAGTGATGAAAGACAGAATTAAAGGAAATGGAGAATTTGCAGTAACACTAAGCTATGATACAAGTAGAAAAAGATTTTATTCTAATAATTTAGAGTTAAATAAAGAGTATGGATACACAAATAATTTAGAATTAGTTCAGGTTGAAATGAGTGAAAATTTGTGAATATGGAAGAATTGGACAAGCTTAAAAAAGAAATTAACGAAGCTTATGGAATAACTATTCAAAAATTCCAGGATTATTTTCAAAATGATTTGAAAACTCTTGAAGTGAAGAAAGATGTTATTAGGTCAGCTAAGGAAATTTTTGAAAATAGTCTAAGATTGATAAAAAAAGAAAAGGAGAAGATAAATGAATCTTTATGAGGTGATATATGAAGGATAAAGAGGAATTGGAAGTAGTAATTCTAAGAATAGGTAATAAATATCTAAAGGCACCTATAAGATTAAGGATAACTATAGGAAGAGTCATAGAAGGCAATATTAAACTAAAAAAAGGTGATGAACATAATTAAACATCCATCACCAAAGAGTTACTATTATAACTCCTAAACTCGCAATTTAAGAGTATAATAGTAGCTCCCAAATGTCAAATAAATTTGAGGGGTGAGCAGGTTATGGCAGATATAAAACAAAGATATAGCTTTAAATATGATGGTAGAAAATTCACAATTACATATAATTCTACTGCAGCTAATGTAAACGGTGTTAGATTTGATATACAGGATATAACCTCAATAGTAATAAATAATAATCTATCAAGTAGACAAAAGCAATTATTAGTACATAAATTGATAACTGGAAGAAGAATAAAAGATTTTAATAATAAAGGTAAAGCAAGAATGTTTGTTATATAGTAGCATGAAAGGAGAACTTATGGCTAAAATTACAATCAAGTATGAGAATGAAACGGAAAAGCAAAATATTATAAAACTCCTATCATTTGGAACTAAGATAAAAACTATAAGTAAACCTCAGAAAGCAGGTAAGTACTATAGAGTTTATATAGACCTAGAATAAAAGGATTATGTATTAAGAAGGATGCGTGATATAATATAGATAAAGATAATATTGTGAGTACCCTACCAGTAATGGTGGAAAGCATTAAGACTTTAATGGCTGCGGGAAATATTTAGGTTACCTACTAAAAGTATGATACCTATTTATTACCGTGGCCTTTTTATTTTTTATTAAGCATAAGAAAGGAGCGTTATATGAATAATGAAGCAAGAGAAAAGAGAAATGCTTATTTGAGAGAATGGCGTCAAAAGAATAAGGACAAAGTTAAAGAGATTAATAAAAGATACTGGGAGAAGAAAGCTAAAATAACTCATGAGGAAGAAATTAAGTAATGGCAATTAAGAGAAACTAAACAATATAATTTCACAGATGGACAATAGTACAAGCAATTATATTTGTGTGCACACAAAATGCATACTTTACAAAACGCAATTTATGAAACGTTGCAGTAGATTTACAAAACCAACTCTAATAATAATTCTTGATTGGTTATATTCATAAAAGCTTTGAAAATAAAAGGTTAAGGAAATCTGTCTTTTTTTCGGAGTACTCCAAACAAAAATACGGAGTACTCCATTAAAATACTTTAGCAAAATTTATAACTATAGCTGGACCAATATACTCATTAAATACTTGAATTATAAAGCATAAGGAGCTGAGAGCATGACCAATGAGGAATTAGTTGTATTATATCAAGAAGGAGATAAACAGGCATTAGAAAGCCTAATTAAAAGTAATACTGGAATAGTAAGAAAGATAGCACTTAAATATAATGCTTTAAATGAATTACTTGAGTTAGATGATCTAATACAATCCGGAACTATGGGTTTAATTGCTGCGGCTAATAAATATGATATTACTATGGAGAATAGGGCTAATTTTATTACTTATGCTTTTCATTATATTGAGAGAGAAATTTATAATTGTGTTAATGGCAGGAGCTCCAGGAATATAAACAATAATAAATTTTATAAAACTTTTAAAAGCCTTAATGAGATAGTCGGGGATGATGAAGAAACCGAGTTGTTAGATTTAGTAAATAGCCACGATAGGGGCATTGAAAATGTAGACGAGCAATTATACCTAAAAGAGCTTAGAAAGGAACTGGAGATGGCTATGATAGATTATAATAGCCTAAGAGAAAGGGAAGTATTAAAGCTTCATTATGGGTGGAATATTAAGCCGATAGTATTGTCAGAAATAGGGGAACTTCTCCAGGTTAGTACTGAAAGAATTAGGCAAATTGAATATAACGCATTAAGGAAACTTTTTAATAGTAAATGGGGGAGAACTAGGGGAAGGCATTATGCAGGGGAGATAATTTGTACGCATAATTACAGCTATAGCTATAGAGAAGTAGAAAAGAAAATTGATTTTGATGAATATTTTAAAGATATAAATATAAAATTTGAGAATGTATTAAATTTTGAAATATAAAGGCAGGAATAAATATGAATCAAAAGGATATCAGAAGATTAACAAAGGAAAAATTAAGTAATATAAAGGTTATATCTGCTAAATTAAATCAATATAAAAGAAATTTAGAGACAGCTCAAAAACTAGATCAGAACCAGGATCATATTAAAGAACTGGAGTTAAAAATTTTAGAGTATCAAACTGAATTAATTAATATAAAGAATGCTATAGAATCATTGGACGATAGGGAGAGAGAAGTAATAATATTAACTTTAGTTGAGAAATTATGCCTTACGGCTGTAATAAATCAAACTAATATATCAAGTGCTACAGTATATAGAATTAAGAATAAGGCCATTGATACTATAGGAGAGATATTATATTGTTGAAGTGCTGCAGCTATAGTAAATGAAAAGAGTAACATACCATACGGGGAATATGAATGTTACTCTTTATTTGGATATATATTTAATAGGGTAAATATTTATGAAAAAAAGTTTTTATCAAGTTTATGATTTTATTATAGCGTTCCATTATGTCAAGATAATCACAAATTAAAATATGTAGATTTTACGTAGTAAATATAAAGTAGTTTTTGAAAACTAAATAGATAGATATCTACAATTTAGATAATATTATGTATAAAAAAAGATTTTTTTGGTTAAATAAGGTAAAATAAAGATGCACTAATATAAGGAGAGGGGAATAAAAAAATGAAAAATATTATTGTAAAAGATTTAAAACAACTACTAGAGATTATTGCAAAACATAATTCTGATGGACAAAAGTGGTTTAGAGGACAATCTAACTCAAACTATAGGCTATTACCCAGTGCATATAGAAATCTATACGCATATGAAGATCAATTTGGTAGACCTAAAAAACCTGAATTAGTAACTAGTTATAATAATAGTGGGGATAATGTATTTCTACCGGATATAATATATTTAGAAACTTTTTTTAAATATTTGGATACAAACAATATTTCATATGACAAAAATTTAAATTTGGTAGATAAATATTGTCTAGCGCAACATTATGGAGTATGGACACCTATGATGGATTGGACAACTGATGCAACTGTTGCTATGCATTTTGCTATGAGTGGGAGAAAAAAAGGAAATAAAACTGCATTATACATTCTAAATCCAATATCTATGAATGAAAAGTTTATTGGGAAAAATACAATATTGGATTCTGCACAAGTTATTGAAGAATCGAAAATACTTCCTGTTGCTATGTATGGCGGAAAATATGATAAAAGGATGTGTAGACAATCTGGAAATTTTACTGTTCATGGAAATATGATTTGGCCATTAGATCATTATAAGGATTCAGATGAATTTTTATTAAAAATAGAGATATCACAGCGATTGTCTGATGAAATTAGAATGTATTTACTAGCTTTTGGAATTAATGATGATTCCATATATGTTTCAAAAGATATTAAAGATGATATAGCCAAAGAGGCTAGAAAAATAAACGAAATTGATATTAAAAAAATATTAGATGAGAAGTTTAATGAGTGGGAAAAAACACCACCTGAAGATCGAGCAAATGAAAGGCATTTTGGTTAATATATTAATTTTTATACTACTACTACAATACAAGATATTTGATGCAGAAAATTAATTAAATATAAATATCATACTATTAAAAATAAAAATGAATAGTATGATATTTTTCTATTTCACAATACTATTATGGCATTAATATGATTATTAAAAGGAGATTTGCAGCAATGCATATGAACAAAAAAGAATTAATCAGGTTCACAAAAGAACTATTAAAAAATGTACTAGTATTAAAAGTGGATCCTGCGCTAGACATAGAGAAAAAGTTTGAATTAAGGCGCTTATCTGCAGCATTAAAAAAATTGCCTTCAGCAGATAAAATGTTAATCGCCTATAGGTATTTCGAAAATAAGGCTTATCCAGAGATAGCAAAATTATTATTTATGGATATAACAACAGTTAGAAGAAAGCTTGATAACATAACTTTAGAGGTTGGCCGTAAAGTTTATGGCATGGAGCAGGAGTTTTGGGATGCTATTCATGGGGAGAATTATTATAATGAGCTAGAGAAAATGTTTTATAATAGGATTGTTGGAGCGATTACAAGGAAGCTAGATGAAGAGTTTATGTAACTAGAATTCAACTAATAAAGTTAATGAATTCTTATAGTAATGTATATACACTTATTATAAAAAATTTGTTAAGTATAGGTTTATTAAGTATAAATTAAAAGGTATAATGAAGATATTAGTAGAAACGGAGTTGATATTAATGGTATTTAATTTATATGCAAGTCCTTTTAATTATCCTTATAACAGACTTGAGCAGTTTCATTATAGTTTTATTAGAGATTTAATTGAATCTGGATATTTGGAATATAATTTACTATGTGAAGAAGTATATAATAGGAGAAATCTTAATTATATTAATGATATTATTAAAAATAAACTTTTAACAACTAATGAAAATTATTTGTCGACATATATATCATCACGTATAGGATATTGCTTTGAAAGTTTTGTCTCATTTTACTTATCAATAGATGATAGTGTTAGATTGGAAATGCTGAAAAAATGTTTCCGTAATCCTAATAAAACATCTGCATATAATGAAAAAATTACGTGTGTAAATTTAGGTTCTTATTCAACAGAATTATATAAACCAGAAATTTATGATACTCATAATCCACATTTTGATACAATTTTTGCAAAGATAAATAAACAAGGAATAAATCAAATTACTAACTGTAAATCTGATTTTAAAACGGTTGGTTTTCAAATAAAAGCAATAAAATCTTCATTAGTTACTAAAATTATAAATCCAATATATCAAAAGAAGTATCCTATAGTATTAACATTACTGGAATGTGAAAATGAATATGGTGATATAATACATACTAAAGCACAATGTATAACAAAGATTAATTCATCTGAAAAAAAATTCAATAAGAAAGAAAGACAATACGTAATGGATTCAATTGTATCTCCGGAAGAAATTGGAATACCACAAAACATTATTAACGAATATTATAATTATATGTATAAAGCATTTAAGAATGAGTATGATTTTAGTCTTTATATATTAAAAGGCATATGGCTATATAATGATTATTTAATAAAGTTAGGTAATGATATATTTAATAAAGTAAGTCTAATACAGCAAATGCAATTACCAATAATTACTCCAAATAATGAAGTGGAAATTCTAGTAGAGGCAGGTTAAAAATAGATAATTAAGTCATTTAGAATAGCTATATTAATTGTGGTAGTATGAACATCTGCAGAAATGTAGATGTTTTTATTATATATCTATGAAGTTTGGGAAAGTTGTAAAGTTTATATTATTAATTATAATTTTGTAATAATGTGTATAAGTGTATTATATATGGAGGTGTAATAAAATGAAATGTGCGTATTGTAATCAAGAAAATGAAATATCTAGAGAGCATATAATACCTAAAAGTATTATTGATTTATTTCCTGAATGTGATTATGTATATAGTCGTAGACCAGGAGAAAAAGTAAAAGTTTATAAAGATGAGAGTAAGATAAAAGATGTGTGTGTGAAATGTAATAATGAAGAACTTAGTAAGTTAGATGATTATGGAAAAAAAATAATTGAAAAATATTTTGTAAGTGAATATGGAAGAAATATTAGACTTAGAGCTTATCCCTAAATAGTTTTACGTATCATCCGATAATTAAGAAAAAGACATAAAGGGTGATACAAATGATACAAAAGCAATCATGGGAAATAACTGATGAGTTTTGGGAAGAAGTAAAAGATCTAATACCGG
>JARLHR010000087.1 GCA_031292145.1 Clostridium sp. | reverse complement strand
CTGGAGTAGGCTCAGGATCTCAAAACTTAGCACCTTCCAATGATGCTCTTAAAGATAGAGTAGAAAATGATATAGCAGATTTCTTGTCTACTCATCCTGGGGTTAAAAAGGAAGATATTCCAACAGATTTACTTACAAGTTCAGCTTCAGGGCTTGATCCAGATATAAGTCCTCAAGCAGCAGAAATTCAAATACCAGCAGTTTCAAGAGCATCAGGAATAAGTGAAGCTGACCTTCATAAAATAGTAGATAAATATACTGAAGGCAGAACTTTAGGTATATTTGGAGAGCCAAGAGTGAATATTGTAAAAGTTAATACTGAAATAGCTTCACTTTTAAATAGTTAGTAATTTAGTATTTGTACTCACTTGATATTGTATATTAAGGCACATTCAAAAAAATAACAAGTCCATTTGCCAGCCTATTTTCCATCATCATGCGTCAGCAAAATACCATAATAGGCCCGCTATGATGGCATTTTACTTCCTTGCCTGATGAAAATATCCATGGCAACTTTGGACTTGTTATTTATTTGCATGTGCCTAATGAGGGGATTTGTTATGAAAAAGATGCTTTCTATATTTCTAGTTTTTATAATGGGTAGTATTTTTATAGTAGGTTGTAGCAATGATCCATATATCGGAAGATATAAATCTTCCGATAATACTATTTTAGAACTTAGTTCAAATGGTAATTGCACAATTATAAACAACCTATATAAAGATGTATTTTATACTTATGGGAAATACTCTATAAATGATAATGAAATAGAAATAACTTTTGAGAATAATGAAGAGAATTATTTTAGGGTTCAAAGTTTAAAAGGAAAAGTCAAAGGAAGTAGCATAGAATTTTATAATTGTTCAGTAGATGGGAAAGAGTGGATTTATTCAAAAGAGGGGTAGTACAAATTAAGAAATATACTACTTTTATAATAATGTATACAGATATATAATTTTAACCAATATAAGGCAGAATTACGTGAGAGTAAGGAGTGATTTAAATAGATATTGAAAAAAGACCCAATCCAGATTATCTTTTAAATCAAATAAAAAAAGAAGAGCATGAATCTACAAGAGGAAAATTAAAAATATTTTTTGGTTATGCAGCAGGGGTAGGGAAAAGTTATACTATGCTTATGGAAGCACATGACATGAAGAGATTAGGTAAAGATATAGTAATTGGTTATATAGAACCTCATGCAAGGCCAGAAACTATGGCTTTAGTAAGTGGAATTGAAGATATAGGTGTTAAGATTATTAATTATAAAGGAATAACCTTAAAAGAATTTGATTTAGATAAAGCCCTTGCTAGAAAACCGGAGATAATATTAGTAGATGAACTTGCTCATACCAATGCTAGTACTAAAAGACATAGAAAAAGATGGCAGGATATAGAGGAACTTTTAGAGGCTGGAATAGATGTTTATACAACTTTAAATGTTCAGCATATTGAAAGCTTAAATGATATAGTTGAAAGTATAACTCATATTGCTGTAAGAGAAACAATTCCAGATAAGGTATTTGATGAAGCTGATAAAGTAGAATTAGTTGATATTGAACCAACTGAACTTCTTAATAGGTTTAGTGAAGGAAAAGTTTATAGCAAGGAACAGACTAAAAATGCTTTCAATAATTTTTTTGCTAAAAATAATTTATTTGCTCTTAGAGAAATTGCATTAAGAAGAACGGCAGATAGAGTGAATTATGAAGTTGAAAGTGTAAGATTATCAAAAGGTCAGATAACTGTAATGCCAACATCAGATGTGGTGCTTGCATGCATTTCTCCATCACCTTCATCTTCCAGAGTTATAAGGACAGCAACAAGAATGGCCGAAGCTCATCATTCAAAATGGATAGCATTTTATGTTGAAACAACCAAATCTCAAAATTTAAGCAAGGAAGATAGGGAAAGGCTAAATTCTCATTTTAGTTTAGCAGAGCAATTAGGAGGAGAAGTAGTAACAGCATATGGTGATAATACTATTGAACAAATAATCCAATATGCAAAATTTAGAAACGCAACAAAAATTATTATAGGTAAAAATCATAAGAAGCCCAATAATTTATTTCATTTTTATGCAAAAGATATAGTTGATAAACTCATGGAATCTAATTCGTATATAGATGTTTACGTTATACCCAATGCAGCCTCTGATAAACAGAAAAAATATAGTATAAAAAATAATAGACAAAAGTTTAATGTATCAAGCAAAGAAATTTTAGTATCTACTTTAATAATGATAATTACTACAATAATTTCATTATTTATTGATTATTTAGGTTTTAATACTGCTAATGTTATTATGATTTTTATATTAGGTGTTATTATTGTAAATATTAAAACAAGAGGATACATTTTAGGGTTTGTTTGTTCAATTATAAGTATATTTTTATTTAATTATCTTTTTACAGACCCAAGGTATTCATTAGAGGTCTATGATAAAAGTTATTTGGCAACATTTCCTATAATGTTAATAGTAACTTTTACAATTGGTACACTCACAAATAAAATACAAAGAGAAGCTCGTAATTCTTCACAAAGAGAAAGTAGAACTCGAAATTTATATCGAGTAAGTAAAAAATTATTAAGTGCAACAGGTACTGCAGATGTTGTTGGAATAGGAATAAAATATCTATCAAGATTATTGGAGAGAACTGTTGTTTGCTATTTAGATCAAGATAATAAACTTTCAACTCCATTCATATATACAGCTACTAAGGGAGAAAAAGACAGAACTTTACTTAATAAAGATGAAGAAGCTGTTGCTTATTGGACATTTTTAAATGATAAGGAATCTGGAGCAGGCACTAATACATTTCATGGTGCAAAAGGATACTACATGCCTTTAAAAAGTCATGGGAAAATATTAGGGGTATTGGGTATTTCATGTATTAATGGGGCATTAAAACCTGAACAAAAATATATATTTGAAACAGTTGCTAGTCAAATCTATATTGCGCTAGATAGAGAAATTTTAGCTGAAACTCAAAAGAAATCTAATTTAGAAATTGAAAGCGAAAGACTTAGAAGTAACTTATTAAGATCGATTTCTCATGATTTAAGGAGTCCCCTTGCAGGTATTAAAGGATCTGTAAGTACTATTATTGAAACAGGGAATCTTATATCTGAAGAAACTAGGGGAGAATTACTTCAAAGTGTTTATGATGATACTGAATGGCTTATAAGATTAGTAGAAAACCTGCTTAGTATGACAAGATTTGATGGTGGAAATATGAAAATTAAAAAGGATATGGAGCTTGTTGAAGAAGTCGTATATGAGGCAGTTCAAAGAACTTTAAAACGATTTAAAGAGCATGAAATAAAAGTAACAGTTCCAGAAGATGTCATAATGGCTCCTATGGATGGAAGTTTGGTTGAACAAGTAATCATAAATCTATTTGACAATGCCGTTAAGTTTACTCCTAAAGGCTCTTTGATTGAAGTTAAAGTTTATGAAAATGAAAAAAATATCATTTTTGAAGTAATTGATAATGGTATGGGAATATCAGAAGATATATTACCACACATATTTGATAGATTTTTTACTAATGGAGATAAAATATCTGATTCAAGAAGAGGAGTTGGGTTAGGTCTTGCAATCTGTAAATCTATAGTTGAAGCACATGGAGGAACAATTAGTGCTTATAACAGAGATAATAGAGGAGGAGCTATTTTTAGATTTAATATTCCAAAGGAGGGGAATAGTGATGGACAGTAAACAATATATACTTGTTGTGGAAGATGATAAGCCGATAAGAAATTTTATAACAACATCTTTAAAAGCACAAGGATTTAATTATATAGAAACAGATAAAGGAACAGAAGCAATTGCACTTTCAATGTCACATAAGCCAGATCTAATAATACTTGATTTGGGACTTCCAGATATGGATGGAATTAATGTAGTTACAAAAGTAAGAGAATGGTCTAAAGTTCCAATAATAATTGTTTCTGCAAGAGAAAATGAAAGGCAGAAAATAGAAGCTTTAGATAAAGGTGCAGATGATTACTTAACTAAACCTTTTGGAATTGGCGAATTATTAGCTAGGGTTAGAGTGTCATTAAGGCATAGTATAGCAACTAATAAGGAAAAAGAGAATGAAGGTATTTTTAAAGTTAAGGATTTAGTTGTTGATTTTAATAAAAGAAAAGTAACAATAGATAATGAAGACATACATTTAACTCCTATAGAATATAAAATAATGGTCCTTCTTTGTAAGTATTCAGGAAAGGTGTTAACTCATAAGTTTATAATTCAGAAAATTTGGAGTTCGCCAACGGGGAGTGAAACTCAATCCCTCAGAGTGTTCATGGCAAGCCTTAGAAGAAAAATAGAAAAGAATCCAGCTGAGCCGCAATATATTTATACAGAAGTTGGAGTAGGGTATAGATTAGTGGAAGATTAAGTATATAAATAAATTTATTAGCCAAAAGATTAGGTTGTTGTATTTAAAAAACCACAGGTTAGGCCTGTGGTTTTTAAAGGTTTTTAGATATAAATATAAGAAAGAATATCTAAATTGCAAAATAGTAGTAGGTTTGTGAATCTCAACTAAATACAATAAGGCATCTCCGAAATGGACAATAGCAGTTTAGTACGTAGTAAATGGAATTGTAAATATCATATAGTATTTGTGGCAAAGTATAGAAGATAAGTAATTTATAAAAGGATAAAAATAGACATAGAAGTAATACTAAGAAAATTATGTCATAATAAGGATGGATAAATTAGAAAAGAATTGGTAGCATATGGAGGGAAAAGGATGGACAAGTTAACTTTTTTTAAAAAGTACAATATTTCTGAAGAAGATTTTAATAAAACTAATCTTGAGTGGGATGATTTAATGGAAATTTATACTGACTTTCAATCAAGAATTCAAGAGCTTGAAGTAATAGCTAATTTTGTAGGAAATTTATTAAAAAAAGTTGAAGCTGTTCATTCGATTAATCATAGAGTTAAAGATCCAGAACATCTTATAGAAAAAATAATAAGAAAAAAATTAAGTAAACCCAATATAACTATAACTCTGAAAAATTATACTAAAAAAGTTACTGATTTAATAGGAATACGAGTACTACATCTTTTCAAAGAAGATTGGGAGAATATTCATGAATATGTAATTAACACATGGCCTGCTGCGGAAAAACCAAAGGCAAATATCAGAAAAGGAGATTCAGGAAATTTAATTGATAGTTTTAAAGCAAAAGGTTGTAAAATAGTAGAACATCCATTTGGATACAGATCAGTTCATTACCTCATCAAGGTAAATTATGGCAAGAAAACATTTGTTTCAGAAATACAAGTTAGAACAATATTTGAGGAAGGATGGAGTGAAATTGATCATAAGATTAGGTATCCGTATGACATTGATAACACTATCCTAGCCAATTTCTTAGTTATATTTAATAGACTTTCTGGAAGTGCGGATGAAATGGGATCTTATGTTAATTATCTACATAATGAATTGAATAATATAAATGAGAGTCATTGCAAAGAATTAGAAGAGAAAAATAAAATTATTGATGAATTAAGAAGTACCATAGATAAGTTAGAAATAGAATCTGCAGATAAAGAAAAATTAAAAAATAAAATTGCTTGTTTAGAAAAGAAATTTCCTAAATCAAATATATACCATGATAGTAGAATCACAAAAGTATAAAAACAGAAATAAGGTAATTCAGAGAATTGAGACAATTAACACTAATTCAATGCGTAATTTAAACCATAGATGATTAAGTACTAGGGTAAAAAAGAATTGAAATATATAAAAGTATTTTTTTCATTATTAGTTGTATGTATAAAAGTGCTGGAACATAGTAAAATGAGAGATTTAAGAAATTTATGCCTTTGATTTTAGTGTACGGCATTTTTTCTGAAAATACATGTTAAAGCAATAATAAATTACGAATAGAAAAAAGATAGAAGTTTACATGAGTGTATATAGAGTTACAATGCTTTAACTTAAATTTGTGAAACTGTCTGCCTAGATTTTCTTCGGTTTCGTAACTGGATATGAGATGCCTGGTTTCTATGGAACAGGAAATAGAAAAATCAATCAAACGCTGAAACCACTTCAAGTATTATTAGATTATATTAATACAGGAACTACAGCTACTGGATTAATATAATATACATTTTTATTATTAATCTTATCTTTACGCAATTCTTCCAATGTTCTTCCTTATTACAAGATGAGCTAAAGTTTCATTTCTCAAGTCATGTATTTTGAAATTGTAAAAGGTTCCCTTTTGCGATATCTTTGAAAAGATAACCAGTCAGATTCTGGTCTATTTTGTGCTATGCTTCATCACCACAATCTTTACATAGATCGCTATGCGCGGGTTATGGTTCTTGACCTAGTGTAAAATATTCTCAGCTGTAATTTCTATTGTATTTTCATACACTTCTAAAGCATTTATATTTTGTAAATTTATTAAATTATTGATATTCTCTTAAATAAAAACTATGTGTTTATCAATTTTTCTTAATAAATGTTTACTGAGAGCAATTGCTCAAACATAACAACTTCAATGTGATTCTGTACTTTGTTCCATTTTGTATCACTCGTTGAGGAGGTTTTGGCACGAATACTATGTGGTATTTACAGTTCCATTTACTATATGCTAAACTATTGTTATCAATTTTTACTGTTGTTTGCAAACTTATATAAATTATAGAAAAGTAGGTATTAATTTCTCATTAATATCTAGAAGTTTTCCAGAATTACCTGCAACATTCTAAATACAATGAAAACATAATTGATACTTAGCCTATTAATTGCATAAAAGTATTTGTGCTAAATATAAGAAGGTTTTTAGTCTTAAGGGGGATTACTTATGAAAAGGAAAGTTGTAAAGGTTTGTATAGGCATTATAACTTTAATTGTAGTTTTTACAGCGTGTAGTCTATCTGATAAAAAAATAGATACTACAATTAATAATAAATATAGTGAAGAAGGGTGGAAGGCGGATACAACACCCATAACATTTGATTGGTATATTGACTTTTCGTGGTTTCAAACTAAATGGGGGACTAATCCTGTTTCGAAATATGTTACTGAAAAGACTGGTGTTAGCTTAAATTTAATAACTCCAAGCGGTGATGAAACCGAAAAATTAAATTCTATGATTGAAACAGGCAAATTGCCGGATTTTATTACATTAAGTTCTCAAGATGATGGCTATAAAAGAGTTATACAAAGCGGTTTAGCACTACCACTTGACAAATTATCAGAACAATACGATACATACTTTATTAAAGTGGCAGATAAACAAAAATTAGACTGGTATAGGCAAAGTGATGGACATGTTTATTGCTATCCTAATTTTTCAAGTCCAGTGACTGACTTTAAGGACTATAAGGAAGAAAAGCCATCTAATCAAACATTTTTAGTTAGAAAAGATATTTATGAAGCTTTAGGCAAGCCAGATATGAGTACACCAGAGGCGTTTTTGGATGCACTTGAAAGAGCAAAGAAACAATTTCCAATAATTGATGGTCAAGAATTGATACCATTAGGATTTCATGAGTTTAATGAAACAGGAAATCTTTCATTGGATAGTATTTTACCAAGTTTTTTAGCGATTCCTAGAGAAGAAAATGGTAAGGTATATGATAAAATTATAGATAAAGAATACATAAGATGGTTAAAAACATTAAGAACTGCTAATGAGAAAGGGTTGTTATCGAAGGAAATCTTTGTAGATAAAAGAGCTCAGATAGAAGAAAATATTACAGAAGGAAGATATTTTGCAATGCTTTATCAAAGTTCTGATATGTCTGCTCAGCAACTGGAATTATATTCTAAAGATAAAAATAAAATATATATGGCAATTGATGGACCTTCAAACTCTAAGGGAGACCAACCTAAACTAGCTGGAGACAGTATTTCAGGATGGACAGTTACGCTAATTTCAAAAACATGCAAAGATCCAAAGAGAGCTATAAGTTTTTTAAGTTATTTAATTAGTGAGGAGGGAAATAGAGATTTGTATTTAGGAATAAAAGGCTCAACTTGGGATGTAATTGATGGAAAGGAACAATTTAAACCCGAAATAGTAGATTTGCTAAATAAGGATAGAATAGCTTTTGACAATAAATATGGTGCAGCAAACACTTATTGGATGTTAGCGGATGGAGATTTAATACAGAAGTGGACGCCGGCTAGTGCGGAAGCAATAAATATAATAAGTGACTGGACAAGGGGAAAGACCTATAATTATTCCTTATATGATAACATTTATCCCTATGGAGACAGCGAGGAAGGAGTGGCTTTCTCTAAAATAAATGCCAAATGGGGAAGTACTTTGAAGAATCTACTTATAGCTAAGGATGAGAATGAGTTTAATGGAATATTAAATGAATTTATCACATATAGAAAGGAGCACGATTGGGATAAGATACAAGAATATATCCAGCAAAAATATGAAGAAAATAAGAAGAAGCTAAATGTAGTCAGATGAATTGAAATAGGAGCTGCTTAAATGAGAAATAATATTGTAATTTTTTGGGGGAAAGTTAAGCAAATATTTATTAATGAAAGTTTAATGAAAAAATTAATTGCCACGTATATATTCATTATCGGTATTCCAATATTAATATTTTCTATATATATATTTAGTTCACTTTCAGATAATGCGAAGCATGATGCAATAAGTAGGGGTAATTATGATCTAAGTACTGAATATGACAGCGTTGAAAAGAATGTGTATATAATGCGAAATATAATTAACTCTATACAATCTGATAGTGGAGTAATAGGATATTTACAAGGTGATAAGAATCAAGAATCGAAAGAACTAATTGATTTTAGAGAAACCACCTATAAACAGTTAATAAATTTGCAAAATAGTAATCCGACAATTAAGCAAATTAATATATTTACTAGGAATTCAAAAGTGAGTGAAATTTGGCCTACGTTTTATAAAATAGATAGAATTATCAATAATGATTGGTATAAAAATACTATTGAAAAAAATGGTGCGGAATATTGGAATGTTAATCACTATGACAACGATATAGCAGTTAAATCAACTTTAAATGATGAATCAAAAGATGTAGTGGTATCTCTTAATAAAAAAATAAATTATCCAGTTGGTAAATATTTAGGTATAAGCAGAGTTACTATGCGAGCTAAGGATTTTTTTCCTAAAATGTACGAAAATGATGATTTAAAAAGTGGACAAATATTGTTAGTAAGTAAAGAAAATATGGATATAAAAACAGATGAAAATAGTATATTACTTGAAAATTTCAACTTTGATAAAAAAAATTTTCAGGAATTTATTAAAGATAAGTTAGAGCACGAAAAAGGAGAAGTGTATTATAATCAGGGAAATGAAGATTATATTATATTATACAAAGAGTCACCGATTCCGAACAATTACTTAATAAATGTTATACCATTAAATAACCTTTCACAAGAAATCAAAAACTCTAAACATGTGGTTATTTGGGGCTCTATTTTTTTACTGCTGTGTCTATCTTTAGTTGTATATTATGCAACTAAAACTATTCTCAAAAGATTATACAAAATAATTTCTGCAGTTAAACAGGTGAGAACTGGAGATTTAATGCCTAGTATAGAAGTATACGGTAATGATGAAGTAGGAGTACTTGCTTATAATTTTAGGCAAATGATGAAAACTATAGATACACTGATTAAGGAGAGCGTAAATAAAGAAATAATAACCAAGGAAGCAGAGTTGAAAGCATTAAAAACTCAAATAGATGCTCACTTTTTATATAATACTCTTGAAAATATTAGGATGATGGCACTAGTTGAAGAAAATTATATGGTATCTGATTGTTTGGCATCTTTAGGTGATATGATGAGGTATAATATGAAATGGAACAATGAGTTTGTATCACTAAGTGAAGAAATAAGCCATATTAAAAATTATATATCATTAATGACTCTTAGATATGACTTCGAAATAATTTTAAAGATTGATATTGATGCTGAATTTCTTAATGGAGAAATATTAAAGTTAACTATTCAGCCTTTAGTAGAAAATGCAGTGAAGCATGGTATTTCAGAAAAATTAATGAGTGAAAATGGCATAGTTTCAATATCTGTTGAGATTGATGAAACATATTTATATTTAAATGTGAAGGATGATGGAAAAGGAATGGATATAAGCAAAGTGCATGAACTGCAGAACCATATTAATGGAAATGTAGATAAAAGATATGGCCTTGGCCTTAAAAATGTTAGTGACAGAATAAAGCTTTTTTATGGAAAACAATATGGTATTACCATTGAAGCTAAAGAAGGGTGTTATACTCAAATAACACTTAAGCTGCCTAATGGGATGGATAATTAATTAGAAACATTAATCAAATAAGCGCTTTTAAGGGGGAGAAGTATTTGTATTCAGTAATGATTGTAGATGATGAACCAATTATTAGAATGGGGCTAAAGAAAATAATCAATTGGGAAGAGTATGGTTTTAAGATAGTTTGCGAAGCACGTAATGGAGAAGAAGCTCTTGAATTACTTAAAGTGCATAGTATAGATTTTATGGTATCAGATATTAAGATGCACAGAATGACTGGAATTGAGCTATTAAGGGCAATTAGGGAAAAGGAATTAGATACTTTGGTATTATTATTAAGTGGATATGATGAATTTTCATATGCTCAGGAGGGCATAAGACTGGGAGCATTTGATTATATATTAAAGCCGTTAGATTCTCAAAAACTGAAAAACATATTAATTAATGCTTACAATAAACTAACTTTGAAAGAAAAAAAAGATTATGAATACAATGTAAATAAAATTATATCTGGCGAAAAGATACTATATGATTTATTAAGAGGGAAAAATCTGATGATGATGGATGAATATATTTCGAAATATAATCTTCCTCTTATTAAAGGTAAAGTTCAGGTGGCAATTATTGAAATAAATGAAATTGTTATTAGCAGCCAGGATTTAACTGAAAATGATGAATGTAACTATTTGAATAACAAGGTAAATGATTTAATAGAAGCAGAACTGAAAAAGGGTGGTGCAGAATACTTCTCCGTATTAGATGGAGAATTTGGGAAAAAGGTTATTATTGTACAGGCTAATGAAGAGGTTGAAATATCGGATTTGAATCAAAGCTTTATTAGAATACTAAAAAGAATACTTGAAACTAGTAGTGAGGCTTTGCGAACAAAATTAAATATTGGTGTTGGAAATGCTTATAATCAAGTATATAGTATTTACAAAAGTTATTTAAATGCTAAAGAAGCACTAAAATATAAATATGTATTGGGTACAAATAAGCTAATTCACGTAAATGAATTGACAGAACTTAGGCAGAAGAATTTTGTTTATCCAGTTGAGAAAGAAAAAGCACTAATAAACTCAATACTTATAGGAAAAGATGATTCGCTAAGTATGCTTCGTGATTTAGTAAAAGAAATAGCTAATATATTAAATTTTGATATTTTTAGTATTAATATTGCGTTTACCCAAGTAATATACAATATATACAATAATGTGCTTAAAAAATATAGTTTTTTAGAAGATATATATGATTTAAGTCAAATAATTAAAATTGGTTTTGTAGGTGTCGAAACTCTTGACAATATAGAAGAGCAACTTATGGATAATATAGCTAAACTTATAGATATTATAAAGGAATACAACCTAAATCAAAGTGATAATACAGTTCATAGAGCATGTGAATATGTACTCAAACATATAGATGAGGATATTACATTAACGTCTATCGCAAATAATTTAAATATCAGTAAGAATTATTTATGTTCAATATTCAAGCAGCAAACTGGTGAAAATTTTTTGGAATATGCAACAAAAGCAAAGATGGAAAGAGCAAAAATATTATTAAAGAAGCATGACTATAAGGTTTATGAGGTTAGTGATATGCTGGGATATAAGGAGACAACGTACTTTAGCAAACTCTTCAAAAAGCATACCGGTTATACTCCGGCTGAATACAAAAAATGCAACATATAAAAGATAAAAGATAAAAGAGATTCTGTAAAGAGTCTCTTTTTTGTGAATTTTTATGTAAATGTTTAAATTAAGTAATTTTTTAATACTTTATCGTAATTTTATACCATTCTAGTAAATGCTCTTTTAATATATCATAAAGATGTAGTAAGAATTGAGGAGGTAAGTATATAAATAAAAGAAAATTAAATTCATCAATTTTCGAAACTGGTTTTGAAATATTGGGTTAAGAAAAAATATTAATAAATATTTTTTTTATAAAGTATCGAAATGGGTTTCAGGACATGAGTTTTTTAGATTTTCAAAAACTAGACTAATTTTGTTAGTCTATATATTTATTAGAAATTAATTATAAGGGGGAAACTATAATATGAAAAAAAATTATTTGAAAAAAGTATTAATATTTGCAATGTCAATTGCAATAGTAGGATCTGTTTTCACAGGTTGTGGTAGCTCAAAAAGTTCAACTGAAGCAACACAAACGGCTTTTGCAGAGAAGGATCCAAAAGATTATAAAGGAACACTTAATATGTGGTCATTTACAGATGAATTTAAATCATCACACTTTTTAGATGAATTTAACAAAGTATATCCAAACATTAAGATTAACTTGACAGTTATACCTACTGATAACAATGCATATTCAACAAAACTATCATCAGTATTGGCGTCAGGATCAGGTGTACCAGATATTTTCACTTCAGAAGTTGCAAATGTAAATAAATATGTTAATACGGATTATTATGAAGATCTTTCAAAAGCTCCATATAATGCAGAAGAAATCGGGAAAACTGAGGCTCAGTATGTTGTAGATCTTGGAAGAAACAAAAAAGATAATAGCATTAGAGCTCTTTCTTGGCAAGCAACTCCAGGTGGATTGTTCTACAAGAGTAGTTTAGCTAAACAATATCTTGGAACAGATGATCCAGATGAAATTTCTAAGAAATTTAGTTCATGGGATTCTTTAATTCAAACTGGTAAAGAACTAAATGAGAAAAGTGGTGGCAAAGTTAAATTACTTCCTAATTATAGCGAAGGATTTGTTATCGCAGCTGGTAGCAGAGCACATGGATGGGTAGAAGATAATAAATTAGTTATAGATGATAAAATGATGCAATATATTGATGTTGCAAAGCAAATCAGAGATGCAGATATAGATGCTAAGTTTAATACATGGTCAGCACCATGGGCAGCATCAATGGCTGGTGCAGTAGATGGTACAAACGTATTATGTTATGCACTTCCAACTTGGGGATTACCATATGTAATAGCTGGTAATGCTAAAGACACAAGTGGAGATTGGAGACTTGCTAAAGCACCAGCAGCTTACTACAATGGTGGTACTTGGTTAGGTATGTACAGCAAGAGTGAGAATAAAGAACTTGCATGGCAATTTATTAAGTTCTTCAATTCAAGTAAGTTCCAAACATGGGATATGAAAACAAATGGTGATTTTTCATCTATGCCAGAGGTAAGTAAGCAATTTGCTACTACTGACGATGGGAAAAATGCTTTCTGTGCTGGACAAAATCTAGCTAAGACTTATACTGATATAGTTCCATCTATCAATGGTAAATTAGTTACTGCGTACGATGAAACAATCAATAGTAAATTCCAAACTGATTTAGATTTATATATAACTGGACAAAAATCAAAAGAAGAATTTTTACAACAATTTAAAGCAGATGTTAAGACTGCATTCCCAGATATAAGTGTAGAATAATTTTATAAAACTTATTAGCTGTTTGAAAGCAATTCTGCAATATTGTATTTTAAACAGCTAATAGGACATTTAAATTAGGAGGCGGTTTCATGATAACTAAAAAAAACAAAATAGATAAAGGGAGATATGGGATATATTTTATCATTCCATATTTTGTTATATTTCTGATATTTTCATTATATCCTATCATATATTCTTTTGTTATAAGCCTTAAAAAATGGGATGGAATGTCACCAGTCTCAACTTTTGTAGGATTAAAAAACTATATTACCCTTGTACATGATCCAGTATTTTATCAGTCTATAGTAAATACAATAATAATGTGGATTTTTGCTATAATTCCACAGATGGTATTTGCACTCTTACTTGCAGTATTATTTGATCGTGTAAAAAAACTTAAGGGAAAAGAATTTTTTAGAGCAGCTATTTATCTTCCTAACCTTATTACACCAGCAGCAGTAGCGGTGTTATTTACATTTTTATTTGACTGGCAAACTGGTGCAATTAATAAGATTCTTTTAAATTTACATGTGATTAATGAACCATTTAACTGGTTTTTGAATGCGGGTACTGCTAGAGGAATAATGTCACTTATATCATGGTGGATGTGGTTTGGATATAGCACGATAATTTATGGAGCTGGTTTAAATAATATACCAGCAGAATTATACGAGTCTGCAAGTATAGATGGAGCAAGTCATTGGCAGAGCTTCAAGAACATAACAATACCACTGTTAAAACCAACGTTGTTATATTCTTGTATAACATCACTTATCGGTGGTATGCAGACATTTGATATTCCTTATGTTATGACTGGAGGACAAGGAAATCCTAATAATAAGACATTGACAGTAGTTATGTATTTATATAATACTGCCTTCCAAAATTCAAATTATGGATATGGAGCTGCTATTGGATATGGCTTATTTATATTAATACTTGTATTTTCTATAATAACTTATAAATTTATTAATAGAAATTCTCAAAATGATTAGGGGGGATATCGATGGAAACAAGATTTAGAAAAATTAATAATACGTTGATAAGTACTAAAAAAATGAGTCTGTATATCTTTTTAATTTTACTTACAATAATATGTTTTGTTCCATTCTATATAATGCTTATAGATTGTACTCATACAAATGGAGAAATAGCGTCAAAATTGTGGATTATGCCAGGTACAGCATTATTAGATAATTACCATAAGTTAATAGACAATGTTCATATTTGGAATGGATTTGCTAACAGCTTATTTATTGCAGTTGCTACTACAATAGTAAGTGGATATTTTAGTGCACTAACTGCTTATGGATTTTCAAGATATAAATTTAAGGGGAATAAAGCACTTTATGGAGTTGTATTAGCTTCAATGATGATTCCTATGCAGCTAGGATTCATAGGATTTTATCAATTAATAAGTAAAATGCATTTGCTTAACAGCTATATACCTTTAATAATTCCGGCAATTGCTAACGCAAGTTCCGTTTTCTTTATTAAAGGGTATACGGATGGTGCGGTTCATGAATCGTTAATCGAGGCAGCAAGAATAGATGGGTGCAGTGAATTTTCTATATTTAACAAAATAGCATTACCTCTTATTATGCCTTCTATTGCAACTATGTCTATATTTACATTTATAGGAACTTGGAATAGTTATTTGATGCCTCTTATTCTAATATCTGATATGGACAAGTATACGCTTCCAATTATGCAGGTTGTTTCAAGAGGAGTTTATAAGACTGAATTTGGTGCAATATATACATGTATTGCAATTTCAGTTGTTCCAATAATGATAGCATTTTCATTCTTTTCAAAGAGGATAATTGGGGGGCTAACAGTTGGAGGAGTAAAAGGTTAATAGTAAACACGACATAATATAAGATGGAGGTTTTTTTAATGGGTTTTAAAAAAGATTTCATATGGGGTGCCGCTACTGCTTCTTATCAAATTGAAGGAGCAGTATTTGAAGATGGGAAAGGACTTTCTGTTTGGGATACCTACTGTAAAAGACCAGGGTTTGTAAGAGATGGTGATACTGGTAATATTGCTTGCGATCATTATCATAGATACAAGGAAGATGTTCAACTTATGAAAAAAATGGGGTTAAAAGCTTATAGAATGTCAATTTCATGGCCTAGAATTCTTCCGAATGGTATTGGCAAAATTAATGAAAAAGGTTTGGATTTTTATGACAGACTAGTGAACGAACTCTTGGATAATGGAATTACACCTTATATAACACTTTTCCATTGGGACTACCCACAGGAATTGTATAAAAAGGGTAGTTGGTTAAACCCTGATAGTTCAGATTGGTTTGCTGAATATACTAAGGTTATTGTTAACAGATTGTCTGATAGAGTTACACATTGGATGACACAAAATGAACCTCAAACCTTTATTGACTTGGGATATAACAAAGGAATTCATGCTCCTGGCTTAAAACTTGACTTAAGTGATGTTTTATGTGCAAGTCATAATACACTTCTTGCACATGGAAAAGCAGTTCAAACTATCAGAAAGTATTCAAAAGGACCTTGTGAGGTTGGATATGCACCTGTTGGAGTAGTATCATTTCCAGATACACAGTCTAAAGAAGATATTGAAGCTGCAAGAAAAGCAACCTTTGATTTTGATGGCCCTAATCTTTGGAATGCATCATGGTGGGTAGATCCTGCTTACATTGGAAGCTATCCAGAGGAAGGTCTTAAGGCTTTTGAAAAGTGGCTACCTAAAATTGGTGCAGATGATATGAAAACTATTTGTCAACCAGTTGATTTTCTTGGTTTAAATATCTATCAAGGCTCAAGGGTACATATGGGTCAAGATGGTAATCCTGAAATGGTGAAGAAAAATATAGGATATAATCAAACCGCTATAAAATGGCCAGTAACTCCTGAAGCTCTGTATTGGGGGCCAAAATTCTTTTATGAAAGATATCAAAAACCTATATTAATAACAGAGAATGGTCTTTCAAATACAGATTGGGTAAGTCTTGATGGTAAGGTTCATGATCCTCAGAGAATCGACTTTATGAGTAGATATTTAAGCGAATATAAAAGAGCAGTTAAGGATGGAGTAGATGCAAAAGGATATTTCTACTGGTCTTTAATGGATAATTTTGAATGGGCTGAAGGCTATAACGAAAGATTTGGACTTATTCATGTAGATTACCAGACTCAGGAAAGAATTATAAAAGACTCTGGTTTATGGTATAAAAATGTGATAGAAAGCAATGGTGAAAATTTATAATAGCTTTGATTATGACTTTTTAAATTGAAACTAATGGAGCAGACTTAGATTAAAAGCAAATTTAAATGGGGATTTTGCTAATGATAACTTAGAGGTGATGCTAAAATGAATAAAAAAATAAAAAAACAAGAAAATTCCAATAAAAACACTAAAGAGTTCAAAAATAAATATCCCAAGAGTAGTTTTTTTCAAAGCGTTTTTTCAAAACTATCATTTAAAAATATAACTATAATCAGAAGTTTTAGAGTTATATTAGCAATTTCACTTTTAACTACTTTCGTTATTGGAATAGCATCATTTGTTACTATTAATAAAACTTATATGAATCTTAAGTTAATGTATACAAGCTGTCTTCAAAGAGAAATTTTATTTAGCTCCATTAATGTACACTTAAATAGTTTAAGAGAAAACATTTCAAATCACTTAGAGTATCCCAAGGACTCCTTTAGGGAGAACATTAATCAGGAAATTGATATTATTTCTACGGAGTTGACTCAATATAAGTCACTGGGGTTTGTAGGTGATGATGCTAAAATAGATGAAATTACAGGTGAAGTATTTCTTAATTTAAAAAATCGATGTAATAGTATAACTCAAATTGAAAATAATAATCCTCCTAACAAGGATGCAAAGGATAAGTATAAAACTAGTTTTCAAGGTGATGATTCTAATTTTTCAAATGTAATTTCCACTGCTGTTACTAAAAATAAAGCTGATGCAGAGCAATTATTTAATCAAACTGAAAAAGCTTATATAAGTGGTATCGTTGTTTTTGTAGTCTTTTTCATTATTTCAATTATATTGATATTCTTAACTGCAACTGTGGTTATTAAATCATTAAAGAAATCTATCCATTCATTTACTAGTATTTTAGATACTGTAGCTAAGGGAGATTTTACCGTTAATATTGAGACAAATGAAAAGTCTGAAATAGGAATAATGAAAAAGGAATTAGCATCTACTATAAGTTCAATTGCTAATATTTTAATAGTAATTAAGGACGGCAGCGTATTAACTTTAGAAAAGTCGGAGTCACTGGCGTCTGTATCAAAAGAAATGGATTATACAATGCAGGAAGTTGCTGTTGCCATACATGGTATCTCTGACGGGGCTTCAGTTCAATCAAATGAATTAATGGGAATAAATGATACTTTTTCTAAATTGGGCAATGAAATTGAAAGTATTGCGATATCAATTAAAGATGTTGATGAAAATACTAAATCTGTTAATAATAAGGCGCAAAGCAGTAATATTCAATTGTCTGCTCTTATCGAAACAATAAATACGATTAGTAGCTCATTTGATAATGCTAGCGGTAAAATTCAAGGGCTAGGTATGAAGATACTGGAAATAAATAAAATAACAGAGGTCATAAATGGTATTGCAGAAAAAACCAATTTGTTATCATTAAATGCTTCAATAGAGGCTGCTAGGGCAGGTGAAGCAGGGAGAGGATTTGCAGTTGTTGCTGATGAAATCAGAAAACTAGCAGAACAATCAAAGATTTCATCTAATGATATCAATAAATTGATTAAAGGCATTTCTAAGGAGGCAAGTACCGTAGTAAGTACTACAAATGGTGTGAATGAAGATTTAAAGCAACAAATAAATGTTATAGAAAGTTCGGTTCATGATTTCAAAAAAATCATTGAAGCTATAAATGCTATTCTGCCACAAATAGAAGAAATAAATAGCACCATTGAAGAAATTAACAATAAGAAAGATAAGATTGTTGAAACAATACATTCTACAGCTAGCATATCAGAAGAGAACTCAGCCTCTTCAGAAGAAATAGCTGCCTCAACACAAGAAGTTACTGTGTCAGCTGAAAATTTAGCCAATACTGCACAGATACTAGCAGATAATTCTAACAATCTTATTAAACAAGTTAATAATTTCAAATTAAAGGAAGATTGAAAATAAAGTAAAATAAATTAATATATCTTGGGAGGAAAATAATGAGAGAAGTTGTAGCTAGAAAAGTAAAAAAGTCTGCAGAGCAGAGCTTAAGAGAAATATTTTATGAAAGGATTGAAAAACACGCTGTTATAGATGGTATATTCTATGATAGCACATATAAAAAGGCAGTGGGCGTTGCTAATTTACCAATTAAAATTCCTGTTACCTTAGAAATGTTTAAGAATCGAGAAATAGCTGTACTGTTAGATGGAATTTTAGAAAGCAATGAATTTGTAATCATTAGACTTACTAAAAATATAGATGATACTACTTTATTATTATGTAACAAGGGATTAATTACTGAAATAGCGTTAGATCTTGAAATTAGCAATAAGATAAACAGAATAGTACAAAAGATAACCTATGGTGTGGGAAGTATCAATGAAGATGGAGAACATGAAATAGACTTATTAGCTCCAGCTCCTGGGCCACATTTTTATACAAACTTATTGTTAGGTAATAGAATTGATTTTTCTCATCCATTACAAACTACTCCAAAGAGCGTAGTAGATAAACTGGGAAGAGGAAGCTTTAGATCTCATGCTGCTACTCAGGTATTAGCTACAAGATGGGATATGCTTCAAGAGGAAAATGGGTTTCCTGCAAGCCGTCAGTTTTATTTGGTGGAAGATGGAAAACAAATATTTTACTCAGCAAATGTCACTGATGAAAATATAGAATCTGGTAAATGCATTCATTCTCAAAATCACACTAAAATTATTTATAAGACTAAGTGTGGATTAGAGATTGAAAGATTAATTTTCTTACTTCCTCAAGAAGAGAACATGCCTATAGCTGTTGAGGCGCAACAAATTAAAATAAAGAATAATACAAATAGAGTAAGGAATATTAAAATAGTCTATACAGGTATGTTTGGAAGTGCCGCTCCGAGTGCATTGATGGAGGATGTTTTATACAGTAATGTAATTATGCAGGCAAAGGTATTGGTTGATGACGAAGGCTCTGTAATGGCTATATCTTCAGATTATTATCCAATGTATACAAGTGGCGACTACAGATTTCATACTATGATTACCCATAATGAAAAAGGATCAGTACTTCCTAAAGAGTTTTGTACAAGCTATAGCGAATTTGTGGGAAGTGGTTCATTGGAAAGACCAAAGGGATTATACAAACTTAGCAGCAATTTAAATAGAAAAGGACCAGGTTTCTTTGCTGTTAGCAGTGAGATTACAATAGAACCCTTAACTGAAATTTCTATTGATAATTTAACAGGATTAGTTTCAACTAAGACAAACGATAACTTTGATGAAAATACCTTTAAAAATGAGGTGCAAAATCTAATTATCAAGTATAGCAATGAAAAAGAAATACTAAATGCTTTTAATAAAAGTATGAACTTTATTAATGAATATAGAAGCTATCTACAAGTTATTTCAGGAGATCAGCAATTTGATACTTATGTTAATAAGAATTTACCTTTCCAAGTTCTATATCAAACCTTTGTATCGCGTTCCTTTGACCAAACACAAAAGGGATATAGAGAAATGGGATTTAGAGAAATTCAAGACATCTATGCATCAATGTACTACTTTATAGGAATGGGTAAAAAAGATCTAACAAAAAACTTGATAAAGGAATGGGCAGAAAAGGTATTTGAATTTGGTTATGCTTACCATAACTTCTTCTGGGTTGGTAAAGAACCAGGAAAATGGTCTGATGATGGCTTGTGGCTAATTCAGGCTGTATATAGATATATCAATCTTACAGGCGATATTGGATTCTTAGATGAACAATTCATTATAGGAGGAAGTAACCCAATAAAGAAAAGAAGTTTGTATGATACAATGAAAGCTATTTTAAGATATTCAGGAGAAATTTCAATAGGAAAACATGGAATACCTCTACTTGATTTTGCGGATTGGAATGACTGTCTAAAACTTGACACTGATTTTATAAATGGTGTTGAAAAAGAGAGAAGATACAAGGAGCAGATAGCTAGAACAGGAAGAGATAGAGAGCCATTTGAAAGTGATTATTCTGAAAGTGTTATGAATGGGTTCCTATTAAAGGTTGCTATGGATGAAATGATTGAAATTGGAAAACAGAAAGAGGATACATTATATTACAGTAACCTTGAAAAGGCTTCTAATAAACTTTATGATAATCTGCAACAATATGCTTGGAAAGATGATTTCTTTGCAAGAGTTTTATTTAATAGATACAAAGATGGAGAATTCACTTATCTTGGCGCTAAAGGTGATAATCTTTCAGCAGATCCAAATAAGGACGGAACATATTTCCTGAATTCTTTCAGTTGGGCAATTTTATCTAATTCTGCAACTGAAGAACAAATTAAAATAATGCTTGAATCAATAGAGGCTCATTTAAAAACTCCTTATGGATTAAAACTTATTAGTCCAACAGATTTGGAGAAGGTTGCAACTGGAACTGCTACAGGAGAATATTTCCCTGGAGATAGAGAAAATGGTGGAATATTTAAGCATGCTACAATGATGGCTACTAGTGCTATGCTAAAAGCTGCTAAGATGGTTGAAAGTGATGAATTAGCAAGAAAGCTAACTAGCACAGCATATTGGATGATAAATCTAGTGTTACCTTACAACACAATGAAACATCCATATGAAACATGTGGAAACCCAAGATTTTGTACTCAATATAACAATAGTGATACTGGTGAAAATATAGGGCCTACACTTAGTGGTACTTCTACTTGGCTTACATTATCATTATTTGATGCATTTGGTGTTGAATATACAGCAAGGGGAGTAGAGATAAATCCAATACTTGCGGAAGAACAAAAATCACTAAACTTGATTCTTAATACTGGTAAGGCTAGCTTTAATATTATGATTTCAAAACCTGAAGGATTCTATAGAATGAAGGATTCTTTATATTCTATAAAAGTTGATGGTGAAAAAGTTGAAGGTAATATTATAAAGAATTTTGAGGATTGTAAGGAGCATAGCGTTGAAATCTGCTTCCAAGTATAATGAGTGTTTAGGTTTGAAAAATAACAGCTTTTTTATATCGAAATACTATAAAAGAAGTAGGAACTTGACCTTATGATAAAACATTTTATTTAATATTAAATATTGCAGTTGGTGATAGCTGGTGAGGTCAAAAAAGCATTGATAACAATATTTCTACACAGTATATGAAAGTAGACTATGTAAGAGTTTGTGAGCTGGGCTTAAGTAAATAAAGTGAAATTTAGCTTCAGTGTGAGTTTTATCTCATACTGAAGATTAATTAAAATTATATATGTATCCCTAACTTTGAATGGAAGATGGCAAGGACTGTGCTGAATATTAGATAAAAACTTAACTAAGTGAAAATAGGTAGATATTATAGTGATCTATATTTTGCATTAGTGAATACAAATTGAATAATAAGATGCATAAAATCAATTATGATTTTAATAAATTATTTAATTCAAGGAGGAAAATGTATGAAAAAGAAAAAAATAAAAATTGCAGCATTAGGAATTCTAGTAAGTACTTTTTTAGTGGGGGCTTTAACACCAATAGAAGTTTATGCATTGACTACAAAACACTTTGGGGAGGCTTTTGATTATTATAATACAACAGCTTGGACTAAATCAGACGGATGGACTAATGGAGGCATGTTTAACTGTACTTGGAGATCTAGTAATGTTAATTTTAGCAACGGAGTTATGAATCTTACTCTAAATAAAGATACACAAGGAGGTTCTAAGCCATATGCTGGTGGAGAATATCGCTCAAATGATACCTTTGCGTATGGACTTTATCAAGTAAATATGAAACCAGCAAAAAATATTGGTATAGATTCTTCATTTTTTACTTATACAGGACCAACAGATGGTACTCCTTGGGATGAAATCGATATCGAATTTCTAGGTAAAGATACTACGATGGTACAATTTAACTATTATACTAATGGTGTAGGTAATCATGAGCACCTTTATAGTCTAGGATTTGATGCTTCAACAAGTTATCATACTTATGCTCTTAATTGGCAGCCAACTTATATTGCATGGTTGGTAGACGGAAAGGAAGTTTATAGAGCAACCAGTAATATACCATCACATCCTGGCAAAATTATGATGAATTTATGGCCTGGAACAGGTGTAGATTCATGGTTAGGTGCTTATAATGGTGCAATTCCAATTAAGGCGTATTACGATTGGGTAGCTTATGATCCACAGTAATAATATTTAGATTCATTTATCCTGTAGCGGAGGTAATAAGTAAAAAGATTTATGTATTAGAAGGGAAGTTATGAAAAGATGAGCACAATTTATGAAATAGCAAAAATCGCAGGAGTATCTCCAACTACAGTATCAAAAGTAATAAATAATTATCCAGATGTAAGTGATAAAACTAGAGCTAGAATACAAAAGATTCTCAATGAAAAAAACTTTTTACCAAATTCACAAGCTCAATTTTTATCAACTAAAAGAACATGGACATTAGGTATTGTATATTTTGAAAATCTTGGAGTCGGACTTAGTCATTCCTTCTTTTCAGGAGTAATAGAAGCCTTTAAAAAACAAGCAGATAAACATGGATACTCATTATTATTTGGTTCTAAAAATGATAGATTAAAGAATGATACTTTTTTAGAATATTTTAAATACAGATGTGTAGATGGAATCGCTATAATTTGTACGGATCCAAAGGATAAAGAAACTTTAGAGCTTATAGAAAGTGATTTTCCTATTGTAGTAATAGACATGATTAATAAAAATATAGCAACAGTAACTTCAGATAACTTAGAAGGTTGTTATTTGGCTATTAAGTATTTATATGATTTAGGACATAGAAAGATTGCACATATAACTGGTGGGAGTAAATCAGATAACTGGGCAAGTGTAATAAGAAGAAAAGGTTATGAAAAAGCTATGAAGAAATTTAATTTGGAGATAATTGACGGATATGTTGCAGATGGAGTAAATTTTGATGTTAGTGGTGGTTATACTGCAATGAAGCATTTACTAAAGCTTAAAGAAATACCAACAGCAGTATTTGCAGCTGCAGATAAGATAGCAATTGGTGCAATAGATGCATTGAAAGAGGAAGGTTTAAGTGTGCCAGAGGATATTTCAATAATAGGATATGATGATATAGAGTTGGCTCGATATATAACACCTAAATTAACAACTATAAGACAAAATAGTAAAGAAATTGGGAAAACAGCAGTTGATCTATTAGTAAAGCAAATTAATGAAAAAGCTAAACTAAAAATTAATAAAATTATACCAGTAGAGCTTATGAAAAGAGATTCTTGCAAGAAAAGAGATTAATGAAAATATATTTAATAAAATATTGTAAAGGTGGTTTTAGTTGTATGGCAAATTGCGAATTTGTAAATAATAAAGGAATGTTTAAGCTTAAAAATCCAGAAAATAATAGCTATATGTATTTCCCACTTGCAAATGAGGCTGGAGTTATGTCAAGCATAACACCAACATTAAATGGTGATTGTAAAATGAGTCAAAATACATATTTACTTGCACCAGTAAGTAGTGAAGAGCTTCATAATAATAAATCCTCAAGAAATTTTTGGGTATATATTGAAGGCATAGGTGCATGGTCAGCTACAGGAGTTTCAGCAGCTCAACAAGCAGAAACTTTTAGTGCAGAAAAAGAAGAAACTGAATTAGAAGCAAGTATAATGTGTCATAAGATTACTAGAAAGTCAAAGAAATTTGGTATACAAAGTGAAATAGTGTCATTTGTACCATCTAATAATGAACAAGTAGAATTGATGAAAGTAACAATTACTAATATAGGAGATGAGGCAAAGAAGATAACACCAACAGTAGCAATACCATTATATTGCCGTTCAGCAGATAATCTTAGAGATCATAGACATGTGACTTCTCTTTTAAATAGAATAGAAACAACAGAGGAGGGAATTATAGTAAATCCAACATTGACATTTGATGAAAGAGGACATAAGAAAAATACTGTTGTATATGGCGTTGTAGCGGCAACAGGTGATGGCGAAAAGCCAGTAAGTTTTTGTCCAATAGTGGAGGAATACATTGGAGAAGGCGGATCGTTTGAGATTCCAAAGAGTGTTTTATTAAATGAAGAATTTAAGGTTAACGCCAATGTAAAATTAGAAGGATACGAAGCAGTTGGAGCTATTCGTTTTGAAGATGTAGTAATTGAAGCCAATGAATCTAAAACTTATATTGTAGCAATAGGTTTTGGAGATTCAAATGCTTATTTTGATAGTATTGCTAGTAATCACTTAAACGAAACTGCTTTCGAGCATCTCCTTAAAGATACTAAAGAATATTGGGATGAGAAAATAAATATTTCATATGAAACAAAAGACAGACAATTTGATAATTGGATGCATTGGGTTAATTTCCAACCAATGCTTAGAAGAATATATGGATGTTCATTCTTACCGCATCATGATTATGGTAAAGGCGGAAGAGGTTGGAGAGATTTATGGCAAGATTGTTTAGCTCTTTTAGCAATGGATCCAAGCAATGTTAGAGGAATGTTATTAGATAACTTTGGTGGTATTCGTATAGATGGGACTAATGCTACTATTATAGGAACAAAACAAGGTGAATTTATAGCAGATAGAAATAATATAGTTCGTGTTTGGATGGATCATGGAGCATGGCCTTTCTTAACTACAAAGCTTTATATTGAGCAAACTGGCGATATAGATTTCCTTTTAGAAAAGCAAAATTATTTCAAGGATCTTCAAGCTGGAAGAGGAACAGAAAAGGATAATCTATGGGATTTAAGTCAGGGAAATAAAATCTGTACACAGGAGCTAGTGGAATATAAAGGAACCATTTTGGAACATCTTTTAGTTCAACATCTAACAGCATTTTATGATGTTGGGGAGCATAACAACTTAAAATTGCACGGTGCGGACTGGAATGATGGACTTGACATGGCAGATGAGAAAGGTGAAAGTGTTGCTTTTAGTGCACTTTATGCTGGAAATCTTACGGACATTGCAGAGCTATTAAAGTACTTAAGAGATGTGAAGAAAGTAAAAAGTATAGACTTAGCTGAAGAATTACAAACACTTTTAACTGATGGTAATGAAGTTTATGACAACGTAGAAAAAAAACAAAATATATTAAAGAATTATTGTAATAAATGTGAACATAGTATTAGTGGACAAGTGATTAGTATCTGCTGCGATGAATTAATTCTTAACATTGAAGAAAAAGCAAAATGGCTTAAAGAGCACATTCAAAAGAACGAATGGATAACAAATAAGGAAGGCTATAGCTGGTATAACGGTTATTATGATAATAATGCGCGAAGAGTTGAGGGAGATGGGGAATCAGGAACTCGCATGATGCTTACTGGACAAGTTTTTACTGTTATGAGTAATACTGCCACAGAAGAACAAGTTGAAAGTATTATTAAAGCAGCTGGTAAATATCTTTATGATAAATCCATTGGTGGTTATAGATTAAATACTAATTTTAATGAAGTAAAAACAGATTTAGGAAGAATGTTTGGATTTGCATATGGACACAAAGAAAATGGAGCAGTATTTAGCCATATGGCAATTATGTATGCAAATGCACTTTATAAAAGAGGGTTTGCATTCGAAGGATTTAAGGTTATTGATACACTTTATAGTCATTGTAGTAATTTTGATGTTAGTAGGATATATCCAGGTGTACCTGAATATATAAACGAACACGGAAGAGGTATGTATCATTATTTGACTGGAGCAGCAAGTTGGTTAATATTAACTGTGCTATCTGAAATGTTTGGGGTAAAAGGCAAAATGGGGGATTTAGCATTTGAGCCTAAGATATTAGCAAGGCAGTTTGATGATGAAGGTAAGGCCTCTATTGAAATGAATTTTGCAGAAAGACGACTTAAAGTTGAATATATTAATGAGGATAATAAAGAATATGGGGAGTATAAAGTAAGTGAAATATATATTGATGGAGAAGAATATAGAGGTTATGGACAGCTTGTTATCGAGAGAAAATTGATAACCTCAATGAATGAAAATATTCAACATATAATAAAAGTTATTCTTAAATAAATCATAAATTTAGTTAAGATTTTGATTTATATATGTGTGAAATGTATTTGTAAATAATTAATGCAAAAAATATAGTATAAGGGATGGTTATTATAAATGAAGAAAGTTAAATTAAAAAAAGTTTTATCCATGATAGTTGCCGCGGGAATAATACCGACAATTATATCAAATGGAGTAATTGCTGAATGGAAACAGTCAACAGAAAATGGGGATTGGAGTTATGTGGACGACAGTGGAACTACCGTTACAAATTGGAAAATGATAGATGGTATATGGTATAATTTTGACGAGTCTGGAATAATGAGGACAGGATGGATAAATGATGGTGGGACTTGGTACTATACAGATGAATCAGGAGCAATGCAAACAGGATGGATAAATGATAAAGGAACATGGTACTTTTCAGATGCATCGGGAGCAATGCAAACTGGTATAATTGAAGTTAAAGGAAAAGTATATTCTCTTGCATCATCAGGAGCAATGCAGACTGGTAAAGTTATGATAGATAATAAGGAATACAACTTCAGCAATAGTGGAGATGCTATAGGAGAAACACCAAAGGCACTTAAGTTGTTTGACGAAAAAGGGGCTGGTGTGCAGGCAGCACCTGATAAACCATCAAATAATGCGACTATACCAAGCAACACAACATTAAGTGATTCTTCATCAAATAAATCTTCATCAAAGAAATCATCGTCAGGAAACTCCTCTCGTGGAAATTCCTCTCAAGGAAATGCCTCATCAGGAAATTCCACACAAGGAAACTCTACTTCGGAAAATTCTAACTCAAACACAGGGAATGGTAATGGGGAAGAAAATAAGTGGAATTTAGTATGGAGTGATGAATTTAATGGTACTAGCTTAGATCCTAGCAAATGGAGTTATCAATATGGAAATGGTGCTGACTATGGTGCAGTAGATTGGGGAAATAATGAAAAAGAATATTATACTGATCAAAATACAAAAGTAGAAGATGGAAATCTTGTAATAGAAGCAAGAAAAGAAGATAATCCAGATCAATTTGGTGGAAAGAAATATTCGTCAGCAAGAATTAGAACATTAGGAAAGTTTAGCAAAACTTATGGAAAAATTGAGGCGGCTATTACTATGCCAGCAGGGAATGGATTATGGCCTGCATTTTGGATGCTTCCAGATGATGATAACATATATGGAAAATGGGCTAGTGGTGGCGAAATAGATATTATGGAGGCTAAAGGAAGATTACTAAATAATGTATGGGGAACAATCCATTTTGGTAAAGAATGGCCTAATAACACATCTAGTGGTGGTCATTATACATTCCCAGCAGGAAAAGATATTACAGGTAAGCATATTTATTCAGTAGAATGGGAACCTGGGGAAATTAGATGGTATGTTGATGGAGAGCTATATTATACAGCTAATAATTGGTTTAGCCAAGGTAATGATCAACCAGCACCATATGCTTATCCAGCGCCATTTGATAGGAATTTCCACATTATTTTAAATATGGCAGTGGGAGGAGCGTATGATGGGAATATAGAACCAGATGAATCATTTAAATCAGCACAAATGAAAGTAGATTATGTAAGAGTATATGATTTAAATGGTCAATATCCAGTACATGCAGATCCTGCAACTTATGATGGACCTTTAAGTGGGGCAAGAACTCCTTTAGATAATGGAAGTTATATTTTGGATCCTTCATTTAAAAAAATAGCAGCTACTGATGCGGACGATCTTTCTTTTGATAACTGGAATTTCCTTACAGCAAGTGGAGGTCAAGCTACATTTACGAACGATAATGGATTAGATATTGATATTAAAAAAGGCGGAACTGTAAACTACGGAGTTCAGTTAGTTGACCATGTTCCTTTAAGACTTAATAAAAAATATACATTAAAGTTTAAAGCAAAAGCAGATAAGAATGCATCAGTACAAGCTCAATTTGGTGGTGGTGCAGATAGGGGGTACACTAAATATTCAGATGCTTTTAAAGTAGATCTTACAAATGAAGAAAAAGAATATGAATATTCATTTGTAATGAAAGATACACCTAATGTTCATGGTAGACTAGAATTCAATCTTGGATTAACTGATGATGTTAATATTAATCTTAATGATGTAGAAGTAACAGAATCTGATGCAGATGTAGAAGATAATACAAGCACTGCAAAAGAACCATTAGATAACGGTAATCATATTTACAATGGTGATTTTAATTTAGGAGATAACGGAATGGGATTCTGGGACTTCAAAGGTGAAGGCGCTACAATTAAGAGCGATAAGGATAAAAAAGAAGCTGATATAACAATACCTGTTGCAGGAGATAAAAATAGTGTTATATTATCCCAATCAGGAACTAATTTATTACAAAGCGATGTCTATAAGCTTACATTTAAAGCAAGTGCATCTAAAGATAGACCAATGGATGTAAGATTTGCATCTAAAGATGGACAAACAACATATGCACAAAATACATTTAATTTAACAACAGAAGACAGTGAATATGATTATGAATTTACTATGCCAAAAGGAACCACTGATGTAAATTCAATTACACAATTTTTAATGGGTAATGCTGATGGTGATGTTTATATTCATGATATTCAACTTATAAGAACAACAAATAACAATGTAAATTATGATGGTGTTGATTTATATCCAATCAAAAATGGAGATTTTAGCTTAGGATATAACTATTGGCAAACTATGGACAACCAAGGTACTCCTGCTTCAAAAGCAGATTTTAGTATAACAGATGATGCAAATAAAGCAGCTGCTATTGATGTTAAAGCATTAGGTGACTCAAATTGGAATGTAATGTTATATAGTAATGATATGAAATTATCAAAGGGTGTGAGTTATACTTTAGAATTTGATGCTTGGGCTGATCAAGCTAGAGATATAGTGGCTAAAATTGAAGAAAATGCCAATTATACTTCTTATACATCAAAAACATTATCACTTAAACCTGATAAGCAGCATGTAATATTGAATTTCACAATGCCTAAAGATGATACCGCACAATTAAAATTCTGTATGGGTAACACAAGTAGCCCTGCATTAGGAAAAGTATATATTGATAATGTTTCACTTAGAGTAAAGAATGCACCAGTTAAAATGCCAGCAACATTAGTACCGGATACTACAGATAATACAATTGGAAATGATATTAATATTGCTTATGCAGGTGGAGATAGTGGCTGGAAAGATTCAATAACAGGAATAACTGTTAATGATAAGACTATTGATGCAGGATCATATAATACAACAACAGGCGGTGCAATAACATTAGATAAGAGTATATTTACTGAAAAAGGTGATTACAATATTGTTGTAAAATCTAATGGTTTTGATGATGCAAAAGTAAGTCAAACTATAAAAGCAGCAGCAGGAACTATAAGTCATGATAATCTTATTAGCAATGGAGATTTTTCTTCTGAATTTGAAAATTGGGGACATTTTGCTACAACTCCAGCTGCAGCAACCTTTAGTATAACAGATGATGCAGATAAAGCAGCAGCTATTGATGTTACAGGATTAGGTACAAATCCTTGGGATGCAATGTTATATAGTAATGATATAAATTTATCGAATGGTGTTAAATATATTTTAGAATTTGATGCTAAGTCTGATGACGCTAGAGATATAGTGGCTGAGATCCAAGAAAATGTTGCATATAATTCATATGCATCAAAAACTGTGTCACTTACACCTACTAAACAACATGTAACTATAGAATTCACAATGCCTAAAGATGATGTTGCTCAACTAAAATTCTGTTTTGGTAACACAAGCAACCCTGCACTAACAAAAGTATATATTGATAATGTTTCACTTAAGGCAGAATAAGTAATCTCGTAAAACAATAATTAGTGAAAATATATCATATAAAATAGATGCTTTGGAATATCAATGCCAAGTAATAATGATATTGAGCCTTTAACAAAGTTAACAAATTTATGCACCATAAACAAAGAGTGGGATATAAAAAGTTATATAGAATTACGAAAAAAGATACAGTTATTATATTAACTGTATCTTTTTTTAGTGGGTACCAAGAATGAGTGGATTCAATCTGTTAAGGCCAGTAATATGGTTGAGAGTGCAAAACACACTAAAAGATTTATTCGGAGGACTGATTCAGCAGATTTCAGTAGCTGATTTTTGCGTACAGAACATTTCTTCATATATATAAACGTAATATTTATTATTGATGCAGGCTAAGTAAAATTACAATTTTAATACTGTAATTAAAATTTGGTATTTACAATTTCAATCATCAAATAAATAGTATAAAAATATATATAGTATTAAGGCATATTTAAAAATACAAGTCAATATTAAGGTTTATTAATATGTCTAATGTAAGGCACAATCAAAAAAATAATAGACCAGTATGCTCGTCTATTTTGCACCATACTGCGTCAGCAATTTAAGCTAATAGGCCCGCTATGAGCTAAATTGCTTCCTTGTCTGGTACAAAATATACTCCGCATCTTTGGTCTATTATTTTTTTTCATGTGCCTAAAGTAATATTAGGAGTTAAATATGGCTACTTCACGTGAATGTAATTTATATTATGATCCGAATACAGCAAATTATTTAATAGAATATAGAGGGAACTTTAAAGAAAGAATAGATAAAATATCTTATGCTTGTGGTGATATAATTACAGACACTATTGGGGTGGTATCAGTGCAAGTTAAAGATTTTGAGAGGCTTTTAAAAGATGTGCCAGAAATTGTTTTTTACGATTTTAGAGTTATGTACGTGTTACAAGATATTTCTCCAGCTTCTGTAGATAATATAAATAATATTAAGATTAATCCATACTTAGACCTAACTGGAAGAGGTGTATTGGTAGGAATTGTAGATACTGGCATAGATTATTTAAATGAAGAATTTATAAGAGAAGATGATACATCAAGAATAATAAGCATCTGGGATCAATCAATTCCACACGGTAATGATAAAAGTGTGTATATAGGAAAAACTTATTCTAATGAACAAATTAATAATGCTATTAATGCTCATAGAAACAATAAGGATCCATATGAAATTGTACCTTCTAAAGATGAAATTGGACATGGAACAAAGGTTGCAGGAATTATAGGAGCAAGAGGTTACAATAAAGAATTTCAAGGAATCGCACAAGAAAGTAGCTTCGTAATAGTTAAACTTTTTGAGTCTACAAATTTTAAGGGACAATTGCAAGATAATGGTGTGCCAAGTATTCCTGTATATAATGCATCTGAAATTGTAGGTGGATTAGAATATTTAAGAAGATTAGCTAAGGTACGTAGACAACCTATGGTTATTTATATTGGTATTGGAGGTACTGAGGGAAGTCATGACGGTACAAATTTGATTTCAAGATATGTATCATATCTTGGAAATGATAGGGGAATATGTACTGTAGCCGGAGTTGGAAATGAAGGTGATTCGCAAGGGCATGCATCTGGCTATATTAAAAATCAAGGAGATATAAAAGTAGTAGATTTAAGAATACCTAAGGAAATGAAATACTTGCCTATATACATATGGGTGAGAAGACCTAATATTGCTTCTATAAATGTAATTTCTCCAACCGGAGAAGCTTCATCAATTATTGAAGCAAAGGTTAATAAATTTGAGCCAGTAAAATTTGTTTTTCTAGATACGGATATGACAGTTAGATATTATAGTCCTGAACATTTTACAGGTCATGAAGTAATAAGTATTACATTTAGTAACATAAAGCCGGGAATATGGCGATTCAATTTAATAGGAAATTATATAATTGACGGAAGATACGATATATGGCTTTCACCTAAAGATACTTTACCTAAAAATACCATATTTCTGGAATCAGATCCATATAACACAATAACAATGCCATCTGAAGCCGTTAATGTAGTAACACCTGCTTATTATGGAAATAATAATGCCCTAATAGCCGCTTCAGGTAAAGGATTTAATACAAATAATTTGATTAATCCAGATATTGCAACTATAGGAGTAAATATTTTAACAACAAAAGTATCAGGAGGAGTGACAACATTTTCAGGCAGCTCAGCGGCTACAGCAATAGTTGCTGGAGCTTGCGCACTTTTATTACAATGGGGAATTGTTGATGGTAATGATAGAACAATGTATTCGAAAAAAATTAGAAGTTATTTAATGTATGGTGCAAACAGAAATCAAACTACTAAATATCCAAATAGAGAAATTGGTTATGGGGATTTTGATTTATTGGGTACTTTTAATGCTATTGGAGGAATATATAGAGGAAAAAAAGAAAAAACAGGTATTAATAAATTTAATAGAAACAATGTTGATATTGAATATGAATTTAATGAATATTATATTAATAAGCTGTTTATAAGAATTCCTAAGGGAAAACACGGGGGATTTTAAATGAAAGGCGATTTTAGGCAAACAAGAAATATATTTTCTGATCCTAATTATTATCATTATGTTGTTGAATATGGCGGAAATATTGAAGAGGAAATTTCAAAACAACCAGGATATTATGTGACAATAATTAATGATAAATATGCTGTAGTATCTGCAGCTAGGGAACTTCAATTAAATGTTGAAGAACCAATTTTTTCAACTATAGTGTATGTTGCCCCTCTGGATTTATTTACACTTCAAGAAATTTCACCACTTAGCGCATCGCAAGCAGATTTTTTGCAATTGGAATTACCTTTAAAGTTAACTGGGAGAGGAGTTACTGTAGCAATAATAGATACGGGAATTGATTACTTAAATGAAGAGTTTATGAGAGAAAATGGAGAAACAAGAATAGAATATATTTGGGATCAAACAATAGAGTTTGGTGGACAAAATGAAAAAAGTATTGTTCCGTATGGATCTGTTTATACTAAAAGTAATATACAGGAAGCTATAAATGATTTTAAAAATGGAAAATCACCATATGAAATAGTGCCAACTAAGGATGAAATTGGACATGGAACAAATATGGCAGGAATAATTGGGGCAAGAGGAAAAAATCCTAATTTAAAAGGTGTAGTTCCAGAGTGTGATTTTATAATTATAAAATTACTACAATACAATGCAATTATAAAGCGATTTAATATACAAGTTCCTACATTTGATTTATTTTCTATTTTTCCAGCTTTAGAATTTTTATATAGATATTCGTTAAGTAATAACAAACCCCTGGTTGTATATTTCCCTCTAGGAAGTAATTTAGGAAGTCATAAAGGAGATGGTATTCTAGAGCAATTTATGGATTCAATATCTAGTAATAGTGGTATAGCAATAGTTACAGGATCAGGAAATCAAGGGGCAAGTGGGTGTCATTCTTCTGGAACAATACCACAAGTAAATGCATCAAGAATAATACAATTATTTATGTCACCAGAGCAAAAAAATATTGTAGTAGAAATTTGGATTGATTCACCCAATATAATGTCTTTAGAAATAATATCACCTTCTGGAGAAAACACTGGGAAAATAAAAGCATTAATTAGAGGTGTAAATACTTACTCATTTTTGTTTGAAAATACGCCAATTTTAATTAATTCTTATTTCCCAGAAGAAATTACAGGGGATCAATCATTTACTATTAGGTTTTCAAATATAAAAGAAGGAATCTGGAAGTTGAGATTAACTGGAGAATCTATCTTAGATGGAAGATTTAATGCGTGGATACCAGCAGTTGGCATAAGCGTTGGAGGTACGGGATTTATTCCTTCAGATCCATATGGAACAATTATGACTCCAAGTACTTCAAGTTATACAATTACAGCAGCAGCATATAATCAAAATAATAACAATGTTGTAGAATATTCGGGGATGGCATTTTTAGATGATTATATTGATAAAATAGATGTTGCAGCAGGAGGAGTAAATGCTTTAACGGTGGCGCCTAATAATACAACTGCTGTTGTCAATGGAACAAGTGTTGCAGCAGCCATACTTGCTGGAGCTTGTGCTATGTTATTTGAATGGGGAATTGTAGACGGAAATGATCCCAATATATATTCTCAGACTATAAAAACATATATTCAACGAGGAGTTATTCAAAGAAGTGGGGATATATATCCAAATCCACAATGGGGATATGGAATTCTAAATGTAGTAAAAATATTTCAAAATATGATATAGAAATTAGGCACGTGAAAGAAAATAATAGACCAAAGATGCACCGCCTATTTCGCGTCAAACAAGGAAGTATAAAATATTATATAATACATGTTTAAGTAAAAAATAATGTTTATAAAATAAATAAAGTAACTACATCATTAGCCATATGTCAAGGATATTCAATGATTGCTTATAAAATGTTTAATTATGCAGGCATAGAAAATAGAATTATTGTTGGGAAAATTAAAGACAATCCACATTCATGGAATATCGTTAAAGTTCAAGGTATTTGGTATCAATTGGATATTACTAATAATGATTCAATTGAAAGAGATAAATATTTTTTAGTTAGTGATGATAATTTAGCGACTATACAATATTCTTGGAATAGAAATAAATATCCAAAAGCCTTAAAGGGATATTACGAGGTTGCTAAATGAGGAGTCTGGTTGTAAACTTTGTTTATTAGAAAGCAAAATTAGTGAAAAGTCCATAAGGACAAGCGTTTGGCTTTTCAAAAATAAATATCTATTGCAGACTCTATATAGAAAACAATTTCTAGATTGTACTTATTAATGTAATATACACCTATATTTGCTGGATTTTAAGTGAATATCTACACTAGAAATCAGAAATATTTTTGTGTAGTAGGCATTTGAAAATAAGCTGCTGAAGGTTATTAATAGATGGTTGTTCCACTTTAGCTTGTCACACTGAAAGTGGGAACATGCTAAAGTGGGTACAACCATCTATTTAGAACCTTCCAGCGAAGTTGTCATAGTCCTACGTAATAAAAATATTTCTGATTTCGGTAAGTTACCACATTATCTATATTGTTTATTTTATATTATTTCACAAAAAAGCTAATGTAGTTTTGTAATTTTTCAATATAGAATCTAAAGGATTTCATATAGTAAAATAAATACATAGGAAATATTAAAGAAATAAAAATTGAAATTATATATATTAAAAGGGAGGACATAGATATGGCAGATTTATCATTAAGACATATTTATAAAATTTATGAAGGGGATGTAACTGCAGTTAAAGATTTTAATTTAGAAATTGAAGATAAAGAATTTATAGTTTTTGTTGGACCATCAGGATGTGGTAAATCAACAACATTAAGAATGATTGCAGGACTTGAAGAAATATCTAAAGGTGAATTATATATAGGTGGAAAATTAGTTAATGATGTAGAACCTAAGGAAAGAGATATTGCGATGGTATTCCAAAACT
>JARLHR010000086.1 GCA_031292145.1 Clostridium sp. | reverse complement strand
CATTAGTAAGTATAATATTCATTGTGATGATCTGGTGATGATGGCATAGAGGTAACACTCCTTCCCATTCCGAACAGGAAAGTTAAGGTCTATTACGCTGATGGTACTGCACGGGAGACTGTGTGGGAGAGTAGGAAGTTGCCAGGTAAATTATAAAAGGGATCTTTAGCTCAGTTGGTTAGAGCAACCGGCTCATAACCGGTAGGTCTAGGGTTCGAGTCCCTGAAGGTCCACCATGGGGGTATAGCTCAGCTGGGAGAGCACCTGCCTTGCACGCAGGGGGTCAAGAGTTCGAATCTCTTTATCTCCACCAATGTAAAGTTATGAAGTAATTCATAACTTTTTTTGTTATATAATCATTTAAATATTTTAAATGAAAATGAGTATATGAGGAGATATTATATATGCTATTTTATAGAATTAAACAATTCTATTGGGCAATAGAATCTTTATTTATTGAAGATGATTTTGAAATCATAAATAAATATCTTAATCAGTCTGAATTGAATTTGTTTATGAAACTTACTAAATCAGAGCGCCAACATTCAATAAGAGTATGTAATACCGCAATAGAATATATTAAGTCCAATAATAGACTAAATATTGATAGGTATATTATGTGTAAGTGTGCATTGTTACATGATATAGGAAAATCTCAAATCAAGTTAAATATATTTTATAAAAGCATTATTGTTATTATAAATAAGATTACTTGTGGTAAATTTTTAAAGTATAATAGAAATAAAACAATAATAAGTTATTATAATCATGCTCAAATTGGAGCAGAGTTATTACAAAGTATTAACGAAGAAGATTTAGATATAATAAATTGTGTTAAATATCATCATGATGATGATACAAGAGGAGACAATAAATATTTAGAAATATTGCGTATATGTGATAATTGTAATTAATAATAGGAGGTAAATATGAATTCTATTGAGAGAAGAGATTGTATAATTAAATTATTATTAGATAGCAAGGAACCGTTAAAGGGAAGTGTTATAGCTAAAAATTATTCTGTGACTAGGCAAGTTATAGTGAAAGATATAGCTATTCTTAGAGCTAAGGGGAAGAATATAATAGCAACTCCTGATGGGTATATAATTAATGCCAATCAAAATAAAGCTAAGGCAATTATCGCAGTAACTCATACAGAAGAGGAAATGTTTAATGAATTGAGCATAGTGATTAAGTATGGTGGAATAATTGAAGATGTTATAGTAGAGCATCCACTATATGGAGAGATAAAAGGAATGCTTATGATTAAAAATTATAATGAGTTAAATAAGTTTATCCAAAAATATAAAGAACAGCGAGCAAAATTATTATCTGCATTAACAAACGGAGTTCATCTTCATACAATAGCAGCTGAAAATCAAAATGATATTAATTTAATTATATCAGAATTAAAAAAGCATAATTTTATAGTTTCAGATTTGGAGGATTAATAATGGATTATGATGTGTTAATTTTAGGTGGAGGGATAATTGGATGTGCTGTTGCATATGAGCTTTCGAAATATAATTTAAATATAGCTTTAATTGAAAAGAATTATGATATAGCAAATGATATTTCTTATGCTAATACTGCAATTATTTATGATGGATCAGAAGCTAAAGATGCTGCTATGTCAAAATTAGAGCATAGAGGAATGACATTAATTAAAAAATATTGTGAAAAATTTGATATAACATATAATAAAGTTGGTTCATTAAGATTTCAATTAGATGAAACTAAATTTAATATAGTTGAAAAATTATATAATGAATCTAAAGGGAGAGGTATAGACGGAATACATATCATAGAAAATAATCAGATTTATAATATAGAACCGAACCTTAAAATAAAAATAAATAAAGCCTTATATTCAGAGAATGTTGCAGTAATGTCTCCTTACAACTTAGCAGTATCTTATGCAGAGATAGCAGCAGATAATGGAGTGAATTTTAGATTAGAAGAAGAGGTTCTGGACATTAAATCTATTTCGAAAGGATTTAAGGTTACAACAAATAAAAATAAGTTTACTTGCAAATTTGTAGTTAACACGATACCTGATGAGATTTTTAATGATAAGCGTAATGAAGTAAAAGACAAAGTTAAAAATAAAAAAATGAAATGCGTATTATTAAATGAAAAGTCAGAGCAAAATATTAATACTGTTATTATGAACTATATAGATGAAGAAACATTTATAGTTAATGTTCCTACATCCTTAAAAGGAAATTTAATTGGGATAAAGAGTGATAAATTATTAAGTTCAGAGAACGAATTAAAATTATCTGAAGGTATTTTAAAAAATATAAATAAGGAATCAATAAATAGCATATTTACAGAAGCACACAATGAGAAAAATATGATTATAGATGATAGTAATCTTCAGTATGGATATATAAGCATTACTGGGAATCACTACGCAAAGGTAACAATTTCTCCGGTTATTGCAAAGGATATAGAAGAAAAGATTAAAATAAATATGAACATAACTAAAAAAAGAGATTATGTAGATAGAAAAAGAGATGTATATGTGTTTAGAAATATGACTAAAGAACAAAGAAATAAAATAATTGCGTTAGATAAAAGGTATGGCAATGTTATTTGTAATTGTAGCAATATTACAGAGGGAGAGATTGTTGATTCAATAAGAAGACCATTAGGCGCAAGAACTGTTGAAGGTGTAAAAAGACGTACTGGTATAGGTCTTGGAGGTTGTAATGGTTCATACTGCAATATGAAGATTATAAAAATATTAGCAAGGGAAATGGATAAAAGTATTTTAAGTATAGTAGATGATTCTATGGATTCGAAAGTTTTGGTAGGTAGGATTAAAGAATTTAATGAAATATGATAGGGGGAAATAAATATGTCATCTAAAGATGTATTTACAAGTTTAGTTAGAGTGAGAGGAAATCAAAATTACAGGATTGTTTCGGTGAAAAGTAATAAACCTATAGAAAAATGTCTATGGAGAGAATTTTCAAAGGTACTTGGCAGAATTTATGTAAGCACACCTATTAATATTGGAGATATTATTTGTAAAAATATAATGAATACTGGTATAGATATAGTATGTACAAAAAGAATAGATTGATGTTACGTTTTTGAATTATATTATAAAATGCATAGGACTAAAGCTTGTATTGGAAAATAATATAAATTAGATAGATATGAAGATTTTCATATCAGAGTTATAGATAAAGTAATAGTATTTAAAAACAAATATTTCTATAAAATTTAATGATGAATATAAAAAAATATAAAAATACTCTTGACATAAGTTTAGTACGTTGATATAATGATATATGTCATGAGGCGTGGAAAGATGGTCGAGTTGGTTTAAGGCACCGGTCTTGAAAACCGGCGTGCGTGTGAGCGTACCTAGGGTTCGAATCCCTATCTTTCCGCCATTTTTTTGTTTAAAAATAAAAAAAATAGTTATGGAGAATTACTCAAGTGGCTGAAGAGGCGCCCCTGCTAAGGGCGTAGGTTGGGTAACTGGCGCCCGGGTTCAAATCCCGGATTCTCCGCCAAAATACATCTAGAAATTTGATAGGTGTATTTTTTGTTATAAAAAAGTATAGATTAATATAATTAGTATATTAATTGTCTAATATTTAGTTTAATTAATAAATTTTTACCTTAAGTCAACATATATGTTTTAACATAAAAGTTTTATTAAAACATATATGCAAGTATTCAATAAATAAGTTATTATAAGTATTTTTTTATGATAAACATTATATGGTATATATACATTCAATCTAATATTTACGCAGATAAGCTATTAAAGCGTTAGCATATTAAAAAATATGTATTTAAATAAAATTTATTATGATAAGTTGTTGACAGTAATGAATTTGATTGATATAATATGTTTTGTGAGTTACGGAAAGATGGTCGAGTTGGTTTAAGGCACCGGTCTTGAAAACCGGCGTGCGTGTGAGCGTACCTAGGGTTCGAATCCCTATCTTTCCGCCAATTATTTAAAATTTTAAATATGTAGGGCACATGGAGGATTACTCAAGTGGCTGAAGAGGCGCCCCTGCTAAGGGCGTAGGTCGGGTAACTGGCGCCCGGGTTCAAATCCCGGATCCTCCGCCAAAACATCTAACATTTTGTTAGGTGTTTTTTTGTTATATGGAAATATCGGCGCATTATGTTGGTCATAAATAATAATATATAAAATTAGTTTAAATTTATATATTATAATAAGATATAGGATTTAATAAAAGATAATACTTATATAGATGGTAAATATGTGGATACTTTAATTATGGGTATACTTACAGAAGATACTATTTATATTTAAGAGGTGAGGGAAAATAACATGAGTATAAGATTTATTTATGGAAGAGCAGGAACAGGTAAAAGTAAGTTTTGCATCGATAAAATTAAAGAGAATATAAATGAAAATAAAAATGAAAATAAACTAATTTTATTAGTTCCAGAGCAGTATACATTTACTACTGAAAATAAAGTTTTGCGTTCGATTGGAGAACGTGCTTTTTTTAGAACAGAAGTATTAAGTTTTAAGAAAATGGCTCATGAAATTTTTGAAGAGTATGGTGGACGTGTTAAGCAAATAATAAAAGAATCAGGAAGAAATATGTTAATTCATCGCGTATTAAATGAAAATATTGATTCTTTAGATTATTTTAAAAAAATATCTCGAGAGCAAGGTTTTAATGGCATTATATCAGAGGTAATTTCTGAATTTAAAAAATATAATATTAACATTGATAATTTTGAGGATTTAGATAAAGATATAGATAATTTTGAGTTGATTAAAAAGTTGAAAGAGTTAAGCATAATTTATGAGGCATTTAATTCAAAGATGCATGAAAATTATATTGATGGAGATGACGAATTAACTTTATTAAGTGAAAAATTATTTAAATGTGATGCATATGCTGGGGCAGAAGTTTGGGTAGATGAATTTACAAGTTTTACACCTCAACAGTTAGAGATTTTAAAATTATTAGCTAAGAGATGCAAGAGGATAAATATAACTCTTTGTATGCAAAGCAAATCCGTTGAGAATAATTATGAAGATATAACAGATGTATTTAATGTGATAAAGAATACGGAAAATAAAATATTAAAGATAATGAAGGAAAATAGTATAGGTTATGATGAACCCGTTTATTTAAATAATTTTAAACCATATAGATTTAAAGATAATCCTGAACTTTGCCATATAGAAAAGTATTTTTTTACTTATCCATTCAATGGATATTATGAGGAGTGTAACAGTGTAGAAATTTATAAGGCAAACAATATTTACGATGAGATAGAAAGAGTTGCTAAAAGCATTACAGAGATTGTTAGAAATAAAGGATATAGGTACAAAGATATATCTGTTGTTTGTAGGAATATAGATGATTATGAAAAAATAACAGCTGTAATTTTTAATGAGTATGATATTCCATATTTTTTAGATAAAAAAATGCAACTATTAAGCAATCCATTAGTTATACTCATAAGCTCTGCCTTTGAAATTTTGTTTAAAAACTGGTCTTATGAAAGTGTATTTAAGTATTTAAAGAGTGGATTAACTGGAATTAATAATTCATATATAGATGTTTTAGAAAATTTTATATTAGAACATGGAATAAGGGGATATAAGTGGACTGTAGAAGAAATAATAAGTGAAAAGTGGTTTAATAACGATGAAGAAATAACAAATGAAAAAATATTAATATCTGAAATTATGGAAGAAATAAGGAGACCTCTTATTACTTTTCATAATAAAATAAATGGAAAGCATAAAGTTAAAGATATGTGTGCGGCTATTTATGAATTTTTAGTTGATATAAATGCTTTTGAAAGGATAGAGCAGTGGATTGTAAATTTTGAAGAGATAGGATTAGAAGATAAGGTTAAAGAATATAGCCAGGTTCAAGGTATAGTTATAGATATATTAGATCAAGCAGTAGATGTAATTGGAGAAGAAACATTAGAATACTTTGAGTTTTTTAAAATATTAAATTCAGGATTTGAAAATGAGGAGATAGGTGTTATACCCGTTGCTTTAGATCAAGTTAATATTGGAGATGTAGCAAGAATTAAAGGTAGAGAGGTAAAGATTCTTTATATAGTAGGAATTAATGATGGTGTATTTCCATCAGCTAAAAAGGATGAGGGGATATTATCTGATAGAGATAGGGAAACGTTGAGTAGTATAGGGATAAATTTAGCTTCAACAACCAGAAATAAGGTATTTGAAGAACAATTTTTGTTATATACAGCATTAACAATAAGTAGTGAATTTTTGATGTTATCATATCCTATGGCTGATTTTGAAGGTAAGTCATTAAGACCATCTATAGTAATACATAGAATAAAAAAAATACTTCCTAATCTAATTGAAGAAAGTGATATTTATAATTTTGACAGTAAAAAGAATAAATTTAGCAAGGTTATATCACCAGTTCCAACATTTAATGAACTTATAGTAGCTGTGAGAAGAGATTTTGATAATGAGAATATAGAGACCTATTGGCCAGAAGTTTATAATTGGTTCAAAGAAAATGAAGAATTTAAAGATAAGGTTAAAAATATATTTAAAGGCCTTACATATTCTAATGTAGGGGATATAGTAGCTAAGAGGAAACTTAGAGAGCTTTATCAAAATGAGATGGGAAAATTAGTGTTTAGTGTTTCAAGGCTAGAAAAGTATGCAGAGTGTCCATTTTCTTATTTTGTTGAATATGGACTTAAGGCTAAAAATAGAAAAATATACGAGTTTGCACCGCCGGATTTGGGATCATTTGTTCATGAGATGTTAGATACATTTACTAATAAGGTTAAAGAAGATGGAATATTGTGGTCTGAATTAAACAATGAAAAATGCAAAGAAATTGTATCCAATATTATTGATAATAAATTAAATGCAGAAAGTAATTCTATATTAAATAGTACAAATAAGTTTAAGTATTTAACCCAAAGATTTAAAAGAGTAATATCTAAATCTGTTTCAATTATTGCAAATCAGATTGGAAAGGGTGAATTTGAAGTATTTAAGACTGAATTTAATTTTGGTAGTTACAATACGGGGGAAGCTATAGCTTTAGAATTAAGTTCTAATGAAAAAATATATCTTCAAGGTAGAATTGATAGAATAGATACATTGGAATTGGATGGTGAAACCTATATAAGAGTTATAGATTATAAGACAGGCAACAGTAAACTTGAATTAAATGAGTTATATTATGGATTACAAATGCAGCTGTTAGTGTATCTAGATGCTCTTATTAGAAATTCAAAGTATATATTAGATAAACAGGCAAAGCCAGGAGCTATACTATATTTTAAAATAGATGATCCTATAATCAAAGGTAAAAAAGAAATGACAACAGAAGAAGTTGAAGAAGAAGTTCTGAGTGCTTTAAAGCTTAAAGGATTAATTTTAAAAGATGCCAGAGTTGTTAAAGCTATGGATAAAGATATTGAGGGATATTCATTAATTATACCAGCAGCATTTAAGAATGATGGAGAATTTAAGGCTAATAGCGACGTAGTTACAGAGGAAGAATTTACGTTACTTAGAGAATATGTAAATAAAAAGATGGTTGAATTATGTGAGGAAATGCTAAGTGGAGAAATAAAAATACAGCCAACTAAAAGAACAAATAGAACTCATTGTGAGTATTGCGATTTTTCTTCCATATGTCAATTTGATGCAACTATAAAAGATAATAAGTATAAGATAATAGCTAAGAAATCAGCAAATGATATTTGGAATAATATAAGGAATAATATAAATGAGTCAAATGATGATAATAATTCGGATGAATTAATTAAGATTACTGATGAAAATCACTAGTGTGAGTGGGAGGTTATAAGTTTTTAGAATATAGTTTATGTAATTTTAATTAGGTATAGGAGAGATTAATGCATGGGTGAAACAAAATGGACTGATGAGCAATTGAGAGCAATTAAAACAAGAAATTGCAATTTATTAGTTGCAGCGGCTGCAGGTTCTGGAAAAACTGCTGTTTTGGTTGAAAGAATTATAAAGATAATTACAAATAAAGAAAATCCAGTTGATATAGATAAATTATTAGTTGTAACATTCACTAATGCAGCTGCTGCTGAAATGAAAGAGAGAATAGCAGATGCAATATCAAAGGAGTTAGAAAAAAATCCAAATTCTAAAAATCTTCAAAAGCAATTAACATTGTTAAATAGAGCTAATATCACTACAATGCATTCATTTTGCTTAGATGTAATAAAAAATAACTTTCATAGAGTTGATTTAGATCCGTCATTTAGAATAGGAGATCAAACAGAAGGAATATTAATAAAATCTGAAGTTATAGAGGAAATTTTTGAAGATAAGTATGATGAGGAAGATGTAGGATTTACTAATTTGATAGAAGCATTTAGTAACTATAAGAATGATGATAGTTTAAAGGATTTGGTTTTAGATGTATATAATTTTACTATGTCTGGGCCATGGCCAGAAAAGTGGCTTGAAGATAATGCGGAAGTCTTTAAGATTGATACATTAAAAGAATTAAATGAAACTAAGTGGGTTAAAGTTTTATCTGATAGTGTAAAGATTGAAATACAAGGATATATAAGGATGATGCAAAAAGCCATTGAAATAATTAATAAAACTAATGGCTTAGAGCCTTATATTGCTAATTTTGAAAGTGAATTAGGTGATATAAGAAATGTTTATGAATCTGTTGGTAATAATTTAGATGAAATGTATAAGGCACTATCTAATATAAATTTCGGCAGATTAAAATCCATTAAGAAAGATAAAATATCAGATGAATCTGCCCAAAGCACTGTTAAAAAAATAAGAGATGATATTAAAAAGAAGATATCTGAACTAATAAATACTACATTTTCCGTAACACCAGAACAAATGTTATATAATATTCAAGGTGCATATCCATATATAAAAAAATTAACAGAACTTGTCTTAGAATTTAGCGAAAGATTTAGTAAGAGAAAAAAGGAAAGAAATATACTAGATTTTAATGATTTAGAGCATTTATGTTTAAGAATATTAAGTGATTGCGATGAAAATGGAAATGTAAGACCATCTGATGTAGCTATGGAGCTTAAGGAATATTTTGATGAAGTTCTTGTAGATGAGTATCAAGATTCAAATAATGTACAGGAAACAATTATAAATTTGGTATCCAGAAAGGAAAATGACAATCCTAATGTATTTATGGTTGGTGATGTTAAGCAAAGTATCTATAGATTTAGGCAAGCTAAACCTGAATTATTTATTGAAAAATATAATAATTATAAGTTAGATGAAGGTAGCAATAGAAAGATTCAATTATATAAGAACTTTAGAAGTAGAAAAGAAGTTATTGATGGAGTAAATTACATTTTTAAGGAAGTAATGTCTGAAACAGTTGGAGAATTAGAATATACTGATGAAGAAGCATTAAATTTAGGCGCAGATTTTAAAGAAGTAGATGATGAGAGGATAATAGCTGGCGGAGCAATAGAAGTTAATATAGTGGATAAGGCTTCAGAAGAATTAAGTGAAGATGATATAGAAGAGCAGGAAGAAACAAATAACGTTATTTTAGAGGGGCGCATTGTTGCTAGAAGAATTAAAGAATTAATGTTACAAAGCGGAGAAAGGGCTTTTAGAGTATTAGACAAGGAAACTGGGGAATATAGACCATTAAAATATAAAGATATTGTAATTCTCCTTAGAGCAACTAAAAATTGGTCCGAAAGTCTTCTTGATGAGTTAGGATCAGAAGGAATACCTGTATATGCAGATACGGGATCAGGATATTTTGAATCAATTGAGATTAGGACAATAATTTCTCTTTTAAAGGTTATTGATAATCCAATGCAGGATATTCCTATGATAGCAGTAATGAAATCGCCAATTGTAGGTTTCTTAGCAGAAGAAATAAGCGATATAAGGCTTATAAATAAAGATAGTTATTTTTATGAAAATATAAAGTATGTAAGTGATGACGTTGATGAGACTAAAGTTAATTTTTATTCTAAAGATTTGATTAATAAATGTAGATACTTAGTTGAAAGTATTGATAAGTGGAGAAAGAAATCAATATACATGGCAATTGATGAATTTATATGGTATTTATATATGGATACAGCATATTATGGATATGTAGGAGCAATGCCAAATGGAGTGTTTAGGCAAGCTAATTTGAAGATACTTTTTCAGAGGGCAAAACAGTTTGAAAAAACAAGTTTTAAAGGTTTATTTAATTTTATAAACTTTGTAAATAAGCTTACAAAATCTTCAGGAGATATGGGAAGTGCAAAAATATTAGGGGAAAATGAAGATGTAGTAAGGATTATGAGCATTCATAAAAGTAAGGGATTAGAATTTCCAGTAGTGTTCTTATGTGGAATGAGTAAAAACTTTAATTTAATGGATTTAAACAAGAATATGATATTTCATGATGATTTAGGATTTGGTCCAGATTTCGTAGATTTAGAGAAGAGATTTTGCATTGGAACTTTAGCTAAAGAATCAATAAAAAAGAAAATGAGGTTCGAAACATTATCTGAAGAAATGAGAATACTATATGTTGCTTGTACAAGGGCAAAGGAAAAATTGATTATGATAGGTACAGTCAACAATATTCAAAAATCTATAGAAAAATGGTTGAGCTCAGCATCTTTGGAGTATAGTAGGATTTTACCATCTGAAGTTTTAAAAGGAAGGTCATATATGGATTGGATTGGTATGGCATTGTGCCATCATCGAGATGGAGCTATACTTAAAGAGGTCAATGTGTCATTAAATGAAATGTCAAAGAATGATTCATCTAAGTGGGAAATTAAACTATGGAATAAAAGTGAGTTAGTTAATAAAACAGATTTGGTAGGTTTAGATCAGGAAGAGGATAATAAACAATCAATAATGTATAATACTACATTAAACAAAGAGGTTAGTGAAGAAATAAATAAGGTATTATCATATGAATATCCACTTAAAGCATCAACTACGATTAAAAGCAATATTTCAGTTTCAGATTTAAAAAGAAGAAATGAAGAGGAAAATTATAATACTGAAGATATTTATAAGCAAAGCATTATGATTGCACCTAAGTTCCTACAGGAAAAAAGGGGGTTAACTTCATCAGAAAAGGGTACAGCTGTTCATTTTGTAATGAAAAAAATCAATTTAAATAAGGTTTCATCTGTACAAGAAATCAAGGAGCAATTACAACAATTAGTTGAAGATGAACTTCTACTTAATGAGGAGCTAAGAGAGATTAATCCGTATAAAATATTAAACTTTTTTAAATCTGATTTAGGAAGTAAAATTATTGAATTAAGTGAAAGTGGAAAGAAAGTATATAGAGAAATACCTTTCTATACTGAGATAAGTAGTTTAGATGTAGATAAATCATTAGATAATAAATATAAGGATGAAAAAGTAAGATTACAAGGAATAATTGATTGTTTTTTTGAATATAATGGGGACTTAATACTTTTAGATTATAAAACTGATTATGTAGAGGATGGTATGGAGCTGAAATTTAAGGAAAAATATAAGAAACAATTAGAGTATTATAGCGATGCAATATTTAAAATGACTGGAAAAGAAGTTAGATATAGATATTTATATTCATTTTCATTAGAAAAAGAAATTGAAGTAATTTAAAATATATTAATAGTATATAAAATATATAAAGTGCCCTAAATGAGTTTTAGATTTTGGGCACCTTTTTAATTCCATAATTTATTTTATTATTACTTTACTTTCTTTAGGTATATTAGTGTAAATCCATTTAGCATCATCTATAGATAATCTAATGCAGCCATGAGATGATGGCTTATTCATGGTATAATCTAAAACAGTTGTTTTATCTTTAGCAAATGGAACTGAATGAAATAAGATATCTCCAGTAATTTGAGTCCAATACTTTCCACCCTGCAAATACTTTTCTGAAAAGAACCAATCCCCTTTTTCTTTAATAGAGAAAGAACCAGAAGGTGTATCTTCACCACTTACACCAGTAGAACATGGACAAGTTTTAATTAAGTTCCAATTATCAGCTTTTCCTTTATAGATATAGGTTTTTTGACTTTTTAGATCCACATTAATAAAATAAGATGTATTACTTTCTATATTTAAGGTATTAATATTAGTAGGAGATATAACCGTTGTTAATGCACGAGAGGAAGCTTCAGCAATAGCAGAATTTTTATCTAAATATTCTTGTTGTTTCGCTTTTATATCTGATATTTTTTCATCTACATTAGTGTCAGACCCTAAAATACTGCTATTATCTGAAATTTTAGATAATGCTTCGCTATAATGATTATTGTCAACTAAAGTATCACAATAAGCAAATAAACTTTCTTTAAGTTTATTTCTAGAATCCTTTAAGTATATTAGTGAATTAGGATAATTTAAGTCCAAACTAGAAACTTTTTTTAAGGATGAAATTGCATCTGCATATTGTTCATTATTAAAGTAATTCACGCCAGCATTATAATTTTTAATTGAATCTTGAATTAAATCGATGGAAGTAGAAATAGTGCTTATCTCATCATCGCTTATAAGATCATAGCGCTTAATTTCATTAAGTTGTATTAATGCATCTTCAGAAGAAACTTTTTTATTTTTTATATCATCTGATAGTGTATTTATTTGATTTTTAAAGTATCTGGAAAGATCACTATTAAGCCAAAATAATTTAAATGGATTAAAATTTTGAGTAGTTAATAATGAATTATTTGCTTCAGAAAAATTATATTTATTAAAATTTGTTTTAAAGGAATCAATAAATTTATTATATTTATAAAGCTCATAAAAACAAGTTGAACATATAAATGCAAGTATTACTAAAGCATATGCAGCTTTTTTTAGTCTCATATTAGTTCTTCTTTTATTGTATATATTTATATTCAAAAAAAATGCCTCCTAGTTAGTTAACTAAAAATTAAACTATAATTACAAATAGCAAATATAATAAGTTTTTAGTTTGAAGTAAATTTAAAATATTGTAAGTATCTTTTTTATTTATAATATTGACAAGAAAAGCAAATAATAAACCTTAACATTTTAACAAATTAAAATATGTGATAATATATTTGTAAGAATTTATTATACTTAAGATATTCAGTAATATTCCCAAAATAACGGATTGGAATGTTAATTAATTTTCAGTAGGGCTTTTATAGTTTACTTAATAAGGCAAGATTTTGATAAAAACTGATGAAAAATAGATATCTCATAATTAATTTGAAATGCCAAATTAGGAGGAGAATATGAATTATAATACCAATTTTTTAACTAAATTTATAACATCTATATATGACATAAAAGTTTTCTCTAAATATGCAAAGGAAGGAATATTTAGATCAATTTCATATGCAATGTTACTTACTTTAATATTAGTGGGGACAAAAGATTTATTTACGATATATACAAATGGGCATTTTGAATTCAAATCTTTTATATCAGTAATTATTATAAATTTTGGAACAAAATTTTTAAATCTATTGTTTAATTGTTTAATTGTGACTATTGTTGCATCTATATTTACAATATTTATAAAAATGATAGTTAAGTATATTGCCTTATTTTCATTAACCTTATATGCGGCAACATTGCCATTAATAATTCAAGCTATATTGGAAGGATTTAATCCTAATATAGATTTTGATACTATGTTTATAATAGGAACATTGACTTATGTTTTATTAATATTAAAGTACATAAAAGATGAAATTATTAGGAAGATGAGTTAATAATACTTTTAAGGAAGTAAGGCTAATAAAAGTAAAATATAAAATTTATCTCATATAGAGTTGTTAGCTGGAAAATAATATGATATTATGTAATAAGGGTGTATGGTAAAAAAAGTAAAAAGGGTTACGGAAGGGATATTAAAAATGGGTGAGGTTGATATTATGAAAAATGGTCAAATAGAGAAGGAATCTCTATTAGATAAAAGCGAATTAATTAATTTATCAAAAGAGGAATTAATTAATATAATTATTAATTTATCAGAATCTAGAAAAATTCAAGAAGATTTTATTTTAAATATTTCTCATGATTTAAGATCACCATTGAATATAATTTTAAGCATTTTGCAATGTTATAAAGATGAATATATGGAGATAAGCAAAGAAAAACAGTGTAAAGATCATATTGAAATTATAAAGAGAAATGCATACAAAATATTAAAGCTTATAAATAATCTTATAGATACTACGAAATTAGAAAAGCAACATTATAATCTTAAAAGGGAGAACTTGGATATAATAAATTTAATAGAATGGAATATAGCATCAATTGATAAATATGCTAAACAAAAGGACATATCTTTAGTTTTTGATACAAATGTAGAGGAATGCATCATGGCAATAGATCCAGAAGCAATAGATAGAATAATAATGAATTTAATTTCTAATGCTATAAAGTTTTCGCCAAAAGGAAAATTTATATATATAAATACATGGAAGAGTATTAATCAATTAATTATTTCAATAAAAGATGAAGGAATCGGGATTCCTAAGGAAGAGCAAAAAACAATTTTTAATAGATTTGTTCAATCATCAAAAAGTAAAAATAATGAGAATTGTGGTAGTGGAATAGGACTAGATTTGGTCAGATACTTAACAAAAGCTCATAATGGAACCATAGAACTTAGAAGTGAAGAAAATAAAGGATCTGAGTTTATAATTAAATTGCCAATAGAAATATTAAAAAAAGATGAATCTACTAAAGACAGGAACTTAAATGCTAAAAGTAAAGTTGAATTGTTTGAACTAGAGTTTTCAGATATTTACTTATAATAGATTAAAAACGTTAAATAAGAATAGGCTATCTAAGAATAATTTTATATAATTTATATTTTTAGATGGCTTATTTGTATAAGTAATATGAAAAGTTTTTATAAAATTATGACAATAGTTTATTATGAACTTGATTATTATAGAAGCTTGTGATAATATAAGTTTGTTGCTAAATTTTAATATGGAGTGTTAGTTAAACGGATATAACATACCGCTACGGACGGTACATTGAGGGTTCGATTCCTTCACGCTCTGCCAAATAAAAGAAAAGGCTTAATCACTATGGTTAAGCTTTTTTAATATATAGAATAGTTATAAATATTTATAAGCCTGAAGTTATGATAGAATTAAATTACTAAGTAATATATGGTAGATTCATTACCGTGCTAAAAGTGAATTAAGAATAATTGATACAATAATATAAAAAGGTATCTCAAAATGATTAAAATTATTTTGAGATGCCTTTTTTTATGCTTTAGCGTTCAGAAAACCAACAGCTGAGCTGATGGCTCTGACTTTAACTAGAATAACAAGTTAATCAAATTATTTAATCCAAGCGCCGTCACTTCCTAATACATAACCATCAACTATTGTGTTAGATAACATTGCACCTGATTCATTACAGTAATACCAAGCTTCATTATCATTAATCCAACCAGTTTTCATTCCTCCTGATTCACTTAAGTAGTACCAAGTACCATTATCATTTGCCCAGCCTTTAGCCATAACTCCATCAGCTTTTAAGTAATACCAAGATCCGCTATCTTTTACCCAGCCAGTTTTCTTAGTTCCATTTTCTAGATAGCTCCAAGTATTATCGCTGTTCTTTGCCCAACCAGCTTTTGGAGTTGTATCAACAGTAACAGCTGCACCAGTAGTAGTTTTTGTAGTGCTCGTACCAGTTGTAGCAGCTGTTGTACCTGTGCTAGTTGTAGCAGCCTTTGGAATATTTAGAACTGCATAAACTTCTTTATCAGGATACCAAACAAAGATTTTTGATTTACTACCAGGTGTTATACGAGTTATGCCTCCATCTATTCTAGCGACTTTTGTAAAACTATGGTCATCATCCCATGTCATTATATATCCACTATTTACAAACCATGGAAGACCTGATGTATTATTTATTCCAGTTCCATATACGCCTGAAGTGTCTGAATCAATATCAGAACTATCATAATCACCTATATCTACATAATTAAAACTATTTTTATGGGTTAGTGTACCAGTTTCTGCATATATTTCATTATTAGAAGTATCTAAGTAGATACTGCAAACTGCTTTGTCATTAGCTGTTACCTTAGTGCTGCCACTTGTAGCTGCACCAGTTTTTGTGTTTGCATTTGTTGCAGAATCTCCTATGAAATACCCTTTAACTCCAACGTCATTTTTATCTGAAAGAAAATAAATAGTTGAATCCTTAGGATATTTAATTCCATCTACAGTATCTGAAGCAGCTGTTTTAGAGAAGGTTTGAACAACTGTCATAGTACCATCAACCTGAAGTCCTTCAGAATAACCGTTACTGTTTTTATGGTCACCTCCAAATGTGAATCCATCAGAAGCACTTACTTTTTTATAATTAACCCCATCAAGACTTTTATAAATTGTAAGATATGCTTCTCTTTCTACAGTAACCTTATCGGAAAACTCTGTAAGATACTTACTTTCTTGCAGCACAGCTCTTAATTTATAAGTTTTACCATCAACTGGGCTCTTAAGTTCATAATTATCGTCAGTATTTTTCAAAATAACAGAAGCACCGGTTGTTGAACCTGCATATATTTTCACTGATCCTAAGTTATAATCTGCATCAACATAATCTCCAGTTGTATTATCTGCATAAATTGCATCAGTTGGATATGCTGCTGATGTACCGCTTGGATTTGTAGTCTTTTTGCTAGCATATGCATCTCTATAAATAGCAACATCTTTAGCATTAGCCATTCCAGCAGGAAGTGCATCCTTTACCGGTACTTGATAAACAGACAAATCACTAGCTACAAATGAATAATATCTTGAAGTACCAGTTGGCCCACCTACTTTTACACTACTTTCCCTGTTAGCAATCTTATAGAAGTCTAAGTCATTTATTGTAACAAATCTATCATTATTATCATGCCTCAATTTTGCTCTTGTTACTATTCCTGCAGTGTTTTCTAAGTCTTGCCTTACATCATAGCCCACATCTTTATAACCATTTGTCTTATCTAAATAAGTAGGACCAGAAGTAACACCAGTATCAATTTCTAAGTATTTGCCAGCTAATTCATCTGTAAGATTGGAACCAGTAGGAACAGCGTCTAACTTATTAAATTTTCCGTCATCAGTCATCCAATAACAAGCTTCGTCTGCACCATCTATTTCCCCATCCACAAAAATACCATCACCTTTTGCTTTTGAACCATATACATAGCCAGTTTTTGTATCTAGTGTTGGAATGTCAGCAGCTTGTACTGGCATAATTGATATAACTGATGCTGCACTCATTAATAAACCTGTAATTTTAGTAATTCTTTTTATCATATTTTATTTCCCCCTAGTAATTTTTTTTCTAATTTTTTGGTTATATTAACATTTACCGTCCATTAATCAAACAATTGCACACGTTCACAAAAAAACTTGACATGTCTCTTAAAAGAAGATAAATGAGTAAAACAATATTGTTCCAATTATTATTCGGATAAGTTATATAAAATAGCACTTCTTTTAATTAAGTAATAGCACACGTTAACAGAAAGAACTTAACATTTCTGTTATAAAGAAAATAAATGAGTAAAACAATATTATTCCAATTATTATTTGAATAAATTATATAAAATAGCATTTCTTTTAATCAAGTAACTGCACACGTTAACAAAAGAAACTTGACATTTCTCTCATAAAGAAAATAAATGAATAAAATAATATTATTATGAATTGTCCATGTTAGTTACATGCCATCGGCACCTGGATTTAAATATTCACATTAATTCATAGTATATTCTTAACCTTTTATAATAGACAATTTTTATAATGTTTACTATATAAGTATATCTCAAAACGTTTCCATTGTAAAGTTAATCTTTGGATGAAGTGTAATTCATAGTCACTTTCTTACTGAAAAAACCATACTAATATTAATGTTATTACTTAACCTGTAAAATTTATATTGCAACATATATATATTAATAAATTTTAAAATACGTGTAACTCGTTGCTTAAATGTAAATTTAAAAGTGGATGCCCCAAAATGATTAAAAATTCCCTCGAGACATCCTACTTTCTTTTTATTTATTTTTAATTCCAATACTTTCACCAAAGAGGACCTTACATTCAAAACCAAGTCTAGATTGTTCTAAAATATCGCTATCAATTTTAACAGAATCCTTTTGGAAAAATAGTATTGTTGTTGAACCTCCAAATTTGAAATAACCCTTCTCATCACCTTTAGTTATTCTTACATTAGGTGAGTAAGTCTGAATTATTGAACCAACACAAGTTGCACCTACTTCTATATGTAATATATCCTTAAAATTATCAGATTTAAATAATGACCATTCTCTTTTGTTCGCACAAAAAAGCTTTGGAACAGCTTTCAATGCTATTGGATTTACAGAGTAATAATGACCTTTAATATAATGATTTTCACATGGAATTCCTGAATCTATAAAGTGAAATCTATGGTAATCAGTAGGACATAATCTTAATATAAGGCATATTCCTCCTGCGTACGTATTAGCAACAGCATCATTATTTATTAACTCTTTTAAGCTATATGTTAATCCTTTAATTTGAACTATATTGTCTAAATCAATATTTTCATAAGCAGTAATTCTTCCGTCACCAGGAGAAATTAATATATTATTGTCTTTACTTACTGGTCTAGCTTCAGAAGTTAATTTTCTTGTAAAAAAGTCATTAAAAGAAGTAAACTCATGAATATTTTTCTGTGATATAGCCATATCAATATTAAAATTATCAACGAATGATGGAATTTTATTAGCACTTAATTTTGTATCACAATACTTACCATATATCTTTGAAAAAAGTTTCTTTTTGGCAACGAGTTCGGTGATACCTTTTCCAATTGGTGATTCATATGTCCACTTAATGTACTTTTTTCCTGCTACTAGTTCTTCTTCATAAGATTTTGTAGTTCTATTATATACTTGAATCATAAATACTATTGTCAAAACTTTATAAAATATTGTAGATTAAAATTATAACAAATTTTATAATGTTACAGTCATGACAAGTATCCTCCATTTCTTATTTTTATTTTATATGTTCTAATAAAAGAATATTCTCATTGATAATATAGTTTATATATATGAATTTTAATTATTAGAAAATATATTTAAAACGAATTATGTGTAACAGCATAATTTGTTTTTATACGTTAGTATTAATTTTATCACAGAAGATAGAAATTTGAAAATTATATTGATCTAGGAACTAAATTATAACTAAACTTAATAATCATTATTTATTAGTTATAGTTTAATCTTAAACCAAATGGTATAATAACATTATTATGTAAAAGTTAAATTGTAGAAGGAGAAGAGTATTATGAACAAAACAAAAAAGCTAATATTTGAATCTGCAATAAAGACATTTTCTGAATCCGGATATAGAGGAGCTACAATGGATGATATCGCTATAAATGCAGGTCTTGCAAAAGGAACGTTGTATTATCATTTTGATAGTAAAGAAGTAATATTTAATTTTATTGTTGAAGAAGGGCTTCAAATATTGCAAAGTCAAGTTCTTGAAGTTCAAGAAATGAATATAAATCCAATAGAAAAATTAGTAAAAATTTGCAGAATACAGTTAACATTTCTATATGGATATACAAACTTTTTTAAGGTGGTAATGAGTCAATTATGGGGTACAGAGGATAGGCAAAATCAATTACGTAGCAAAATAGGAAAATATATATATGAAATTGAAATAAATATTAAAAGTGCTATGGAAAGTGACCTAATCAAAAAAGGAGACACTGAGCTTATGGCATTTCAATTTTTTGGATCACTATGTTCATCAGCAATATATGAATCAATACATAATGAAAAAATAAATTTAGAAAGTATTATAGATAATACAATAAAATTTACATTGAATGGATTGGGAATAACTATTTAATTTGTACATAAAAGATTAGCCCATTAAAGAGATTTTGATAATCTTTCTAATGGGCATTTTCAAAAAGTTATTTATTAGAATTAGTAAATTCTAAATATTCATCAAATGTCATAGTTCTATCAACTATAGAACCATCGTCTTTAATATCTATAATTCTATTTGCTATAGTTTGAACAAATTGATGATCATGAGAAGCAAATAATATGTTACTATTAAAGTCGTTTAATCCATTATTAACAGCTGTAATTGATTCAAGATCAAGGTGATTAGTAGGTTGATCTAGCATTAATACATTTGCATTAGAAAGCATCATTTTAGATAACATACATCTAACCTTTTCTCCTCCAGATAATACGTTAGCTTCTTTTAATGCTTCTTCACCAGAGAATAACATTCTACCTAAGAAGCCTCTAATATAACTTTCAGACTTTTCTTCAGAATACTGTCTAAGCCAATCTACTAAAGAAAGGTTACAATCATCAAAGTATTTTGAATTATCAGCAGGGAAGTAAGCATTAGTTATAGTTATACCCCATTTAAACTCACCACTATCCGGTTCTATTTCACCAGATAAGATTTTAAATAATGTAGTTACAGCTATTTCATTACCAATAAGAGCAATCTTATCACCTTTGTTAACCATGAAATTTACATTATTTAAGACTTTAACACCATCTATAGTTTTTGATAAGTCTTTAACCATTAATATGTCATTACCAACTTCTCTTTCAGGTTTAAATCCTACAAAAGGATATTTTCTACTTGAAGGTTGGATATCGTCTAATGTAATTTTATCTAATAATTTTTTACGAGAAGTAGCTTGCTTAGATTTAGAAGCATTAGCACTAAATCTTGCAATAAAGTCTTGTAATTCTTTAATCTTCTCTTCTTTCTTTTTGTTTTGATCTTTTGACATTTGAAGTGCTAATTGGCTTGATTCATACCAGAAATCATAGTTACCAACGTAAAGTTTAATTTTTCCAAAGTCAACATCAGCCATTTGAGTACAAACAGCATTTAAGAAATGTCTATCATGGGATACTACTATAACAGTTCCATCAAAGTTACCCAAAAAGTCTTCTAACCAGTTTACAGCTTTTAAGTCCAAGCCGTTAGTAGGTTCGTCTAGAATCAATATTCCAGGATTTCCAAATAGGGCTTGAGCTAAAAGAACTTTAATCTTTTCTCCACCAGTTAATTCTGATACATTTTTAAAATGAAGATCAGTTCCTATTCCAAGACCTTGTAAAAGTGAGGATGCTTCAGATTCTGCTTCCCAACCATTAAGTTCTGCAAATTCTCCTTCTAATTCAGATGCTCTTATTCCATCTTCATCAGAAAAATCAGGTTTAGCATATATTTCATCTTTCTCTTTCATTATTTCATATAATCTTTCGTTACCCATTATTACAGTTTCTAAAACTTGAAAATCATCATATTTATAATGATCTTGCTTTAAAACTGACATTCTTGTATTAGGCGGAATTATTACTTCACCAGTATTAGGTTCAACCTCACCTGATAATATTTTTAGGAATGTACTTTTCCCAGCGCCATTAGCACCAATAACTCCATAGCAGTTTCCAGGAGTAAATTTAAGGTTGACATCTTCAAAAAGTTTACGTCCACCAAATCTTAGACTAACATTTGATACGTTTATCAATCTCTTTCTACCTCATTTCTTCTTAATTGTTCTATATTAATAAAAATTGTATAAATAGTTTGTTTCATGTTGATTATTATAACATATAATTATTAAATTTTGCATTATCATGGAGTTTTAATTAAGTTTCATTACTTGCAATTTTTAGCATCATTAAAATATTCATCGATTATTTTTTCACTCATACGTCTATAAAGGTTGCTCATGCTAACATAGGCACATATAAGTAAAAAATTTTCTTCAAAATCGCCAAGCGTGTCATTCTTAGTATTTACTAGCTGTTTTATATTTTCGTAGATTTTATTAGAGGAAAATTTAAAATCCTCCAAATTCAAATCATATATATCAAGAAAAGATTGATATATATCATGCAATGGACAATCTTGCTCTTTGTCAAAAGAATTAATTATAGGAGTTAACATGGTTTTAATATCTGCTAAAGATAGAGCACCCTTTAAATTATAAATTAAGCCCATTAAAATAAGATGATTCTTAGTATACTTTTTATTTTTTATTTTAATTAACAGATTACCTTTGGCGTAATTATTAATCATGGTTTTAGTAAGAACTTTATCATCATCATTTCTTTTAGTATAACTTAATTTACTTTCAAACAGTTGCATAACTTGATCCATGTATAAATCAATTTCTGGAAAATCGTCTAGATTAATATTATTAGATGATTTTTGTGAATTTATATAGTTATCAATATTAAAGTCATTCATAAAATTTCACTCCTCACATAGTAATAAAAACTATGTATGTATTACAACTTCAATATTAATTGAATAGGATATATAATTCAAGCATTTATGGGCAGAATACTAATTAGTAATATAAAACAAATAAAAATTTTGAAGTACTAGTAGATATATGTAATAATTTCTAGTATAATAATAAGTAGTTATAAAAACTACGTGGAAATAAATAGGAGGGTAAGGTATGGAGAAATATTTAAGGGAACCTATTAATGGATTAACTCATTTTATTGGTGCAGTATTATCACTTTTTGCATTAGTTGCTATGTTGATTAAAGCGTATGTTACAGAAAGTTCAGCAATAACTTTAGGATCGGTGCTATTTTTTGGTATAAGCATGATTTTATTATATAGCGCATCAGCAACATATCACTCAGTTATAGCTAATGATAGGGTAATAAAGATGCTTAAGAGATTAGATCATTCAATGATATTCATTTTAATTACTGGATCATATGCTCCATTTTGCTTAGTTGCATTGAGCGGTAAAATAGGATTTAATTTGTTTATCTCAGTAACAATATGTGCAGTTGTAGGAATAGCGTTTAAATTATGTTGGGTAACTTGCCCAAGATGGTTAAGTAGTGCAATGTATATAGGGATTGGGTGGCTTGCAATAATTGTTATATATCCAATGGCTCAAGTTTTACCTTTAATAGGACTAATGTGGTTAGTAGTAGGCGGATTAATGTATACAATTGGCGGAGTAATATATGCATTGAAATCAGAAAAAAGGATATGGCTATTTGGCAGACATGAAATATTTCATATATTTATTATGCTAGGGACACTGTGTCATTTTATTTGTGTATTTGCATATATAATTTAAAATATGAATAGAAATTTTATATTTCGTTTATTTTATAGATGAAACATATAAAAGGGATCAAAGAAATTATTTCTTTGGCCCTTTTTAATTTCATTTACTACTTCTTTATTTAGTATAAATATAATTGTTAATGAGGAGTCTATATAGATAAACAACATATAACTTATACTTAAGTTATAATTTCTAGTGAAGATATCAACTTAAAGTTTTAGCAAATTTGTAAATATGTTTATCTAATAAGTCAAATACTTGATTTGGGCATCTATAATATAAAATTATAAATCTTTAAAAAATCGAATAAAATACTTTTGTTAACTTGATAAGATATATTAGGTATAGTAAGATAAAACATAAGAAATAAATATGCTTTTAAGGGGATGTAAAAATGGGCTTTCGTGAAAAATTAAAAGATGCAAATAGAATTGTTGTAAAAGTTGGAACATCAACATTAACCTATGATAATGGGAACATTAATTTATGCAGAATTGAAAAATTAACAAGGATTTTATCAGATATAGTTAACTCTGGTAAACAGGTTACCCTTGTAACATCTGGAGCAATTGGTGTTGGTGTAAACAAATTGAAATTAAAAGAAAAGCCCGAAAGCATAAGAGAAAAACAAGCAGTAGCAGCAGTAGGACAGTGTGAATTAATGCACATATATAGTAAGTTCTTTGGCGAATATAGTCATATAGTAGGCCAAGTTTTACTTACAAGGGACGTAGTAGAAGATGAACATATTAGAGAGAATGTATGCAATACATTTGAGACTTTATTGGAAAAGAAGATTATTCCAATAGTAAATGAAAATGACACAGTTTCTATAGATGAAATTGAAAATATAGTTCGATTTGGAGATAATGATAATTTATCAGCAATAGTATCGAGTCTAGTTAGAGCTGATTTATTAATAATATTATCAGATATTGATGGGTTTTATGATTCTGATCCGAGAAATAATGATAATGCAAAGTTATTAAGTCAAATTGATAAAATAACTCCAGAATTAGAAGAATGCGCTGGAGGAGCTGGTTCAAACTTGGGAACTGGTGGAATGATTACAAAATTGACAGCTGCTAAAACTGCTACAAAATCGGGAGTAGATATGGTTTTGGCAAATGGAAGCGAACCAAGTATAATATTAGATATCTTAAATGGTGAAGAAATAGGTACATTATTTATATCATCAGCAAAAAGATAAAAGTGGGAGGGGCTAAATAGTGAACGAATTAATAAGCAAAGGGCAAAATGCAAAAAATGCGTCTTATGAGTTAGGAATTGCATCAACAAAAGAAAAGGATGATGCATTAAGTTTTATGGCTGAAGAGCTTATCAAGGCAAAGGATGACATAATTAAAGCTAATGAAATTGATTTAGATGCTGCAAAAGCAAAGGGTACATCAAAAGCTATGTTAGATAGATTAGCATTAAGCGATGAGAGAATTCAAGGAATGTCAGATGGATTAAAAGATGTTGTTAAGCTTCAAGATCCAATTGGTGAAGTAATTTCTATGTGGCAAAGACCAAATGGATTGCAAATAGGACAAAAAAGAGTTCCATTGGGGGTTATAGGAATAATTTATGAGGCTAGGCCTAATGTAACTTGTGATGCAGCTGGACTTTGCTTAAAGACAGGAAATGCAGTTATATTAAGAGGTGGTAGTGAAGCTATTAACTCCAATAAGGCTGTAGTTGCAGCTTTAACTAAGGGAATTGAAAGAGCAGGATTACCTAAGGCATCTGTACAACTTATAGAAGATACAAGCAGAGAAGTTGCAACCGAAATGATGAGATTGAATGAGTTTATAGATGTTCTTATTCCAAGAGGAGGGGCTGGTTTAATTCAAGCAGTTCTAAAAAATGCTACGGTTCCAGTTATAGAAACAGGTACAGGTAACTGCCATATATATGTTGATGAGAATTGCGATTTTGAAATGGCGAAAAATATAGCTGTTAATGCAAAAGCATCTAGGCCTTCAGTTTGTAATGCAGCAGAAAAATTATTAGTAAATGAAAAAATAGCTAAAGACTTTTTACCAATAGCTGTAAGGGCATTGAGAGAAAATGGAGTTGCAGTTAAAGGTGACAAGGCATCACAAGCTATAATCAATGATATTGAAAAAACTAATGAGGATGATTGGGGAAAAGAATATTTAGATTATATAATAGCCGTAAAAATAGTTAAGGATGTAGATGAAGCAATTGCTCATATAAATAAATATGGAACAGGACATTCTGAAGCAATTATTACTGAAAGTTATAAAAATTCTCAGAAGTTTCTACAAAGAGTAGATGCAGCGGCAGTTTATGTAAATGCATCAACAAGATTTACGGATGGTTCTGAATTTGGTTTTGGAGCTGAAATAGGTATAAGTACTCAAAAGTTACATGCTAGAGGACCTATGGGACTAAAAGAATTAACAACAATAAAATATATTATTTATGGAAATGGTCAAATAAGATAAGTAAATAAAAAAATATGAGAGGTATTTTTAGAGTATCACTCATATTTTTAAATGTTAATATTGTGTTATAAAAAATTAGATTAAATTGAAATAGCTTTTTTATTGAAAAAGTTTATAGTATAATTTTTATATGAAAACGTATTAAAAAGGAGATGTGATTATGAAAATTGCTTTAATAGCACACGATAAAAAGAAAGAGGAAATAATTGAATTTTCAAAAAAATATAAGGATGTACTAGCTAAGTATGAATTGGTGGCAACAGGAACAACAGGAAAGAAAATATCAGAAGCAACAGGACTTGATGTTAAGAGATATTTATCGGGGCCATATGGAGGAGATCAACAGTTAGGTGGACGTATTGCAGAAGGAAAGATTGACTTAGTAATATTTTTTACAGATCCATTAACTTCACAACCTCATGAACCAGATGTATCAGCATTACTAAGAGTGTGTAATGTACATAATGTGGCAGTTGTTACAAACATAAGAACAGCAGAACTTGTAATTGGGCAATTTTAAATAATGGACAAGCATTTGAATAAAATTTTATAATAACAATCAATGAATAAGAGAGAATAGAGATTTTATTCTAAATATATGGTTAAAATAAAAATGCACTTATCATAATATATGATAAGTGCATTTTTAGAAAAAGTAACGTTAAAATTGATATTCAGATTTTAAAAAGTCAGTTCAGTATAAATTGTAACTGCTTGAAAATTCTGAATATTTCTTTAATCTAATAATACCACAAATTTAATCAAATTACAATGAAGTCAATGTTAAAAGTTTGTATTTTTAGAGCAATATTTTGATATAATTTTATAAAACAATATAAAGGGAAAGATTAGTATGAATAGTGCAGAAAAGTATACATTAATAACTGGTGGAAGTGACGGTATCGGCTTTGAATTAGCAAAAATCTTTGCAGAAAATAGACATAACTTAATTATTGTGGCAAGAAATAAAAGTAAGTTAGAAAAAGTTAAAAATAAACTTGAAAAAGAATATAAAATAAAAGTTCAAATAATATCATGTGATTTATCTTTGAATAAAAGCTGTGAAGATATAATAAGGATTGTGGAAGAAAAAAATTTTATTGTAGACAATTTAATAAATAATGCAGGCATTGGGAGTTTTGGATTCTTTAATGAGGCAAAAGACGGATTTGAGGAAAAATTAATAAATATAAATATTATTGCATTAACCACTCTTACAAAATATTTTATAAAAGATATGATTAAAAGACGTGAAGGTGGCATCCTTAATGTGGCATCAACAGCTGCATTTGTTGGAGGTCCTAAAATGTCAATGTATTATTCTAGCAAGGCATATGTTTTATCACTAACAGAAGCTCTTCACGATGAAGTGAAAGACTTTGGGGTAAGGGTAAGCTGTCTTTGTCCTGGTCCTGTAAAAACTACCTTTCAAGAAAAAACAGGAATAAGAAAATCAAAAAAAGCAAAGAAATATTTAATGGATGCTAAAAAAGTTGCTGATAAAGCTTATGCAGAATTCTTAAAGGGAAAAGCAATAATAATTCCAGGATATAAAAATAAGTTGTTGATTATAGGAAATAAATTAATACCTCGATCATGGAGTAGAATGATAATACTAAAAAGCAATAGTTAAACAAAACTGAGACTAAGAATTTGTTTTTAAGAGATAATATATAAATAAGCATATAGACATTGTGTTTAAATATACATATAGCATAGTATTTGTTGAATATAATAATGGGGATAGAAGTATTGTAAAATAAGCATTCATATATATAAAATAATACAAAACATGAATAAAAATTCAAAACAAGTGAATTTTTATACTTTATATATTTTTGTTTTTGTGATAATATTTATATTATCAAATAAATATTTTAATATTTACTGCAAAGTAACAAAAATAGAAGAATTATAATTGAAAACTATCCTTAATTTATCTTGACATAGCATAAGCTATAAACTAGAATAGATAAAAAGAGAAAATTTAAAAAGTTAAGATACACTTTAACTTGGTCCTGTGAGGCCAAAAAGGGAACACAACTATGATATTTGAACGCTTAATGTAAAATTCATAGCTTATTTTTTGAATTCAAATATTTGTAAGGTATATCACAGGATAGTGAAGGGACAGTTTTACTGAAATCTCTTTATTATCCTTTTGTTTTTTGCAAACAAGAATTTATAAGGTGTAGTTTTAGCAAAAATATATTTGTAGGAGGCTTGAGCATGAAGGCAAAGCTTATATTAGAAAATGGTATGGTTTTTGAAGGTAAAGCTTTTGGATATCTGAAAGAAAGCGTTGGGGAAGTAGTATTTACAACTGGTATGACAGGATATCAAGAGGTACTAACTGATCCATCTTATTACGGACAAATAGTAACTATGACTTATCCTTTAATAGGCAATTATGGAATTAACCTTGAAGATATGGAATCAGATTCAATAAAGGTAAGAGGATTTATTGTAAGAGAAAAATGTGATTTACCAAGCAATTTTAGATGTGAATTGGAATTAGAAGATTTCTTAAAGCAAGGAAAAGTTATTGGACTAGAAGGTATAGATACAAGAGCACTTACCAAGGTTTTAAGGAATAGCGGTACAATGAGAGGAATTATTGCAATAGAAGATGTTGATGACGGATATGTTAAAGGTAAAATAGCAGGTTTTTCAACTAAGGAAGCTGTAAAAACTGTAACAACAAGTAAATCTTATACAGTTGAAGGAAATGGAAAGCATGTTGCTGTTATGGATTTTGGTATAAAAACTAATATAATAAGGAACTTTAAAAAGAGAGGTTGTAAATTGACTGTATTCCCAGCTACAGCTACCGCAGAAGAAGTTTTAAATGTAAACCCAGATTTAGTATTCTTATCTAATGGACCTGGGGATCCAGAAGATTTAGATTTTGCTATAGAAAATATAAAGAAGTTAGTTGGTAAGAAGCCAATTACAGGTATTTGCTTGGGTCATCAATTGTTAGGATTAGCTTTAGGTGGTAAAACAACTAAGTTAAAGTTCGGACATAGAGGATGCAACCATCCAGTTAAAGATTTAGAAGCTAATATTGTGCATATAACATCTCAAAATCATGGTTATGTAGTAGAAGAATTACCAGATGATATGGAAATTACGCATGTGAATATAAATGACGGAACAGTAGAGGGTATGAAGCATAAGACTTTACCAATATATTCAGTTCAATTTCATCCAGAAGCATCAGCAGGTCCGAAGGACAGTGAATACATATTTGATAAATTCTTAGAATATGCACTATAGGAGGGGTAAGTAAAATGCCATTAAATAAAGATATAAAAAAAGTTTTAGTTATAGGATCAGGTCCTATAGTCATAGGTCAAGCGGCAGAGTTTGATTACTCAGGAACTCAAGCTTGTGAAGCATTAAAATCAGAAGGTATAGAAGTTGTACTTATAAATTCAAATCCTGCTACAATTATGACTGATAAGGAAGTTGCAGATAAGGTTTATTTAGAACCATTAACATTAGAATTTGTTGAAAAAGTTATAGCTAAGGAAAGACCAGATAGTTTGCTTGCAGGAATGGGTGGTCAAACAGGACTTAACCTTGCTGTAGAATTACATGATTCTGGTATATTAGAAAAATATAATGTAAAAGTAATCGGAACATCTATTGCATCTATAAAAGAGGGTGAAGATAGAGAATTATTCAGGGATATGATGAATAGAATCGGAGAACCTGTTATAAAGAGCGAAATTGTAACTGATTTAAAATCGGGGTTAGAATTTGCTAGCAAAATAGGATATCCAGTTATAGTAAGACCAGCTTATACACTAGGAGGATCTGGTGGTGGTATTGCTAATGATGAAGGGCAACTTGAGACTATCTTAAGATTAGGACTTCAATTAAGTACAATAGGTCAAGTTTTACTTGAAAAGAGTGTAAAGGGATGGAAAGAAGTAGAATACGAAGTAATGAGAGATTCTTATGGGAACTGTATTACTGTATGTAATATGGAAAACATAGATCCTGTAGGTATACATACTGGAGATAGTATAGTTGTAGCTCCATCGCAAACTCTTTCAGATAAGGAATATCAAATGCTTAGAACGGCATCAATAAATATAATAAATGCAGTTGGAATTGAAGGTGGATGTAATGTACAGTTTTCATTAAATCCAACTAGTTTTGAATATGCAGTTATAGAAATAAATCCTAGGGTTTCAAGAAGTTCGGCTTTAGCATCAAAAGCAACGGGATATCCAATTGCAAAGCTTGCAGCTAAAATAGCACTTGGATATGGATTAGATGAAATAAAAAATGCTGTAACACAAAAGACTTATGCCTGTTTTGAACCAACTCTTGATTATGTTGTAGTTAAAATACCAAAGTGGCCTTTTGATAAGTTCTTTGGTGCAGATAGAGAGCTTGGAACGAAAATGATGGCTACTGGAGAAATCATGGCTATTGGAGCTAACCTTGAGCAAGCATTCTTAAAAGGAATTAGAAGCTTAGAAATAGGAAAATATTCTTTGGATCATAAGAAGTTTAAAGAACTGAGCATGTCGGAGCTTAAAGAAAGAGTAATGGCTCCAGATGATGAAAGAATTTTCGCATTAGCAGAAATGTTAAGAAGAGATTATAGAATAGAGAAAATAAATAGAATTACTGGAATTGATATGTTCTTCTTAGAAAAAATTAAGTGGATAGTTGAAGAAGAACAAAGATTAAAACTAAGTAAAATAGAAGATTTAGATAAAGAATGGTTACATCATTTGAAGAAAAAAGGATTCTCTGATAAGGCTATAGCTGATATGTTAAAAGTTTCTCCAGATGATATATATAGATTGAGAGATATATGGAATATAAAACCTTCATATAAAATGGTTGATACTTGTGGTGGAGAATTTGAAGCATTATCACCATATTACTATTCAACTTATGAGCAATATGATGAGGTTGAAGTATCAAATAACAAGAAAGTAATAGTTATAGGATCTGGTCCAATAAGAATCGGTCAAGGTATTGAATTTGATTATGCTTCAGTACATTGCGTAAAAGCTTTAAAGAAACTAGGAATTGAGACTATAATAGTTAATAATAATCCGGAAACAGTAAGTACGGACTTTGACGTGTCAGATAAATTGTACTTTGAACCACTAACTGAAGAAGATGTTTTAAATATAATAGAAAAGGAAAAACCAGATGGAGTAATACTTCAATTTGGTGGGCAAACAGCTATTAAACTTGCAAATTTCTTAAAGGAACAAAATATTGTGACACTTGGTACTACAGCAGATCAAATAGATTTGGCAGAGGATAGAGAAAAATTTGATGCATTACTAGAGAGATTAGGAATATCAAGACCAAAGGGTAAAGGTGTATGGTCTGTAGATGATGGTTTAGAGGAAGCTAGAAAATTAAAGTTTCCAGTACTTGTTAGACCTTCATATGTAATTGGTGGCCAAGGAATGGAAATAACTCATGATGAAGAAGAATTGACATATTATTTAGAAAATGCTTTTGAGAAGGATAAGAAAAATCCAATTCTTATAGATAAATATTTAATGGGAAGAGAAATAGAAGTAGATGCAATATCTGATGGTGAAAATATATTAATACCAGGTATTATGGAGCACTTGGAGAGAGCTGGAGTTCATTCAGGAGATAGTGTTACCATGTATCCAAGTCAAAATATTTCTGACAAGATAAAAGCTGATGTATTAGAATATACTAGAAAATTAGCCCTAGAAATTGGAATAAAGGGAATGATAAATATTCAATTTATAGAATTTGAGGGTGAATTATATGTAATTGAAGTTAATCCAAGAGCATCAAGAACAGTACCATATATAAGTAAGGTAAGTGGAGTTCCAATAGTAGATTTAGCTACGCAGGTAATGCTTGGAGCTAAATTAACAGACTTAGGATATGGAATAGATGTATATAAGGAACCAAAACTCGTTTCAGTTAAAGTTCCAGTATTCTCAACTCAAAAATTACCTAATGTTGAAGTGAGTTTAGGGCCTGAAATGACATCAACAGGGGAAGTTTTAGGTGTAGGTAGAAATCTGAAGGAAGCTTTATATAAGGGATTTGTTGGAGCGTATATGTATCCATCTAAGGAAAAAGGAAAGATACTAGCAACAATAAATAAGCATGATAAAGCAGAATTTTTACCGATAGCAAAGGACCTTGCAGCAGTTGGATATAAGTTTATAGCAACTACAGGTACTTGTGCATTACTAAGAGAAGCGGGTATAGAGGTAGAAGAGATTAGAAAGATTGATGAAGAAGAACCAAATATCTTAGATATAGTTAAGAACAGAGATGTTGATTTAGTTGTAAATACTCCAACTAAGGGAAATGACTCAAATAGGGATGGGTTCTTAATAAGAAGAGCAGCCGTTGAAAGAAACTTAGGAGTAATTACTGCATTAGATACATTAAGAGCAATTGCTGATGTAGAACTTGAAAAGTTTGATGAAAGGAACGACTTAGAAGTATTTAACATAGCTGAATAAAAAGAACACTATAAGATCGCTGAAAATATTGAAGTTTTCAGTGATCTTATGTTTTTTAGTATATTTTTAGATAAATTAAAAACCTCTTACTATGGAATTTCGATTAAATATATTTACATAAAGAAGCGCGTAGATTAGTTGACAACCAAACACCTGTTCTGTATAATGTAATTAATGAACATACGTTTGCTAAGGAGATGCATATTATGAAGGAAATGGGAAGTTTTTTTGTTAAATTAAATTGTAAAGATATTGATAATATTAGAAGTTTGATAATAGACAGACAGGGATATTGCATAAGCGGACAAGAAAAATACATAATGTGTGCAGGAAAATATGATAAAAATGGATGGACGTTAGTATTTAGAGCTAGAAGTTTTAAAGAGGCTGAAGAGCTAGCTAATTTAAATCCGTTTACATATAAGAAACACAAGTTAAATTTGTTACAGTAGAAATATGTATGTTTAAAGAAATATTTTTATAATTAATTGCTTATGATCAATATAATGAAATACATATAACAAAAAACAAGCTAAAATACAAAATGTTATGTATTTATAAGCTTGTTTTATACTTCATAAATTACTTTGGAAATAACAATGGAAAGGTTATATATTAAATTAACTTTAGAGCCAATATGATTAGAACGTTCGCTTTTTAGTATTTTTACAATAGGTCTTAATGGAAAGCAGGGAAGAGTTTCTTCGACTACACCTATATCACCGTTGCTAAGACTTACTAATGTCCCTTGAGGAAAAATAATAATAACTTTACAAAATACATCGAGCATATTAGGATCAAATAATGTACCGGAATTAGACATCAAGTATTCCAAAGCATCACTTGGACACATAGCTCTTTTGTATGGTCTATCAGAAGTTAATGCGTCATACACATCTGCAATGCATACAATTCTAGATAAGTAACTAATGGTTTCTGTTGAGATACCAGTAGGGTAACCTAAACCATCAAATCGTTCATGATGTTGTAAGACTATTAATTTAATATGGGAACTTAAACTATAAAAATTATTTAAAAATTCATAACCATATCTTGGATGTTTTTTTATTATTTCAAATTCTTCAGGAGTTAACATTGCAGGTTTTTGAAGGATTTCACTTGGTATAAATGATTTACCTATATCATGAAGCAATGCGCCAACACAAAGATATGTTAAATTTTTTTTAGAGAGATTTAAACTAATTCCAAGTACAAGTGATATTACAGCAACATTTACACAATGAGCATAAGTATAATTATCCATACTTTTAATATCAACCAACGATAGTAATACATTTTTGTTTGTTGATATGTTGTCTACTAACTCTTCAGCAATAGTATTAATTGAGCTGAAGTATTCTTTCTCTTGTTTTGTATAGTCATTAATAGTTCTTTTTTTAAAGTCATGGGCTGAGGATATTCTTTCTATATTGGAAAATGTTTCTTTAATGACAGAAATAGATTTTTGCCTTAATTCTGGTTTTATAATATCTTCAATAACAGCATCACTGTAATCATCAATTATATAAAGGGAAAATATTTTATGCTCTTTAATTTTTATTAATGTATCGCTATTTAGAATAAATCCTTCCTTAAGTAAACATCTACCATCAGGAGTATATATATTTTTTCCTAATAATGAATTCTCTCTAATGCACTCAATTGGAACTAACCTCATAATTTCATACCCCTTCCTTTAATAATTGTTATTATATCACAAATAATATACAAAATTATACTATAATAATGGAAAAATATAAAATAATAGGTTAATATAAATAATAATATACAAAATAATCTAAAAATATACTTTTATAGAGAATATGAATTTTTGTTAGTGTTTATATTTAAATAACATGTTCATTTGCAGAGCTACATAATGAAAAATTTTATTCATTACTATGCATAGAAGAAAGTGAGTATTAGAATTGCTAGACAGTAAGGTAATAAAGTAATAAAATATTTACTATAATAGCGAATATTTTGAAATAATATAATAATATTTCATAAAATGATTAAAAAAATGGAGTGAGGACACTTTGGATATGAAAAATAATCCTATTGGATTCTTTGATTCAGGGGTAGGCGGTTTGAGTGTAATGAGAGAAGCAATATCTATTATGCCAAACGAAAAGTTTATATATTTTGGAGATTCAAAAAATGCTCCGTATGGGACTAGGCAATTAAACGAAGTTAAAAAACTTACTTTAAATGCAGTAGATTTCTTATTAGAGAAAAATGTTAAAGCGGTTGTGATAGCATGCAATACAGCAACTAGTGCCGCAATTCAAGAAATTAGAGATAAATATAAATATATTCCGATAATAGGAATAGAACCAGCCTTAAAACCTGCAGTTAAGTTACATAGGAAGGGGAATGTAATAATAATGGCAACCCCTATGACATTAAGAGAAAAGAAATTTAAGGCTCTAATGAATAAGTATAATAATGAGGCTAATATAGTATCATTACCTTGCGCAGGGCTTGTGGAATTTATAGAACAAGGAATATTAGATGGAGAAGAATTGGAATATTATTTAAAAGAGAAGTTTAAAGTGTATTTACAAGGCAATATTAGTTCAATAGTTTTAGGATGTACACATTATCCATTTATAAAAAAGGCTTTAGCGAGTGTTGTCGGAAGTGATATACCACTTATTGATGGTGGAATTGGTACAGCTCAAGAATTAAAGAGAAAATTAATTGAAAAAGATTTGTTAAATGATTCAAAAGAAAATGGAGATATAGTGATTTATAATTCTATAAATGATAATAAGATTATAGATTTCTGTTATAATCTAATTAATATAGAAATATAAATATAATTCAGATATATGATAACACATAAAATATTGATGAATTTAAATTTATATTTTAGATAATAATATTTATTAATATGTATATTTGAGAGGAGAAATAAAAATAATGAAGAACCCAATTATTACAATGACTATGGAAAACGGTGGAGTAATTAAAGCAGAATTATATCCTGAAATAGCTCCGAATACAGTAAGAAATTTTGTAGATTTAATTAATAGAGGTTTTTATGATGGACTAATTTTTCATAGAGTTATTCCAGGTTTTATGATTCAAGGAGGATGTCCAGAAGGTAGTGGAATTGGAGGCCCAGGATATTCAATAAAAGGAGAATTCACAAGTAATGGATTCAAAAATACTTTAAAGCATTCAAAGGGAATATTATCTATGGCTAGAGCTATGCACCCTGATTCAGCAGGAAGCCAATTCTTTATAATGGTAGCAGATGCACCACATTTGGATGGACAATATGCATCTTTTGGTAAGGTTATTGAGGGGATAGAAGTAGCCGATGAGATTGTTGCACAAAAGACTGATATGTCAGATAGGCCTTATGAAGATCAAGTTATAAAAAGTGTTATAGTAGATACGCAAGGTGAGGAAATTAAAGAACCAGAAATAATTGAAGAATAAAGGATATTTAAACTATAGTAAATTACAAGAAAAGAGGTGTTATAAATGGTTCAAAATAAGAAATGTATATTGGTGCATGGATTAAGTAAAGAAGAAATTAATAAGATTGAGAGCCAAAATATTAAGGTAATAGAGATAACAGGTAATATGATTTCAATGAAGTTGGAAAATATAATTAATGAATGTACAAATGAGAATTCTTATGATGAATTGCCGTTAGATGAAAAAGCACTTATTTTCAATGGATTTAAAGATGAGCAATTAAAATTTACCATCAGATACATTAGGGGATTCATTCAAGGCGGGATATTAGCAGTATCTACACCTCAAAATTACAAGTGGACTTTTAAGTATTTGTTAGAGCATTTAATTGAAGAAAGAGAATGGTTTAAGGCTAATGGAAAAAAATAGAGAATCAAATATACTAGCATACTGATTCTCTATTTTGTGGAATTGCCTTAGCAGAGCAAAAGGGGAGAACAGAAAGTGAGTCGTGTAGGAGAAAATATAAAGCAAGCTAGAGAAAAAGATGGAATGACAGTTAAAGTTTTAGCTAAAAAGTTAGGTGTAGCAGAAAAGTTTTTAAATGAAGTTGAAATGGGGAGAAAGGTTGCACCTGAGTCATTAATAGATAAGGCAGCTAAAGTTTTAAAAGCTGATTTAAATGATATAAGTATGGTAGTTACAGATGAAGCTCTTATGGAAGAAAAGAAAAGTTTTAAAGAATTACCAAGAAAGAGTATTGAAAGTTCAGAAGTTTGGACAGATGCCTTCTCATCTGTACTTAGAAGTGTACCTATATACAATTATTCTTTGTCTAATAAAAAGGGTGTTAAAGAAATGCCAGTTCATTCAAATAAGATAGAGAACTATCCACAAGATAAAGTATTTTATTTAGAAATAGAAGATGATGAAATGAATGGCTTTAGAATGCTAAAAGGAGACATTGCTTTTGCACATAGTGTAAAAGAAGTAAGTAATAATGGATTTTTTTTAATTGACTATAAGGAGCAAAGAAAGATTAGACAAGTAAAAGTTTTAGGAAATTCAAAAGTACTTTTAATAAGTAATGCTGGAAATTTGATTACTGAAACTATGGAATTAAAGGAAATGAGTGTAATTGCTAAATTAGAAAAAGTTGAGATTACACTACAGTAATATTAATTTTGGAAAAAAGTAATATATAAATAGAGAATAATTCAACAATGCGATTATTCTCTATTTTTTTATGCATAAATATATTATTTTCATAGTATGTTTATGTATATATTTATGCAGGATGTGATTATTATGCCTGAAATAGGAAATGATATATCTTCAAAGACTGATGCCTCAATAGGATTGTTAACCAATGTACCAAAGGCAATACTAGATCAAGTGGGTTATAAATATAGTGTACAAGAAGGTCAAGATAATACTGTAGAACTTACGATTCTATACAGGGATACTCCGGAGCAAACAAGAGTGTTTATTGAAAGTTTAGGAGGGAAGTTTCAGGACTTGGGATTTAACTTTGCAGTAGTTAATATACCTAGGGATAAGCTAGAGAAACTATCCTTAAGTAATACTATCCAATATATAGAATTGCCCAAAAATTTATACGAACAAGATGAAGAGAGCAATAGGGTATCATGTATACTGCAAGTAAATTCTGATTATAATGTTTTGGGTGATGGTGTATTAGTTGGATTTGTAGATTCGGGAATAGATTATACGCATCCAGCGTTTATGAACACTGCTGGAACAACAAGGATAGAATACATTTATGACTTGAGTACGGGAGGAAGTATTTACGATAAGCAAATAATAAATCAAGCAATAAAGTCCTCAAATCCTTATTCAGTGGTTCCATCTATTGATAATACAGGTCATGGAACCCATGTTGCAGGAATAGCATGTGGTGGTGGTAATATAAATCAGATGTATAAAGGTGTGGCACCTAATGCATCAATAGCAATGGTTAAAGCGGCAAGAGGGACTGCAATTTTAAGTTCACAAATAATGCAGGGAATTAGGTTTCTACTTGATAAAAGTAAAGAGTTAAATATGCCTGTGGTTATTAGTATGAGTTTAAGTACAAATGATGGAGCACATGATGGAAGCAGTCTACTTGAGCAATATATTAGAACTGTATCAAATCTAGAGAGGGTATCTATTGTTATTGCTGCAGGAAATGATGGCGATGCAGGGCATCATATTGGGGGGGAATTAACTAAAGCTCAAAGAGAAACTTTTAACATAGGAAGCGATGAAAAATCAATAGTTATGAACTTTTATAAGTCAATTTTGCCTAATATAGCAATAAGTATAATAAGCCCAACAGGAACAAGTAGCGGAAATATCAATATACAGGAAGGTTATATTCAAGGTGGGATAGGACGTGATAGATATGACATATATGTGGCAGGACCAAAGCCATTTGAATTAAATAGTGAAATAAAGATTATTCTTTCGGCCAGAACAGGATATCTCGCAGAAGGAGTATGGACTTTAGAAATAAGTGTTTTAAATGAGTATTTAGGAGTATATTCAATATGGCTTCCAGTTTTAGAATCACTTAATCCTAATACAAGATTCATGGAACCAATTCAATACAATACGTTGGGAATACCAGCAACTGTAGATAATATAATTGCAGTAGGAAGTTACAATTATAGAACGGGAAATCTCTCATCATTCAGTGGACGAGGAGCTCAAAATCAAGGGAATTTAGTAAGACCTGATTTAGTTGCACCTGGAGAAGATATAGTTGGACCAGTCCCTAATGGAGGATATGATAATAAAACAGGAACATCAATGGCAACACCACAAGTAGCAGGAATATGCGCACTGATGATGCAGTGGGGAATAATCAAAGGGAATGATCCTTATTTATTTGGACAAAGACTAAAATATTATTTAATAAAAGGGGCAAAAAGAAGACGGACAGATGTAACATATCCAAACCCATTATGGGGATATGGAGAAGTATGTGCATTTGATAGCATAAGTTTACTCGAAGCTGATTTAAATTCGATTTTAACTAGAGGAAATATAGATGAAAAAGATATACTAGTAACAAATATCATACCTAATAAATATAATATTTTGAGAAAAAATATAAAGAGGACAGATATGGAGAGTACAAGTAATATAAATCCTGGGGCAAATACAGGAAGATTAAAGGTTCAGTGTTTTAGAGGTGATAATTATATTCCAATTGATGGAGCAAAGATAACTGTAACGGGCACACAAGGTACTGAAAATATAAAAAGTATTGAATTAGTTACGGATGCAGTTGGATTAACAACGGAAATAGAGTTAGCAGCACCACCACTAGCGTATTCCTTAAATAAGAATATCAATCAGATACCTTATAGTGTGTATGATATAACTGTTGATAGGAATGGATTTAAGCCAATAATAATAAGAGGGTGTCAGGTATTTCCAACTCAGGTTGCATATCAAATATGTAATTTAGAGATCAGCTTAGGAAGAGGTGATATGAGACAGGAAGTTATAAATATACAGCCTAATACATTGAATGGTAATTTTCCACCTAAGATACCAGAAGAGGTAGATAAACCAATGCCGCTACCAACATCAGGAGTTGTATTGCCACAGCCTATAGTTCCAGAATATATTATTGTTCATCAAGGAGGTCCCAATGATCCATCAGCTCCAAATTATAAGGTACCATTTAAGGACTATATTAAAAACGTTGCTTCATGTGAAATATACTCAACTTGGAAGGAATCATCTTTAAGAGCTAATATTTTTTGCATAGTGTCTTTTACATTAAATAGAATTTTTACTGAATGGTATAGAGGGAAAGGAAAGAATTTTGATATTAGAAGTTCTACAGCGTATGATCAGGCGTTTAATTATGGTAGAAATATTTATGATAGCATAAGCCAAATTGTAGATGAAATTTTTTCTACTTATGTAAGAAGAGTTGGAAAAAAACAACCACTTTTTACACAATATTGTGATGGAAAGAGTGTTACATGCCCTCAATGGTTAAGTCAATGGGGAACCCAAGAATTAGCTGTGCAAGGTATGGTGCCATTTGATATATTGAGGAATTATTATGGAGATGACATTGAATTAGTTACAGCTGAAAAAGTAGCAGGAAGTCCTCAATCATATCCAGGACATGCATTATCAATTGGATCATCTGGTCCAGATGTAAGAACAATCCAAGGTCAATTAAATAGAATATCAAGGAACTACCCATTAATTCCAAAGCAAGCTGAAGATGGACAGTATACTCAAAAAACAGTAGATGCAGTAAAAATATTTCAGCAAGTATTTACATTGCCACAAACAGGAATAGTTGATTATGCAACATGGTATAAGATATCAGATGTTTATGTTGGCATAACAAAGCTTGCAGAACTTACCACTACTGAATCAAGTAGGTTATGTGTGATAAATGAGTTTATACCACCAATTATACCAGGATTAGATAATAACAGGGGAATACCTAAATTTTATTATTAATTAAAATAAATTAAGAATAAAAAAGACATGCTTTACTAATTTTTCGGGAGAAAAAGCATGCCTTTTATTTTCGGAGATTAAAACTTGTTTTTTACACCTTCTAAATTAAATTCTGGAATAAAATCAGAGGTATTAGAACCTTCATCTTGAATAAATCCATTCTTAATACCAAGGTTTAAAGCATAGTTAATTAAACTATCATAATGTTTGGGATTAAGAGACTTATTTATTTCAGGATAATTGCAAGCCTCAAACATAGGTACATATTGATTCATTAAACTAATATAAACATCATCACCATATTTATTATAAACATAGTCAACTACTTTTTTTGAATCAAAAAGAAGTCCTGGAAGCATTAAATGTCTTATAATAACGCCTTTAACCATAAGTCCTGCAGCGTTAAATACTGGTTTACCAGCTTGCCTTATCATTTCATCTATTACGTTTATCGTATTGGAGCAATAATTTTTAGCATTAGAATATTTAATGGCATATTTATCATTAAAGTATTTAAAGTCTGGTAAATAAACATCTATATATCCATCCAATGATTTTATGGTTTCAATTGAATCATAAGTATTTGTATTGTAAAGGATAGGTATAGTTAAATTATTCTTTTTTGCAATTTTTAGTGCTTCTATTATTTGAGGAACATAATGTGTTGGAGTAACTAAATTAATATTATTTGCTCCTTTTTTTTGAAGTTCTAAAAATATTTCAGACAGTCGTTCGATAGATATTTCCATTCCTATAATTGAAGATTCACAGCTAGAATTTTGAATTTCTAGATCATTTGAATTTGGAGCAGAAAAAAGAGGTTGTTTAATACCTTGGCTTATATTATAGTTTTGGCAAAATACACAATTAAGATTGCAATGAGAAAAGAACACTGTACCGGAACCATTTCCCTGAGAAATAGGGGGCTCTTCCCAAAGGTGTAAAGAGGCTTTTGCGAGTTTAACTTTATTTGAAGCTTTACAAAATCCAAGCTCATTATCATTTCTATTAACTTTACAGTTCCTATTGCAAAGGTTGCATTCAGTGAGCATATTTAAGCTGTTATTTTCTTTTTTACTAAATGAATATTCCATATGTTTATTAACTCCTTTATATATCAGTGTATATGTGTTATATTAAGGTAATTTAATCATTATATAATTTATCTAAAACAAATTATAACACATATAATATAGCATTTTATAATTGATTTAATAAATAAAAAATCTGTAAGTTTTTGTAAAAACAAAGTATTAATTTTTGATAAGTTTAGATAATAAATGGATTAAGATCTTAAGCAATCTTAATCCATTTATTTATGTCTTATTTATTTAAATTACGATTATGTCTAAAGTAGAATAATATACATTGAAATATAAAAATTAAACTTAAAACCCCAAACATAGGATATAACTTATTTATAAGATTTCCAAATCCAAATTGGGAAATTATAAGAGCAAAAGCTATAACTATAAATATAGCTTTCTTAAATTTTATATTAAATGTTTTATTCAAAGTCTTACTAATTGAATATATATCTGATACTTCAGTAGAAAACATCTCCAGCCAAATAATAACTAATAATAATGCTTGAATTAGATTACCAAACCTATTAGCTACAAAAAGTAGTGGAATTTCATATCTGTATATATATGGCTGATTAACAGTTAATAATAGATTTATCATCAAGCAAAGTATAGTGAGGCCGATTGCACCAGTAATTACTCCAATAATCATAGTTTTAGTCTTTTTCATTTGATTACTAAGTGGAACTAAGACTCCTGAAGCTGAAAGTGTATTATATCCTGCATATAATATCGTTGAAATAAGAATTCCAGATTTCTTAGGTGGAAAGCTAGTTATATTCGCAAATGTAACGGTATCCTTGCAAAATGCGAAATATAAAATTGTAATTAGGGTAAGCGTACAAATTAATGCTGGAACAATAAAGGAATTAATTTCTATTAAGCCTTCTGTATCTCTAAGTAAAAAAAATACTGCAATTAAAATCATAATTAAGGAACCAATTATTTTGGGTAATCCAAAAAATTGATGAATTAAAGCTCCACTTCCAGCAAGTATTATAGAAGCACTGGAAATAAGAAAAAGTGTAGTTATGAGTCCAGTTAATTTGCCAAATATATTTGGGCTTATTATGTTCATGACATCACTATATGAATTAAGATCATAATCAATACTTATTTTACAAATTATAGAATTCATTAAAATGTAGAAAATGCCACAGCCTATGATACCTAAAAAACTTGTTATTCCATATTGAGTAAAAAACTCTGTAATTTCTTTTCCAGAAGCAAGTCCAGCACCAACAATTGTACCGATAAATACTGTAGCAACTTGGAAGATTTTGATTAATTCCTTTTTCAATGTT
>JARLHR010000085.1 GCA_031292145.1 Clostridium sp. | reverse complement strand
TTGTTACAAAGATTATTCCTGAACAAACGTGGGCTGTTTTTGCTTGCAAGGGTCCAATGCCTAAATCTCTGCAAGATGTAAACAGAAAAATATTCTCAGAATGGCTACCTAACTGCAAAGATTATGAAATTGCGGCAGGTTATAATATTGAAATGTACACTAATGTAGCTGATTATCCGCAAGGTAATCAAGATGAAAACTACTACAGTGAAATTTGGATTCCTGTTAAGAAAAAATAATTATGTAAAAGAGCATAAATTCGTAGTTCATTAAATTTAAAGGCGATAAACATCTCAAAATAATAGTGATGGTCATTGCCTTTTTCTCACGCCACTTTATGAGAATCATCACTTTAAGATTTAAATTTTTTACATAATAATATTGATATGGGTATATGAAAAACTTGTAAATAAATACAGTTATAATATAATAATATGTATATACAATGATGTAGAGTAGTAAATTGAGACAATTAATTGAGACAATTAATAAAAAGAAATTATAAGGAATAGCTAAAAATACTATATTTATAGAAATTGTATTAAAAGTATACAATTTATGAAGTTAGGAGAAAGTTTATGCAAACTAATTATATGACGCTAATTATGAATTGGATTAATTTTGGTTTAATAATTTTAATAGTAATAGGAACATATAAAGGAATAAAAGCATTAAGAAGTTTTATAAAAAGGAATAAACAAATGGATGAAAAGTTAGATACTATTTTAAATGAACTAGAAAAAAATAAGAAGTGAGTGAGTAATATTTATAATTTACTTTACTAAATAACGCATTATCTCAGAAGTAAATTTGCGGTAGTTTTTTAAAAAAAGCATTTCTCGATAGTAAATGAGGGCGAACTTGTGTAAGATACAAGTTTAGAAACCCAAATACAGTTATAGCGGAATATTTCTGTGATATTTTGACGGAAGTGCATACGTTAGGCGCCATTTGCATACCAATATCCACTGCTATTACATTGACCTTAATTGACAAGGTATTGAAACACCAAAAATGTCTGATCCTATTATATAAAAGTTCTAAAATTATAAACTTTACCCTGAATTTTACGCTTGGAGGAAATGATATATGAGTTACTGGGACACAGCAGTCTGCGAAACAAACGGAATTAACATACACTACACAAGAACAGGGGGAAACAAACCGCCTTTAATTTTGCTACATGGATTAATGACTAATGGGGAGTGTTGGACAGGTTTGGTACATGTTCTGGAGAAAGAATATGACGTAATCATGCCGGATGCCAGGGGACATGGCAATTCGAGTGTACCTGACTTTGGATATCGATACGAAGACCATGCAAACGATGTTGTCGGTTTAATAAATGTCCTAAGACTTCCTCCTCCAATCCTGCTTGGACATTCCATGGGTGGGATGACTGCAGCCGTGGTGGCAAGTCGTAAACCAAATCTACTCCGTGGCCTGGTCTTAGCTGATCCAACGTTCTTGAGTCCCAAAGTTCAGCGCGAAGTTCGCGATAGTGATGTCGCCGACCAGCATCGGCGAATGCTTAATATGTCATTGGATGAGGTGGTGGCAGACGCGCGGAATAGACACCCTAATCGGTCAGGGGAAATCCTTGAGTTGTTTGCTCGGGCACGACTTCAAACAAGCATGGCAGCCTTTGACGTTCTCACGCCACCGAACCCTGACTATAAGATGTTAGTGCGTGCAATTGACGTTCCAAGCCTCATCGTATTTGGTGATAAAGGCGTGGTTTCGTCTGTTGTTGCCGAAGAACTGCAACTTCTTAATCCAAGACTTCAGGCAGAACAAATCCGGGAAGCTGGTCACAGTGTCCACTTAGACCAGCCAGAACGCTTTGCGACTGTCGTCGGATCTTTCATACGTTCAATTGGAACAGTCATTGATTCATGAACGTGCCAACAAAAGAACTAAAGAAGAAATACTTACTAAAGGGCTTAAATAAGATTATATGTACAAATCTTATTTGAGTCCTTATTTTTATTGGTATAATAAAATTTTAACATTAGTTTATAAACAGTTTAACTTTGATTTCTTTCTATTTAACCTTTCAAATATATACTGTTATATATAAGAGAGAGAAAAGGGAGTTGGAAAAAATGAAGATAGGACTTTTTACTGACACATATTATCCACAAATCAATGGAGTAGCAACCTCTGTGCTAATGCTTAAAAGAAATCTTGAAATGAGAGGACATCAAGTGTATGTATTTACTACAACAGATCCTAAAGCAGATAGTGAGGAAATAAATGTATACAGAGTGCCAAGCATTCCTTTTATTAGTGCAAGACGTGTTGGAATGTTCTATAATCCACGTCTATCAAGGATTATAAAAAAAATAGGACTTGACGTGATTCACACTCATACAGAATTTTCCCTTGGGATTTTTGGAAGGGCTATGGCTAGAGAACTTAATATTCCTTTTTTACACACATATCACACTATATATGAAGACTACACACATTATATAGGAAAATTGGGAATACTTGATCCAATTGCAAAAATGGCAGTAAGAAAAATAAGTATAAATTTCTGTGATTCAGCAGATAAAGTAATTGTTCCTACGAATAAAGTAGAGGAATTACTGTTATCTTATAATGTAAAACAAGATATGTCTATTATTCCTACAGGCATAGAACTTAGCAAATTCTCTAAATATAACTTCAATTCTGATGAAGTACAAAATTTACGTAGGAATTTCGGAATTGGAGAAAAGGATAAGGTTTTACTTTTCATTGGCAGATTAGCAAAAGAAAAAAATATTGAAGAAATTTTAATTGCCATGAAATATTATTTAGAAGATAAGGAAGATGTTAAATTTCTATTAATTGGTGATGGTCCCGAAAAAGATATTTTAGAGGAAAAGGCAAAGGAGCTTGGAATTGATAAAAACACAATATTTGCAGGTGAAAGACCATGGAATGATATTGGTATATATTATCAATTAGGAGATGTTTTTGTAAGTGCATCACAAAGTGAAACTCAAGGCCTTACTTATATTGAAGCACTAGCTTCAGGAGTACCTGTTGTAGCAAAAGCTGATAGATGTTTAGATGGTGTATTGAAAGATGATATTAATGGATATGCATTTCATAATCAAGATGATTTTATAAAAGCTTTAGATGATATTCTTTATAATAATTTAAAGAAAGAGAGTTTATCTATTGAGGCTGTAAAATCAACAGAAAAGTTCTCAGCTGAACATTTTGCTAATAAAGTAGAAGAACTATATAAAAATATGCTTTTAATAGAAAGTAAATATCAAAAGATTTCTGTATAAATAAAGGTATCAATTTCCTTAGAAAGTACAAGAGTATTAAAAAGTATAATTTATATAACATGTAGTTTTGCTTTTTAATTAATACTTTCTAATTAATAGTTAATATTAGATAGGAGAGTGTATAATTATGAAAGTAAAAACTCATGTTAAGATAGCAGAATTAGCATTTAATAATAATATAAAGGTTTTACCAAAAGGATTTTCCAAGTTTATGTTTAATTTTGGACTTGTGATGGTTGATCAAAGCTGGCATGTAAAAACACATCCTCATTATAGGCAAAAATCTTTTAAATACGTTATTGAAAAGATAGAAGAACTTCTATCAGTTAAAAGGTTTAATGGCTATTATTCAATGCAGCTAGGTATAGTTATTCATTACCTATGTGATTTTTGCTGCAACGCACATATATCTGGCTCCATAGGTAATATACCAAACCATATAAAATATGAGTGGGAATTGCAAAGATATTTATTACATAATTTTGATGATCTAAGAAATTATTTCACTAAGACATTAAACAATAAAAATCAAAAATTCAATAGTCTTGCTTCAATAAAAGAATCAATTGAAAATATTTTAGAAGAATATATGAAAGGCAAAGCATCTTATTTATTAGATATTAAACAATGTGTTGAAATCACTTCTGTAGTTTGTTCTAATGTTTTTGCCTATAATGAAAGCGTGTCAAGAAATATTGCATCAGGCAAATATAAGAAAATAACAAGTTCAAGAGCCGCTGAAGAAGTAAGTTATTCATGATATAATAAATTAGAGAGGTGAATTATGTGACTATAAAGAAGCGTTTGTTTATTTCAAACCTTTTAATGCTTGTTATACCTGCAATTTTAGGTCTTATAATGGTAGGCGGTACAATTCTTGGAGTTATGGAGATAATGGGGAATGATGACCCAAATGAAAAATTCTTTTATGAATCAATGGATAAAATAAATAAAATTACAAACAATTGGTCAGGCGATATTGACCTTAATCAAAAAAGGGGAGATATAGATAAATTTAATGAAAAGAATAAAGACAAAAACATTTCATTGAGCATTTATGAAGGAAAAGAATTAATATATCCTACATCAACTATTGACGATACTTCTATTTTAGATACTGCTTTATCTAAAGATGGTAATCATATGTTTATTATTGATAATGTAGCTATTTATAAAGAGAGTGTAGGTAAATACAATATAGTTATAGAAGACACTGATTTTACACATCATAATAAGGAAGACGGCAAGGCTTACGATAGGATAATATTTACCTTGGGAGTAGTAATGTTTTTTGTTGTTATTGCTATCATATTGTTAACAAATAGATTTCTAACTAGTTTTGTATTTAAGCGTATTATTACTCCATTAGAAACATTAGTTTATGGAGTACATCAAATTCGTGATGGTAATTTGGATTTTCATATAGATTATAATGAAAAAGATGAATTTCAAGAAATATGTTCTGATTTTAATGAAATGGCTCAGCAGCTTTTAGATTCTGTAAAGGCAAGACAAAAGGATGAAGCGAACCGTAAAGAGCTGATTGCTGGAATTTCACATGATTTACGAACCCCGTTAACATCAATAAAAGCCTATGTGGAAGGATTAGAAACAGGAGTGGCATCTACTCCGGAAACTCAAAAGCGTTATTTGGATACAATAAAGAATAAAACTAGTGACTTAGAGCATATTGTCAGTCAATTGTTTTTATTTTCTAAATTAGATATTGGAGAATTTCCTCTATATTTAGAAAAAGTAGATATTGGTAAAGAACTTTCAAATATTGCAGTTAATCTATGTGAAGAATATAAGGGAAAGGGACTAATTATCACGATGATGCAAAATGTGAAAGATATATGCATTCAAGCAGATATTGTGCAGTTACGTAATGCTGTAATAAATGTTTTGGAAAATAGTGTAAAATATAAAAATAAGGAACAGGGTCAAATGAAAATCAGCTGTGAGGATAAAGATAACTATGTTGTAATTAGACTAGAAGATAATGGACCAGGTGTTAGTGATGAAGCACTTGAAAAGTTATTTGATGTTTTTTATAGAACAGATCCTTCTAGAAGTAATCCAAGCAAAGGCAGTGGACTCGGGCTTTCTATAACAGCAAAAATCTTAGAGCAGTTAGGTGGATTTATAAAAGCAGAAAATGTTACAGAAGGCGGGCTTGCTATTATAATGACACTACCTAAATATACAGAAAATAAGAACAATTGAAAATAGTTCTAACCTTAAGGGGAATATGGGAGACAAAATAATTGATAATTGTTTTTGGATTAAATAGAATACAGGAGGCAAAATAATTAATAATTATTTTGTACCCCAGAGGAAAGCAGGAGGGAATAGTATTGAAAAAAATTCTAATTATTGAAGATGATAAATCCA
>JARLHR010000084.1 GCA_031292145.1 Clostridium sp. | reverse complement strand
ATGGAACAGTAGTTTTAGCTGATGAAATTTCACCAGATACTTGCAGATTCTGGGATGCTACTACCGGAGAAAAGCTAGATAAAGATAGATTTAGAAGAGATTTAGGTAATGTTAAAGATGCCTATGTTGAAATATTAAAGAGAATTTCTAAATAGTAGAAACAGACTAGCATGCTGACTTATTATTTTTTTGAATATACCTCAATAATTTTGGAATAAGCTTTTTTAGAATTTAAAAAGTATTTTTAGAAATTCCGCAGGGAAAGATAGAACATAAATCTCTGATTTTGACACTTGAATTTTCCATGCGGAACTCTTATCCTTAATTGTATGTTGTGCATTTAAGGCACAATCAAAAAAATAATTGACCAGTGTGATTGTCTGTTATTTTTTTCTCATGTGCCTAAATTAATTGAAAGATAGAACAATAAATAAATGACGAAAGGATTGTATAAATGAATAATTCAAATTTTGAATTAATAATAGATCCAAGTAATGATAAATTTAAAGACGAATGTGGGGTTTTTGGGGTTTATGCTAATAATCCTATAGATGTTGCATCTATGACTTATTATGGACTTTATGCGCTTCAACATAGAGGGCAAGAAAGTGCAGGAATAGCAGTTGCAGATGGAGAAAAAATAGATATACATAAAGGTTTAGGTCTTATTACAGAAGCCTTTAAGCAAGATGATTTAGATAAATTAAAGGGTCATATAGCCATAGGTCATGTAAGATATTCAACGGCTGGAGGAAAAGGTATTGAAAATGCTCAACCTATATTAGCTACATCAAAAATGGGACCAATAGCTATGGCTCATAACGGAACTTTGGTAAATGCTGATGTAATAAAAGACTTACTTGAGGATGGAGGGCAAATTTTTCATACTACAACAGATTCAGAAGTAATTGCCTGTCTTATAGCAAGAAGTGCTAAAAAAGGTCTTGCAAAAGCAGTAGTTGAGGCTATGTCAGCTGTCAGAGGATCATTTGCATTAACTATTATGTCAAAAGACAAATTAATTGGGGCTAGAGATCCACATGGAATTAGACCGCTTTGTTTGGGGAAAATTGAAGAAGGTTATATACTAACTTCAGAGAGTTGCGCTTTAGATGCAATAGGTGCTGAGTATGTAAGAGATATAGAACCAGGAGAAATAGTAATAATAGATGCAGAAGGAGTACAATCATATAGATATTCTGAGAATACTAAATGTCAAACTTGTGCTTTTGAATATATATATTTTGCTAGACCAGATTCAAGAATCGATGGACTAGAAGTTCAGACAACAAGAGTAAAAGCAGGAGAACAGTTATTTAAGGAACATCCACTAGATGCAGATGTGGTTATTGCAGTTCCAGATTCAGGAATACCAGCAGCTATAGGATATGCAAAAGCTTCTGGAATACCTTATGATACTGGATTCATTAAAAATAGATATGTGGGAAGAACTTTTATATCACCATCTCAAGAAATAAGAGAAAGAGCAGTTGCAGTAAAGTTAAACCCATTAAAGGTAAACTTGGAAGGAAAAAGAGTTATACTTATTGATGACTCAATAGTAAGAGGTACTACTTCAAAGCATTTAATTGAATCACTTAGACGTGCAGGAGTAAAAGAGGTTAGTTTCTTAATTGCGTCACCAGGTGTTAAGTATCCATGTTACTTTGGAATAGATACACCTTATAGAAGTGAACTTGTTGCTGCTAATAATACTGTAGAAGAAATCAGAGATATGATTGGAGCAGATTATTTAGGCTACTTAAGTGAAGAAGGTGTTTATAGAAGCTGTAACGATAGAGACGGATTTTGTATGGGATGCTTTAATGGAATTTATCCAGTAGCAGCACCAATGGAAGAAATATCAAAAGATCTTGAAAGGTAGGATTAATAAATGATTACTTACAAAGAAGCTGGAGTTAATATAGAAGAAGGATATAGATCAGTTAAATTAATAAAGGAATATGCAGCAAAAACTATGAGCCAATATGTTTTAAATGGACTTGGTAGTTTTGCAGGAATGGTTGAATTGCCTTCAGGGTATGAAAAGCCAGTATTAGTTTCAGGAACTGACGGAGTTGGAACTAAACTTGAAATTGCATTCAAAAACAAAAAATATGATACAGTTGGAATTGACTGTGTAGCTATGTGCGTAAATGATATTTTATGCCATGGCGCAAAACCACTATTTTTCTTAGATTACATAGCTTGTGGAAAGCTTGAAGCAGAAGTAGCATCAGATTTAGTTAAGGGAATATCAGATGGATGTATTGATTCTGATTGTGCTTTAATTGGAGGAGAAACAGCTGAAATGCCAGGTTTCTATTCTGACGGTGAATATGATATGGCAGGATTTGCAGTTGGTATTGCAGATAAAGATAAAATCATTAATGGAAGCAATATCAAAGAAGGAGATAAGTTAATAGGTATAGCTTCTTCAGGAGTTCATTCTAATGGGTATTCGTTAATTAGAAAAGTATTCCCAGATTTAAATGAAGAATTTAAGGGAGAAGAAGTTTGGAAAACATTAATCACTCCAACTAAGATTTATGTAAAGCCTGTACTTAAGCTATTAGAAAACTATGAAATCAAAGGAATGGCACATGTTACTGGCGGTGGTTTCATTGAAAATGTTCCAAGAATGTTCAATGGCGGAAATTTCACAGCTGTAATTAATAAAGATTCATATCCACTTCCAGCAATATTTGAAAGAATTATTGAAAAAGGTGTAGATAAAGATCATATGTATAATACTTTTAACATGGGAATTGGTTTTGTTCTTGCTGTTAATGAAAAAGATGTGGCACCTATTATTAAAGCTTTAGTGGAAATGGGAGAAAAAGCTTATGAAATAGGATATGTTACATCTGGAGGTGAAGGTATTTGTTTAAAATAGCGGTCTTAGTTTCAGGGGGAGGAACAGACCTTCAATCTATTATAGATGCAGTAGAGAATAAAGAACTTGATGTTAAAATAGAAATGGTTATAGGCAGCAAGGATAATATTTATGCGTTAGAAAGAGCAAAAAAACATAACATAGATGCTTTTGTTGTCAGTAGAAAAGAATATGGTGAAAAATCTTCGGATAAGATATTAGAATTAACAAAGGGTAAAGTTGATTTAATAGTTCTAGCAGGATTTTTAGCAATTTTAGATGGAGAAATATTAAAAGAATTTGATAATAAGATTATAAATATACATCCATCTTTAATTCCTTCTTTTTGCGGACCAGGAATGTATGGATTAAAGGTTCATGAAGCTGTAATTAAAAGCGGTGTAAGATTTTCAGGGTGCACAGTTCACTTTGTAAACTCTGAAGTTGATGGTGGAGCAATACTTCTTCAAGAAGCAGTTCCAGTATATTTTGAAGATGATGCAGAAACACTTCAAAAGAGAATTTTAGAAAAAGAACACTTGATATTACCACAAGCGATTAAATTGATTAGTGAAGGCAGAGTTCAATTTGTTAACGGAAAAGCTAAGATTAGTTAAGAAGTAAGAAGTAAGAAGTAAGAAGTAAGAGATAAGAAGTAAGAAGTAAGAGTTATGGATGAAATTACTGCGTAATTTCTTGATTCTAATTTAATCAAAGGATTTAGCTTTGATTTTTGTGTAGGATATATTATTTAAAATCAGTTATAGTGATAGTTAAAAGTTAGAGCTAGAGTTAGCGTTAAAATAAATAGAAAGAGAAACTCCGAGAGGAGTTTCCTCCACAACTCTTACCTCTTACCTTTTACCTCTTACCTTTTTAATTGAAGAAAGTGGGTTTTTATGAAAAAGAGAGCTTTAATAAGTGTATTTGATAAAGATGGAGTTTTAGATTTTGCTAAATTTTTAGTATCTAAAGATGTTGAAATTGTATCAACAGGAGGTACTTATAAATACTTAAAAGAAAATGGTTTAGATGTAATTGAAATTAATGAAGTAACTAACTTTCCTGAAATGTTAGATGGAAGAGTTAAAACTCTTCATCCATTAGTTCATGCAGGGATTCTTGCTATAAGAGATAATGAAGAGCATATGAATACATTAAAGGGAAGAGATATTCATACTATAGATTACGTGGTAGTAAATCTTTACCCATTCTTTGAGAAAGTTAAAGAAGACTTAGAATTTGAAGAAAAGGTTGAATTTATAGATATCGGCGGTCCTACAATGCTTAGGGCAGCAGCTAAGAACTTCCAAGATGTTGTAGTAATTTCTGATAAAAATGACTATAAAGTTGTTATGGAAGAAATTGAAGCAAACGGTGAAACTTCTTTAAAGACTAAAAAGAAATTAGCTGGTAAAGTATTTAATCTTATGAGTGCTTATGATGGAGCTATTTCAAACTTCTTGCTTGAAGATGAGGAATATCCAGAATATCTTTCAGTTTCATACAGAAAGATGCAAGGACTTAGATATGGCGAAAATTCTCATCAAAGTGCAGCAGTTTATTCATCAACAATGCTTGATGGAGCTATGAATACTTTTGAGATGTTAAATGGTAAAGAATTATCGTATAATAATTTTAAAGACTGTGATATTGCTTGGAAATGTGCTAGTGAATTTGAAGAACCAGCATGTTGTGCTTTAAAACATAATACACCTTGTGGGGTTGCAATGGGTACAGATGCTTACGAAGCTTATATGAAAGCTTATGAAGTAGATCCAACTTCAATATTCGGAGGAATCGTTGCATTTAATAGAAAAGTAGATAAGAGAACTGCTGAAGAAATGGTTAAGATTTTCTTAGAAGTTATTGCAGCACCGGAATACGATGAAGATGCTTTAGAAGTATTAAAGACTAAGAAAAACTTAAGAGTTCTTAAATTTAACAATACACCAAAAGCTGATAAATATATGGTTACAGTTGATGGAGCAATGCTTGTTCAAGAAGAAGATAATAAATTAATTGAAGAAATCAAAGTTGTAACTGAAAAGAAACCAACTGATGAAGAAATGAGAGATTTACTATTTGGAATGAAAGTAGTTAAATATGTTAAATCAAATGCCATAGTTGTTGCTCATAATGGAATAGCTCTTGGAATTGGCGGAGGTCAAGTCAATAGAATCTGGCCAACAGAAGACGCTTTAAAGAGAGGAAAGGGAGCTACAATACTTGCATCAGATGCATTTTTCCCATTCAGAGATGTAGTAGATGAAGCAGTTAAATATGGAATTAAAGCTATAATCCAACCGGGTGGATCTATGAGAGATCAAGAATCAATAGATGCTTGTAACGAACATGGAATAGCAATGGTATTTACAGGATATAGACATTTTAAACATTAAAAATAATTAATAGGTAAGAAGTAATAGGTAATAGGTAATAGGTAATAGGTAATAGGTAAGAAGTAATAGGTAATAGGTAATAGGTAAGAAGTAAGAGATAATAGGTAAGGAATAGACGGCAAGGGCGTTTGGAAATAATAAATAAATTCCAAAGGAATTTTATCTTTACTTCTTACTTCTTAACTCTTAGCTCTTAACTCTTAACTCTTACCTAAATAAACGGAGGGATTTTATGAAACTTCTTTTAATTGGTTCAGGTGGTAGAGAACATGCTTTAGCTTGGAAGCTTGCGAAAAGTGAAAAGGTAGAAAAAATATTTGTTGCTCCAGGAAATGGTGGAACTGCAATTGAAAATAAATGTGAAAATGTAAATATAACTGATATTGGTGAATTGATTAAATTTGCACAAAAAGAAATTATTGATATTACAATAGTTGGACCAGAAGATCCTTTAACAAAAGGCATTGTAAATGAGTTTAAAAAAGAAGGATTAAAGATATTTGGGCCAGCTGAAAGTGCTGCACAACTTGAAGGCAGTAAAAGTTTTTCTAAAGAATTCATGAAAAAGTATGGTGTTAAAACTGCTGAATATGAGACATTTACTAATGTAGACGAAGCACTTCAGTATTTAGAAAATTGTCCGTATCCAACAGTTGTAAAAGCTGATGGACTAGCTGCTGGAAAAGGTGTTGCTATATGTGCAAATAAAGAAGAAGCAGTGGAAGCAGTAAAATCTTACATGGTAGATGATATATTTAATGGAGCAGGTCAAAAAATAGTGATTGAAGAATTCCTAGAAGGAGTTGAAGCTTCTATTCTTTCAATTACAGATGGAAAGACAATCATTCCATTTATATCAGGAAAAGATCATAAACAAATCTTTGATGGCGGAAAAGGTCCAAACACAGGGGGAATGGGAGTATTAGCACCAAATCCTTATGTTACAGCAGACGTAATGAAGGACTTTGAAGACAATATTATGGCAAGGACACTAATAGGAATTAGAGAAGAAGGTTTTGATTATAAGGGAATTATTTTCTTTGGTATTATGATTACTGAAAAAGGAACTTATCTTTTAGAATATAATGTTAGAATGGGAGATCCTGAAACACAATCAGTTCTTTACTTAATGGAAAGTGATTTAGTAGAAGTTATTGAAGCTGCATTAATGGAAGAGCTAGATAAGACTACGATTAAGTGGAATGATGGAGTTTGCATAAATGTTGTTTTAGCATCAAAAGGATATCCAGGAGACTTTACTAAGGGATATGAAATAAGCATAGATGAAAAAGTAAAAGATAAAGTATTTTTAGCAGGAGCTAAAGCAGAAGATGGAATTTTAAAGACAAATGGTGGTAGAGTATTATCTGTTATTGGTCTTGGAAAAACTTTAGAAGAAGCTAGAAAAGATGCCTATGAAAATATTAAATATGTTACTTTTGAAGGGGCATATTGTAGAACAGATATAGGAACACATAAATAATAGAAAGTATGAAATAAGCATTTGAGTATTATAATTAGTTCTAATGAATAATACTCAAGGCTTATTTTTTATTCTTATTTTTCATATGCCTTATGTGCTATAAGTAAAATTACACCATTTTAAGAAAATTATAAAACTTAAAGTAAAATTAACTATAAGTTAACTGCTATTTAAATTATAAGTAGTAAACTTATTTATATGGAAATTAATTAATTATTTATTGAGGTGATAATGCTGTATGAAAATTAATAAGAAAATTAAGTTTATTATTCCGGTTGCTGTAGCTACAGTTGTTGCTGCTTCTATCTGTTTACCATTTATAAAAGATGTTAACGCAGAAGTGACAAGCGCATCTACTAGCACTGAAGGGTTCTCATTGCCTAAGGTAACAGGAGCCTACAACATTAATGCAAATGTTGGTACAGATCCAAAAGAACTTGATTTTGCTTGGTTTACTCAAGCGCCTGGAAAGACACAAATAAAAATTTCACGTACATCTGATATGAATGGTACTCAATTTCCATCATCTGCAAATATTCAAGATGCAGAACAGACGGTTGTAAAAGTCACACAATCTATTAATCAAGTTACTACAGTTCTTGGTGACATTAAAGGTAAGGCTAATCCTGAAAGTGATGGGGATAATGTTTATAACGGAAAAAGTACCTTAGGTACTCCGACTGGAGAATATTCAAACAAAGCAACAATAAAAGGATTAACTCCTAATACTCAATATTCTTACTCTGTAAGTGATGAACAAGGTAATTGGAGTCCGGTTTATACAATTACGACACTATCTACAGATAAAGTAAGTTTTGCTGCGTTTGGTGATCCGCAAATTGGTGCCTTTGATAATTCGAAGGGTACTGCTAAATCTAATGCTACAGGTGGTCATAAGGATTTAAATGATGATAAAACCGCTTGGCAAAATATGCTTAAGTTAGTGAGTCAAAATAAAGATTTAAACTTCCTCTTTACAATGGGAGATCAAGTTAATGACTACAATTACTTGATTCAGCCTTCAAATTCATCTGATGGACAATGGTATCAGTATAGAGACTTTTTTAATCCTGACTCTTCAGTGAATTATATGCAAAATATACCTTTAGCTGAGTTCTCTGGTAATCATGATCACCAAATGGGTGAATATTATGGCTATCACTACAATCAACCAAACATAAGCGCACTAGGTGCTACACAGTATGGAAATGATGGAGACTATTGGTTTACTGCTGGTCCGGTGTTATTCTTGGTATTAAATGCAAATAACTATGGTACTGCCGATCATGATCAATTTATAGCTGAAGCTATTAAAGCTAACCCTAATGTAAAGTGGAAAGTGGCGACATGGCATCAATCTGCATACAGCGAAGCTAATCACAATACTAAAAATGAGATTGATGATCCAGTTTTAACAATACGTAATACTTGGACAAAGATGATGGATAAATATAATATAGATGTTGTATTACAAGGACATGATCACTACTATACTCGTACTGCACAAATGCTAAATGGAAATGTTGTTGATCCTAGTACTGGAACTCCTGAAACTTTGAAAAATAGTAGTAACGCTTCTGCTCCAGGTACTACAAATCCAAATGCTACTTATGCAACAAAAGAATATCCAAACAGTGTAACTAATCCTAAAGGAACAGTTTACTTTACTCTTGACTCTGGTACTGGAAGTAAATTCTATGATTTAAATAGTGGAAGCAATGATACCATTGGCGGGGCTACTGATCATTCATTCAGTGTTGTTGGCTGGCAGGGGTATGTTCCATCTTATTCCTACGTAAGTTTTACTAACGATACATTTACAATAAAAACTTATGCAGCAGGTGATTATACAATTGCTAATCAAACTCTAATTGATAGTTATACAATTACAAAGAACTAATGAAAGATAAATATATATTTTAGTAAATAACAAACAGTTCATATTGGATGGACTGTTTGTTATAAAAAATTATCTGCTATTGCATAATGGTAGTGTAGAAACAGGAGACATGACATGAAGGTAAAATTAGATTGGATTTCATCCGTTAAAGTATGTAGTAAAATTATTATTCCTATTGCCGTTTTATTTGCTTATATCGTAATAGCTGTTATTTTTAGTTCTCACACGCCAATTTATAATCCATATAGTTCAGGAGCTGGCGGAGAAATGCATTACGAAAAAGGTAAGGTTATCTCAATTGATGAGCAAGTAATAAATCCTTCAGGTTTCTCAGGATTATATATAGGTAGACAAATAGTTAATGTACTTATAGAAAGTGGTCAATATAAAGGACAGAATTTTCAAGTTAATAATGCTCTTAATTATGATACTAATTTTGTTCTTCATAATGGTCAAGATATTGTGGTGTCTATTAATACGTCAACTGGTGATAAATCAAACATAAATATTTATATGTTTGCACCTTATCGTGTTATTCCCTTACTTGTACTTATAGGTCTATTTATTGGAGCAATCTGCTTAGTGGGAGGTTGGCGTGGTTTTCACTCAGTAATAGGGATTATATTTACTCTCACAACAGTGTTATTCATTTTTGTGCCATTGCTTTTTCATGGTATATCGACTGTTGCTGCAACCATTTTACTTGTTGTTATAACCTCTTGTGTAACACTATTTCTAGTGGGAGGCTTTGATAGAAAAACTATGTCTGCCGTGTTAGGAACAGTGGCAGGTGTGATTGTATCAGTTATTATTATGCTTATTTTCAGTAAAATTCTAGGAATATCTGGATATACATCTTCGGATACAGATGCACTTCTTAACATTGCTGGCCAAAGCAAGCTGCAAGTGAAAGATCTTCTATTTCCAGGAATTATTATTGCCTCACTGGGAGCAGTAATGGATATAGCCATTTCAATTGCTACTTCAATCAATGAGATCAAGAAGCAAAAGCAGAATGCTTCTTTTAATGAACTATTTCGTTCAGGAATGAATATTGGTCGGGATATGATGGGGACTATGAGCAATACGCTTATTTTGGCGTTTTTGGGTGAGTCTGTTTTCTCTTTTATTCTCATGTATTCTTATCAAGTACAGTTCAAGCAAGTGTTTAATTCTAATGGAGTTGCAATTGACATTCTTAACGCTGTTTGTGGTAGTTTGGCAGTTATTCTGACAGTACCAATTGTATCCGCTATTGCAGCAAAATTACTTCAAGAAAGGCAAAATTCCGAGACTGATACTAGATAGCTACTATACGGAATTATAAATATTGGGTTTAAGAACTCTATGAGGCACATTCAAAAAATAACAAGTCACTATGCTAGTCTATTTTGTATCATACTTCGTCAGTATATTTCCATAATAGTCCTGCTATAAGGAAAATATACTTTCTTGTCTGACGCAAAACATACATCGCATCTTTGACTTGTTATTTTCTTTTTTGTTTTTAATATCTCGAAAAAGTGTTAAAAGTATCCAAAGAATATATTGACAATAAATTCTACAAGGCGTAGTATGAAAATATAAACTACACCTTGTAGAATTAAATTAGGGAGACGATAGAAATGAAATTAGGAAAGATTTCGGAAGCAGAAATGGAAATAATGAAAATTATTTGGAAGAAAAATGAGAAGGTTACAACAGCAGAGATTTTAGAAGAACTGCCGAAAGAAAATTCATGGAAAACTACAACGGTAATGACTCTTATATCAAGACTTGTTGAAAAAGGAATTTTGGATATGACTAAAGTAGGAAAGTTAAATCACTATTCTGCCAAAATTACTGAAGATGAATATAAGGCAATTCAAGCAGATAACTTTTTGGAAGATATGCATAATGGTTCTGTTAAAAATTTTATGGCAACATTATTCAACAATAAGAAAATAAGTAGTAAGGATATATCAGATTTAAAAGACTGGCTTAAAGAGGTGTAGGAATGGTGATTCTAAATTCAATTTTGCAAATATCACTAGCAGGAAGTGTTCTGTTTTTATTTCTTTGTGTATTTAATCCGTTTATAAAGAAAACCTTTAGTGCAACTTGGAATTATTATATGTTAGTTATAACACTTTTAGTTTTTATTGTACCAATAGGAAGTTTCGTTAAGTTACCATCAGTAACAATTTATAAGAATTATTTGCCTGCACAAAATACAAGTAAGATATTGCACCTAAGTAAGCAGAATTTATCACAAGATAATAATGAAATAACTAGTAAACAAATTACCAATAATAATGGCAGTGAATTAAAATCTACAAGTGAAGAGCAAGTTGATTTGGGAAAATCAAAAGAAATGCTTCAGATATTTAATAAAGAAATATTACTTTATGTTTGGATGCTCGGTGTAATAATATTTATAGGCAAAGAAGCATATGCTTATATATATTTTCATAAGAAACTTAAAAGTATAAGTAATATAATTGATGATGAATCTATAATCAATACTTTAGAAAAGTGCAAGAGAAAATTAAATATAAATGGAAAAATAGTTTTGAAAGAATGTTTACATATAAAAAGTCCAATGATTACAGGCATATTTGCTCCTGTAATTACAATTCCTAAGATGAATCAAGATTTGGACAAACTTGAAATAATATTTATTCATGAATTAATTCACTATAAACGTAAAGATTTATGGATAAAAATAACAGCACTTATTGCAAATGTAATCAACTGGTTTAACCCTGTTGTATATATTCTTAGAAATAAGATAAATATAATTTGCGAATTATCATTAGATGAACAGCTTATAAAGAACATGGATAAATCAAAAAGAAAATATTATGGAGAAATTATATTAGAGCAAATAGAATATTCACAAAATAAATCATTAGCCTTAGGAGCATCAGTTTGTAAAAGTAGAAAGGAGCTTGAAACAAGATTGAAAAAGATAGTATTTTTTAAAAAATCACGTAAATTAATTATTGGAATTTCATTTGTGGTAGCTATGATGTTTACATCTACAAGTTTATTTGCTGCAAATGCTGTATTTGCCGAAAATAATAGTCAATTAAAAAATAACCAAACAACAGAATTTGCTGTATTTGTATCAAATGATGGATTGTATATATCAGAATTAAAGGATAATAATCCAATACTCCTAGATAAAAGTGATAAAATTAAATTACCTATAATATCTAAAGATGGTTTGTATGTTGCTTATACTAAAGAAGATAATTTATATATATGCAATATTAAGACTGATGAAATAACAGAAGTGTCAAAAAATGTGGAGTCATATGACTGGAATAATTCAGGAAACTTGATTTACTCTGCAAAAAATGCAGGTATGTCAATGTATAATACAAACTCTAAAAATTCCACAAGTCTTATAAATAATGAATATGACTATGATAACATTCATTGCGATAGTAAAAATAAAATATATGCAAATAAAAGCTTGGAATATACTAAAGACAATATGCAGTATGGCAAATCAATTGGTGTAGTCAGTTATGATTTATACAGTAAAGAAGAAAAGGTTCTATTGGAAAGTAAAGAAGGTAATGGGAAAGATATTGGAGAAAATGCTAAGTTTTCTGAATTGCTTGAATCACTTGGATCAACACCTAATGTTTCAAAAATTTCAAATGATGATAGGTACTTGTATATATGGAACAAACCTAATTCGGGCTCAACATCTTCTGATATGACAGAATTTGCAGTATATGATATTTTAAACAATAGATTTATAGAAAATGATAATATGATAGCATTAGCTTATAAAGATAATATTTCGCAAAATCCTGTAAATAGTAATCTTGTTGCAGTTAACAATGGTGAATATAGAGATATGTATTCTAATAAAACATTGGGAATTTTTAATGTTGAAAGCAATACTTTCACAAGTTTAATTCCAGAAAATCAAGTATCAATGATGCCGTATTATTCCAGTGATGGAAAAAATATAGTGTATTCTGGAACTAATAGTATAAAAGATGATATATCACAAGGTCTTGAAAAATGGAATAATCAGCCACACTATATTTACCAAGTAAATGCTGATACAAAAGAAGTGACTCAAATTACAAACGGTAAATCCTTTGACTTTATGCCAAAATATTTATTAAATAATGAAATATTATTTGCAAGAAAAGATGGAGATTCATATAGTTTGTGGAAGATAAAGGATGGAATGGAAACTAAGCTTGCTGATTCGTTAAACTTTAATTCTGAATCGTATACTAATAGCTGGTACTATGGCCATTATACAACAGAGAATGTTATAGATGTATTTATAGGATAGGTAATATTATAAAATATAGCTAATATAAATATTGGAAATAATGATATAATTATAACTATAATGAAATTATAATAAGGGTATATTTGTTTTGGGTAGAATATAATTGATATATGCTATATTAAAGGGGTGAAAATTTTGGGAGAAGCAGAGTTTTTAAAGAAAATAAAGAAAATTGGCTACATTATTTGTATTTCTGAGTTTGGAAGCTATGAAACTGAATATTGGAATGAAGGTAGAAGTGACATAGATTTGGCAGTTGTAGTTAAACCAAAAGTTTCATTTATGGACACCTTGGAGATTGAAGATGAAATTTTAGAATTATCAAAACAATATTATAACTATAATAAAATACATTTAACATTTATATTATTCAAGGATTTTCCAAGCAGATATGCAAGGATTGCAGTAGATAGTAATAAAAGATATATAATTGAAGAAGAATTGTGGTATGACTTTCGACATTATGTTATTAAATATGCAAGAAACAATTTAAATTTTGAAAAAATGTTAAAAATAGATGAGCAATATAGTTATTTTGGAGGAATTACAGATGAAACCTTATTATAAATATAAAAAAGAAAAGTTTATGGAAAAATATAAAGCAGCTTATGGTGATTTGGAAAATTTAAAAGAGGCTATAAAAGAGTATAAAAAAACTAATAATAAAATAATTAAAAGAGCTATGATTGCTTATTTTCAGGATTTTTCAGAATATATAATAGACATGTGCGAGAGTTATATAATTATAATGGATGGAAAAATAAATAGTTCAGTTTCTGGATTAAAGCTTATAGAAGAAGCTTATGATATGGGATTTTTTGATGAGACATTGAAAAAATATTTAGCGATGGTAGTAAAACTTAGAAATAGGTACACGCATGATTATTATGTCAGAGAAACTAGCGAAGAAGAAATAGAAAAATTTTGCTTAGAGAAATTGGCATATTTTGAATTATTTTTAGAGGAAAGCAAAGAAGATGTTATATTAAAACATAGAGATAAAAAATAAGTTTAATATTGGCAATAAAATAAGAGATCATAAAAATCTTCACTAACCTAATTTAGTGGAGTTTTTTATTTTAAGTAAATGATTTATAGGATATAATATTAAGTAGCTTATGCAAAGAATTGTATTTGAATAGGAGTTGATTTTAATGCATGTACAAAATAATATATTTATATCTTTAGACGAATTTGATAAAATACAAGCAAATTATGAAGGCAAAGCTGAATACTATAATGGGCAAATATTGTTTAGTTCAAGAACATCAATGTCTCATAATAGAATAGTTATGGGATTATCAGCAATGTTATATAATTTTTTTAAAGGTAGTAAATGTACTCCATATTCTGAACAAATTGAAGTTATATTTAAGAATGAAAGTGAAATATATAAGTTTTTGCCAGATGTATTTGTAATGTGCGAGGATGCTGGTAAGAAAGGCGAGAGCTTTACATCAGTACCTAAAATAATATTTGAAGTTGTATCACCAGAATATTCAGAACATGACTACTTTATAAAGGCTAATATATATCAAAGATTTGGAGTTCTCGAGTATAATATAGTTGAACAAAATGGAATGATTACACAATATTCATTGATAGAAGGAGCATATAGAGCTCCTAAAGTATTGAATAGTAATGATATTTATACTAGTTCAGTATTTCCAGAATTGAAAATACAGCTAAAAGATATATTTGAATAACATAAGACATATTAGAAATAATCAAAAAAATAATGAACATGTGTTTCCTACATTTTGGGTGATTATTTTTTGAATATGGTCTAATATCATTAACTAGATAAACAAGATGAATGGATGAAAAGATAAGATGGAAAACAAGAATTATTTATACAATAACTATTTAAATATGGCAAGAAACTTAAGAACTGAAAATAATTTATTAAAAGCTATGAGTTTTTATAAGAAAGCGTATGCACTAGATATGGGAAAGCATGATATAGAGCTTCTTATGGATATGGCATTATTATATGATGAAATTGGACTTGCAGGTGAAGCTGAAACTAAGTATTTTGAGATACTTAAGTTAGATGAAGATGAAGCAAGAGCATACTATGGATTAGCTATAATATATGATGAAAATGAGGAATTAGAAAAAGCTAAACAATATTATGAAAAAGCTATAGAAAAAAATCCTAATTATGATAAGGCATATTTTTTCTTGGCTAATATATATGATGAATTTGGCCAAAAGGGTGAAGCTATAATAAATTACAAAAGAGCTATCAGCATAAATCCCAATGATTTATGGGCATATGCTAATGTAGCATGCATTTTAGAGGAAATTGATAGAAATCATGAAGCATTAGATTATATAAATAAGGCATTAGAAGTAGACGATAATCATTACAAAATACTTTTTAATAAAGCTGTAATTCTAAACAAATTAGGCAAAATAGAGGAAAGTAAGGATTATTACAATAAATCAATTAAACAAAACCCTAATTATCCATATAGTTTCCTAAACTTAGCTGTTATATATAGAGAAGAAGGAAAATTTGAAAAAGCTATTGAAATAATTACGCAAGGAATAAAAGAAAATGATGATGAAGGATTTTTATATTATAATAGAGGCTGTTTCTATGTAAATATAAAAGAGAATTTAAACGCATTAGAAGATATAAAAAAAAGTATAGAGCTAAATGAGCTATTTCTTGATTATATGAAAAAAGATAATGAACTGGACCCAATAAGAGAACTTATAGATATCTTACCTAACGCATAAATTAGACTTATGCGATAACTAACTGAAATCAAATACATTTGTATTCTGCAGGACTATGAAAATTTCGCTGAAAGCACTAAGAGGCAGGTTGCACCCACTTTTGCTTGCTCCAACCATTCGGTTGGACAAGCGAAAGTGGAACAACCTACCTCTAAGTGCTTTTAGCATCGAAATTTTCAAATGCCTGCTTCACACAAATGTATTTGATTTCTAGTGTAGATATATACCTAAGTTTAGTATAATCTCATAATAATTTAATACGTATAAAGTAACCATATTGACATTGGCATATAAATAAATTAATATAGTTCATATATGAATCGTTCAGTTGTGAACTATATTTCAAGGAGATGTTTTTATGGATTACAATGATTTTAAAGTAAAACAAGCTGCAGAGGTAGTGCAATCATTTATGATGATTAGCAGAACTTTAGCAAAATACACACAGCAGAATGCGGAGAGTTTAGGTTTGACATTGCAACAATTGGGAGTTTTAAATGTCATTTATTCTTCTCCGTTAATAACTCTTAAAGAAATAACAGAGAAATTATTCAGTCCTAAAAGTACAATAAGTGTTAGCGTTGAAGAACTTGTTAATTTGGGGTTGGTTGAACGTAAATCATCTGAAAAAGATAGGCGGCAAATCAACTTGATTTTAACTGACAAAGGTAAGGAAATATCAAAAAAGTCAATTCAAAAACCTTCTTCATATATCGCAATGGTTTCTGCACTAGAAAAAATACCAACGGAAGATATAGATACACTATTTCGTATTCACAAGGAACTTTCCAAGTTTCTATAGTGGGATAACAGAAGCATAGATGTTTTCAAATAAGACGCAATTTGCACAATTAAGAACTTTTTTACATGTAGGTATTTCTTCAGTAGAAGTTGTTCCATATTAACTTGTCCCAATTTTACATTTGAAGCAAGTTAATATGGGTACAACTTCTACTGGTAGAAATCCACAGCCATATTCTCTAGCAGCCGAGCAAAAGACTACCATTTCTTTCGGTTGGTTATATCATAAATTTAATCCCTATATTGAATAGTAGATAAATTCGGTACATGTTCGTATTCTATTGTTCCATTGTTATATAGGAACTTTACACCGTCAATCCATTCACCTTTAGATTTATTATTAGATTGAAGGAAATTCTCAATTAAAGTGCCTGAAGTAACTGCACCGCCAGTAGAACCTTGGAATTTTGATGGCCATTTTTGGCTGCTAGAATCAGTTAAATTGATGGTAGCAACTTTTTTACCATTAATGGTATCTATAGATTTAACTTCAATTGGTAAATTATCGAATTTCTTTTCAGATATTGCTTTTGATAATTGTTTTAATTTATCTTCTAAACTTAAATTTTGATCAACTTCAATAGTTCCGGATTCGTTAGGCTCCAAAGAATTTTCATCTATAGCATATATAGAAAGTTTTATCTTATTAACCTTTGTGCTGTCCGTGTTGTCGCTAGGTTTATTAGTTTCTGTTTTAGAAGAGCTGGTGCTATCCTTATTTTGTTCTACAGTAGTAGGGGGGGTGTTAGTGTTTGAATTAGCAGTATCGCTAGGTTTTGTGGTACATGAGACCATTACAACACTTAACATTAAAACTGTAGCTAAAATTAATTTTCTAGTCATGATATGTACACCGTTGACAAAACTTTATAAAACTCTATAAAGTTCATTCCTTATTCATTGAACCCAATTTCGTAAACTTAAAAGAGTAAACTACTTTTGTTTGATACAGTTCTCCAAAGGCTTAAATTCCCGTACAACGCACGGTATATACTCGTAAATACTTGTTAGTGCGTAATTCACGAGCTGTCAACTTCCTCCTTTTCTTTTATTATTTATCAAATTTGATTTCTCCACACGGTGCTAAACACCCTCAAGGTTTTATCCTATGATTACACCACTTTCGCAATGTATGGGAATCACAATAAGACCACCGACCTCAACGAAATGAGGATTTTATAAAATTTCATCATACTTTTATAAATTTCTAAAAGGTTTCATTAACTAAATTATATCATATTGAATTAGGAATTAAAAGTATGCTATTATATGGAAAATTTTGAAAAAAGTTTGACAATGTATTTTTGTTATAGTATATTTTGATTATCAAACTATTTGATTGCAAAACTTTTAATTTAGTAATCAAATTAGATGTTTAAGTTCTTAGAAAATATAAAGTGAATTTCTATGAGAAATTTTTTAGATGACAAAGTGGAGAGTGCAAATAAATGAATAAGTCGATGGCAAGAATTAATGAGCTTTTGGTACAGCTATTTAATGATGTTATACAAATTGAAGAACAAAGTTTAAAAAGTGGTGTGCTCTCAGACCTTTCAATAACAGAAATTCATACAATAGAAGCTATTGGAATGTATAATGAGAGAACAATGTCTGAGGTAGCTCAGACGTTAAAAATTACTGTGAGTACCTTGACAACAGCTATCAATAAATTAATAAAAAAAGAATATGTAGAACGAAAGAGAATCGAAGAGGATAGGAGAGTTGTCTTAATAAAATTAACTAAAAGAGGCAAGCTAGCCTTTAGAATTCATAGAAGATTTCATAGAGAAATGATAAATACGGCTATAGAAGGGTTGGACTTAGAGGAAGAAGAAGTTTTAATTTCTGCTTTAGATAAAATAAATCACTTTTTTATAGAAAAATATAAACTAGATTAATGAAGGAGAAAATTATGAGTAATGTTAAAATTGCTGGGATTGGCGCTTATTTGCCACCTTTAGTAGTTACAAACGATAAAATAAGCGAATTTGTTGAAACTAATAACGAATGGATAATTGAAAGAACGGGTATTAGGGAAAGAAGAATTTCAGAAGGGGAAGACACATCTGATATTGCAATTAAAGCATCACAAATTGCACTTGAAAGAGCTGGTGTAAATGCGGAAGATGTGGAACTAATAATAGTAGCAACAGTTTCTCCAGATATGTTTATACCATCAGTTGCATGTATCGTTCAAAGTAAATTAAATGCAGATAAAGCAGCTTGTTTCGATATAAATGTTGCATGTTCAGGATTTCTATATGGCCTTGAAATAGCAAGAGGAATGATGAAATCTATGAACTATAAAAATGCACTAGTAATAGGAGCAGAAGTTCTTTCAAAAGTAATGGATTGGACTGATAGGGGCACTTGTATCCTATTTGGTGATGGTGGCGGTGCAGCTGTGCTTACACAAGAAAATGAAACAAAAGGAATTATAAAATCATATTTAAGATCAGATGGAACAAAGGGAGATGCTCTAACTATAGGAGCAGCTGATTTTAATACACCTTTTACTAAAGAGGAAAAACTAAAGGATACAATAATTAAAATGAATGGTAGGGAAGTATTTAAATTTGCAACTACAGCTATTGTAGATGCTGTTAATGAAATATTAAAAGATACAGATATTTCATTAGATGAAATTAAATATATAGTACCACATCAAGCAAATTACAGAATTATAAAATCAGCAGCAAATAAGTTAGGATTAGATGAAGGTAAATTTTATTTAAATTTAGATAGAGTTGGCAATACATCGTCAGCATCAGTACCAATAGTCCTAAATGAGATGTATGAAAAAGGCTTGATTAATAAAGGTGATAAATTTATATTAGTTGCATTTGGTGGGGGATTAACTTATGCAGCTACATTAATGGAATGGTAGAATTAGTTAAGAGGTAAGAGGTAAGAGGTAAGAGGTAAGAGTTAAGGGTTAAGAGTTAAGGTGAAAATTCCAATAGGAGTTTTAAATAAATTAATAGAAAGCCTATGGCTTTCAATAATAAAGATAAATTTATAATAAAAAAATGGGTATGGAGGTATGAGATTATGTTATTTGAAGAAATTAGAGAGGTTATTTGTGAGCAATTGGGGATTGAAAAGGAAGAGGTAAGTTTAGAAACAACTTTTGAGGATTTAGGAGCTGATTCTTTAGACTTATTTCAAATAGTAATTGAACTTGAAGAAAAATACGGCATACAAATAGAAAATGTTGAAGGATTAAAAACTATAGAAGATGCAGTTAATTATGTAGAAATAAATAAATAAGTATGAACTTATTTTTAACATTTCAACTATGTTATTGATAATTAAAGGATGAATATAGTAAAATTTTTATCATGATATGCTTGTTACACTTAAAATTTATTAAAATGCAATTAATATGTTATTTATTAAATTATATAGTGAAAGATAGCAACAGACACTTTTAGATTTGATAATTATAGGAGGAATATATTATGGAAAGAAATAGAGTATGCGAACTATTAAAAATAAAATACCCTATATTTCAAGGAGCTATGGCGAGAATTGCAGATGCTTCTTTAGCTTCAGCAGTAAGTGAAGCTGGTGGACTTGGAATAATAACAGGAGCAGCGCCGACTGAGTGGGTAAGAGAACAAATTAAGAAGACTAAGGAATTAACAGATAAACCATTCGGTGTAAATATAATGTTAATGTCAGAAAATGCTGAAGAAATAGCTGAACTTGTATGTGAAGAAGGAGTATCAGTTGTTACTACTGGTGCAGGTAGTCCAGGTAAGTACATGGAAAAATGGAAAGCTCATGGAATAAAGGTTATACCAGTAGTAGCTTCAGTAGCTTTAGCTAAGAGAATGGAAAAATCAGGAGCAGATGCTATTATAGCAGAAGGAACTGAATCAGGAGGGCATGTAGGTCAATTAACTACAATGGCATTAGTACCACAAGTAGTTGATTCTGTTAGTGTGCCTGTTATAGCAGCTGGTGGTATAGGTGATGGTAGAGGAGTTGCAGCTTCATTTATGCTAGGTGCTGAAGGAATTCAAGTAGGAACAAGATTCTTAGTAGCTAAAGAATGTACAATACATCAAAATTATAAAGATAAAGTATTAAAAGCTAAGGATATAGATACAGAAGTAACAGGTAGACCAACAGGTCATCCGGTTAGAGTTCTTAGAAATAAGCTAGCAAGAACTTACTTACAATTAGAAAAAGAAGGAGCATCAGCTGAAGAGTTAGAAAAACTTGGAATAGGTGCACTTAAAAAGGCAGTTGTAGATGGTGATGTTGATAACGGATCACTTATGTCAGGTCAAATAGCAGGACTTGTTAATAAAGAACAAACCTGTAAAGAAATGATTGTAGAATTATTTGATGAAGCAAAAGAGTTATTTGTGAAATTTGGAGGCCAAAATGAATAGTACTAAAACTGCATTTCTTTTCCCAGGTCAAGGCGTTCAAACTATTGGAATGGCAAAAGAACTTTATGAAAATATACCAGAATGCAAAGAAATTTTAGATCGTAGTGAAGAAATTTTAAATATGCCTATAAAGAAAATGATGTTTGAAGGTCCTGAGGATCTTCTTACTGCAACAGAAAATGCACAACCAACAATTCTTGTAGCATCTCTTATGGCTTTAAAAGCTTTAGAGATAAATGGAATTGAAGCAGATTATACAGCAGGGCTTAGCCTAGGTGAATATGCTGCTTTAATATATGGAGGAGCTCTTTCTTTAGAAGATGGATTATTACTTATAAAAGAAAGAGGAAGAATTATGGGAAGTGCTTTACCAGAAGGTTTAGGCACAATGGCAGCTATATTAAAATTAGATGATGAAAAATTACAAGAATTATTAAAAAGAGCTAGTGAATTTGGAATCATAGAAGGTGCTAATTTTAATTGCCCAGGGCAAGTATCAGTTTCTGGCGAAAATAAAGCAGTAGCTGAAGCAGTTAAAATTGCAAAAGAACTTGGAGGACTTGGAATTCCTCTAAAAGTTAGTGGACCATTCCATAGTTCACTTCTTGAACCAGCAAGTGAAGAATTCTTCGATACAATCAAGACGGTAGATATTAAAGGAATTAATAAAATAGTATATTCTAATGTTAAGGGTCTTCCATATGAAGAAGGAGACGACATTAGAGATTTATTAAAGAAACATATAAGATCTTCTGTACTTTTTGAAAAAACTATAAAACATATGATCGAAAATGGTGTAGATACATTTATAGAAGTAGGACCAGGAAAAGCGCTTAGAGGTTTTGTTAAGAAGATTGATAAGAGTGCTAAGTTATTAAATGTAGAAGATATGGACTCATTAAAGAATACAATTGAATCAGTTAAGAAGTAAGAGGTAAGAGATAAGAAGTAAGAGGTAAGAGATAAGAGGTAAGAGGTGAGGGTGAATTCCTTGCAGGAGTTCTTAAAATGGATTTGTTGCTTAACTCATAACTTTTAACTTATAATTCTTAACTGATTAAAATGGAGGTAATTTAATGTTAAAAGGAAAATGTGCTATTATTACAGGAGCATCAAGAGGAATCGGTAAGGCGATTGCTTTAAAGCTTGCATCTCTTGGCGCTAATATTGTTATAAATTATAGAAGCAATGAAAAAGAAGCTTTAGAAGTTGAAAATGAAATAAAATCCATGGGAGTGGAAACACTATGTATAAAGGGAGATATTTCTAAATCAGATGAAGTAGAAAATCTTATTGCATGCTCTAAAGAAAAATTTGGTATAATAGATATTATGGTAAATAATGCTGGAATCACAAAAGATACATTAATACTTAGAATGAAGGAAGAAGATTTTGATAGCGTTATTGATGTAAACCTAAAAGGTGTATTTAACTGCTTAAAAGCTATTACACCAGTTATGGTAAAGCAAAAACAAGGGAAGATAATAAATCTTTCTTCAGTAGTTGGAATTTCAGGAAATGCAGGTCAAGTTAATTATTCAGCATCTAAGGCTGGAGTAATTGGAATGACTAAGTCACTTGCTAAGGAAGTTGGTTCAAGAGGAATTAACGTAAATGCAGTTGCACCAGGATATATAGAAACAGATATGACAGAAGCTTTAGGCGATAAGTATAAAGAAGAAATGAAGAAAAACATACCACTTAAGAGACTTGGAACAGCAAATGATGTGGCAGAAGTTGTAGCGTTCCTTTCTAGTGAAAGTTCAAACTATGTTACAGGCCAAGTAATCCAAGTTGATGGCGGAATGTTGATGTAATGGAGGAATAGTTGTATTATGGAAAGAAGAGTTGTAATTACGGGGATGGGAGCTTTAACTCCTATAGGAAATGACGTTAATGCATTTTGGAATAATGCAAAAGAAGGAAAGTTAGGTATAGACTTTATTACTTTAATAGATCAAGATTTAATAGATGTTAAAATTGCTGCAGAAGTTAAAGGGTTTGATCAAGAAACATTAGTAGGTAAAAAAGAGTCTAAGAGATTAGATAGATTTGCTCAATTTGCTTTAGTAGCATCAGATGAAGCAATAAAAGATTCAGGAATAGATTTGGAAAAAGTAAACCTAGAAAGATTTGGCGTAATGTTAGGATCAGGAATAGGTGGATTCCAAACAATAGAAGATGAATGTAGTAAGCTTGCTACTGGAAAGTCAAGAAGAGTATCTCCATTTTTTGTTCCTATGGCAATTATAAATCTAGGAGCAGGAAATGTAGCTATTAAATACGGATTAAAAGGACCATGTACTTCAGCAGTAACTGCTTGTGCAACAGGAACAAACAATATTGGGGATGCATTTAGAACGATAAAGCATGGTTATGCAGATGTAATGCTTGCTGGTGGAGCAGAAGCTCCAATAACTAGACTTGGTGTTACAGGATTTAATAGCATGAAGGCATTAAATACTAGCAATGATCCTTCGAAAGCATCTACTCCTTTTGATAAAAACAGAGGCGGATTTGTAATGGGTGAAGGTGCAGGTGTAGTAATACTTGAATCTTTAGAACATGCAGAAGCTAGAGGTGCAAATATAATAGCAGAAGTTGTAGGGTATGGTTCAACATGTGATGCATATCATATTACTTCACCAGATCCAGATGGAACTGGTGCAGCAAGAGCTATGAAAGATGCTATAGAAGAAGCAGGAATCAAACCAGAAGAAGTTTCATATATCAATGCTCATGGAACTTCAACAGAATTAAATGATAAGTTTGAAACATTTGCTATTAAAAAGGCTTTTGGAGAAGATGCTTATAAGGTTCCAATATCTTCAACAAAATCTATGACAGGTCATTTACTTGGAGCAGCAGGAGCAATTGAAGCAATAATATGTGCAAAAGCTCTTCAAGAAGGATTTATTCCGCCAACAATTGGATATGAAACAAAGGACGAAGAATTAGATTTAGATTATGTACCTAATGTTGGAAGAAAACAAGAATTGGAATATGCCCTTACTAATTCATTAGGTTTTGGTGGACATAATGCAACTCTACTTTTAAAAAAATGGAAATAATTAATTTAGGTAAGAGGTAAGAAGTAGGTAAGAACTAAGAAGTAAGAGGTAAGAATTAGGTAAGAGGTAAGAAGTAAGTATTAGGTAAGAGGTAAGAGGTAAGAAGTGGGGAGGAAATTTTTACAGAATTTCTTTTGAAAGAATATATTTTTAAATTCCGAAGGAAAAGTGAATGCCTAAAAAGTGATGCTCCAAAAGTGAGAGTCCAAATTTTATATTTGGGTTCTCGAACTTTCCCCTTGCGGGCATTTTATATTTGGTTAGCAGAACTTTCTCTTTAGAGCTTTATTCCTCAAACTCTTACTTCTTACCTATTAACTCTTACCTACTAACTCTTACGTCAATAAAGGGAGGAAGTTTTAATGGAATTTGGGAAGATTAAGGAGCTTATTAAATTAGTAGACTCTTCAAGTTTAGCATTTTTTGAGCTTCAAAGTGGAAATGATCATATAAAAATGGATAAATCTTTAGTTAGAGGAATAGCTGATAATAATGTGAGTAAACCTAGCACTGGAGTTGTTAATAATGTGGTTGATACTGCAATAACACCAGTTACTGCTAAAGAAAAAGTTGAAAACTATGTTGCAGAAGAAGAAGAATTAAAAACAACTGAAAAGGAAACTATTATAGAAGATAAGAATTTAAGTGTTATAACTTCACCTATGGTAGGAACATTTTATTCTTCAGCTTCACCAGAAAGTGCAGCTTTTGCGCAAGTAGGAGATACTATAAGCAAGGGTAAGATAATTTGTATCATTGAAGCTATGAAGCTTATGAATGAAATAGAAAGTGAATTTGATGGTATAATAGTTGAATGTTTAGTTAAATCTGGCGATATGGTAGAATACGGTCAGCCATTATTTAAGGTTAAGGGGGAATAGAGAGTGCTAGATGTAAATCAAATAAAAGAAATTATACCTCACAGATATCCAATGCTATTAATAGATAGAGTTGTTGAGATGGATATTGAGGAAAAATTATTTGTTAAAGGATATAAAAATGTATCTGCTAATGAGGCATATTTCCAAGGGCATTATCCACAAGAACCGATTATGCCTGGGGTATTACAAATTGAAGCATTAGCTCAAGCAGGAACAGTAGCTATTCTTTCAATGGAAAGATTTAAAGGAAAAACTCCTTTATTTGCAGGCATTAATAAAGCTAGATTTAAAGGGAAGGTTGTGCCTGGTGATAGATTAGATTTATATTGTGAAATAATAAAAATCAAAGGACCTGTAGGAATAGGTAACGCAATAGCTTCAGTTGATGGAAAAACAGTTTGCGAAGCAGAAATACTTTTTGCATTGCAGTAGGATAGGTGAGAAGAATGTTGAAGAAGGTACTAATTGCCAATAGAGGCGAAATTGCAGTTAGAATAATTAGAGCATGTAGGGAAATGGGAATAAGCACAGTTGCTGTTTATTCAGAAGTAGATAAAGAAGCACTTCATACTCAATTAGCAGATGAAGCTGTATGTATTGGTCCTGCAATGCCTAAGGATAGTTACTTAAACATAACAAATATTTTAAGTGCGTGTGTTTTAACAGGCGCTGATGCTATACATCCTGGTTTTGGATTCTTATCAGAAAATCCAAAGTTTGCTAAGATGTGCAGGCAATGTAATATAAAATTTATAGGACCTGATTATGAAACCATTGAAATGATGGGAAATAAAGCTGAAGCTAGGAAGATTATGAAAATATCTGGAGTTCCTGTAGTTCCAGGATATGAAGGCGAAATAAGGGATGAAAATCATGCTTTAGAAATAGCTAAAGATATTGGTTATCCAATAATGATAAAAGCGTCAGCAGGCGGCGGTGGAAAAGGAATAAGAATCGCTACAAATGACGAAGAATTTTTAATGGGATTCAAAACAGCTAAAGCAGAGGCAAGGGCTTGTTTTGGAGATGACTCTTTATATATAGAGAAATTTGTTCAAAAACCAAAACATATTGAGTTTCAAATACTAGCAGATGAATATGGAAATGTAATACATTTATGTGAAAGAGAATGTTCTATGCAAAGAAAAAATCAAAAGGTATTAGAAGAAGCTCCGTCTAATGTGCTTACACCAGAATTACGTGAAAAAATGGGTGAGATTGCAAAGACAGCAGCTCTTGCAGTAGATTATAAAAATGCAGGAACAATAGAATTTTTATTTGATAAAGACAATAATTTTTACTTTATGGAAATGAACACAAGAATACAAGTAGAACATCCAATTACAGAGATGATTACAGGTATAGATTTAGTAAAGCAACAACTAAAGATAGCAGCAGGAGAAAAACTTGAATTTACTCAAGATGATATAAAAATTAAAGGTCATGCAATAGAGTGTAGAGTTAATGCAGAAGATCCAGATCATGACTTTAGACCATGTCCAGGAACAATAGAAGAACTTTGTGTTCCAGGTGGAATGGGAGTAAGGATTGATTCAGCAATATATGGTGGATATAAAATACCTCATTGTTATGATTCGATGATAGCTAAGTTAATTACCTTTGGAAATGATAGAAACGAAGCTATTGTAAAGATGAATAGAGCATTATCAGAATTTGCAGTAGGTGGAGTTAAAACAAATATTAATTTTGAGTTATCAATACTTGAAAGTAAAGAATTTTTAGAAGGTGATTATGATACCTCATTTTTAGCAGAAAAGATGGTGAAGAAGGATGTCTCTTAAGGACTTATTTATAAAAAAACAACAATATGCAACCATCAAACCTTCAGTTGTTAGAAGCAGTGTTCAACAAGAAAAGCCTACTATTCCATCAGGAATGTGGGAAAAATGTGATAAATGTAATTCAATGATTTATACTGAAGACTTAGAAAATTCTAAATATGTTTGTACAACTTGTGGTCATCACTTCAGAATAAATGCAAAGCAGAGAGTAAGAATGTTTTTTGATAGAGACACATTTAAAGAATTCTGGAGAGAATTAAAGACAACAAATCCGCTGAAATTTGATGGCTATGAAGAAAAATTAAAAAGTGGAAAAACTAATAGCACAGAAGCAGTTGTTACTGGTATTGGTCAGCTAAATGGCATAAACGTAGCTTGTGCTGTTATGGATAGTTTCTTTATGATGGGTAGCATGGGAACTGTAGTTGGTGAAAAGATTACAAGGCTTGTTGAGTATGCAACAGAAAATAAACTTCCAGTTATAATTTTTACAACATCAGGTGGAGCTAGAATGCAGGAAGGTATTTTTTCACTAATGCAAATGGCTAAGGTAAGTGCAGCTCTTGCAAAACATGATGAAGCCGGACTTTTATATATTACAGTATTAACAGACCCAACTACTGGAGGAGTAACAGCAAGTTTTGCTATGGAAGGTGACATTATCTTAAGTGAACCAAATGCATTAGTTGGATTTGCCGGAAGAAGAGTAATTGAAAATACAATTAAAGAAAGTCTCCCAGATAATTTTCAAACAGCAGAGTTTTTATTAGAAAAGGGTTTTATCGATGCCATTGTTGAAAGAAAGAATATGAGAGCATGCATATATAAAATACTTGTTTTACATGGAGTGAGGAATTATGGATAAAGAATTTATAAAAATTAATGTAACACCATGGGAAAGTGTTGAAATTGCAAGGCATAAAGACAGACCAACTGGCAAATATTATATAGAAACTATTTTTAAGGACTTTATAGAATTTCATGGTGATAGAAGCTTTGGAGATGATAAATCTATAATTGGAGGAATTGCATCCTTTAATGATATAAATGTTACAGTTATTGCAATTACAAAAGGAGCTAATACCGCAGAAAATATAGAAAGAAATTTTGGAATGCCAAATCCGGAAGGATATAGAAAAGCATTAAGACTTATGAAGCAAGCTGAAAAATTCAAAAGACCTGTAATTTGTTTTGTGGATACGCCAGGAGCATTTCCGGGACTTGGAGCAGAAGAAAGAGGCCAAGGTCAAGCTATAGCAAATAACCTTTTTGAATTAAGCAGATTAAAGACACCAATAATTTCTATAGTTACAGGTGAAGGTGGAAGTGGTGGAGCTTTGGCTTTAGCAGTTGCAGATAAAGTTTTTATGCTGGAACATTCCGTATACTCAATTCTTACACCAGAAGGTTTTGCGTCAATTTTATGGAAAGACGCCAGCAGAGCAAAAGAAGCAGCAGCAGTTATGAAAATTACTGCTAAAGATTTAAAAGATTTTGACATAATTGATGAAATAATAAAGGAACCTAGAGGCGGAGCTCATAAAAATCCAGCTAAAACAGGTGAAGGCATTAAAAAGATAATTGCAGATTCACTACAAGAATTAAAATCTAAGGACTTAAAGGCTTTAGTTGAAGATAGATATAATAAATTTAGAAAAATGGGTAATTTTTATTAAGAAATTAGGCACATGAACTTGTTATTTTTTTGAATGTGCCTTACCCACACACAATATTGGTGACGATCACTATAATGAAAAGTATGAAATTTAAGTGCATATCTTAATTTTATACTTTTTTTATTTAAATTATGATATAATTACGTTACTCATCAATGTTATGTGAGGTGATAATAGAGTGGAGAATGAAATTTTAGAAATTTTAAAAAGTCTACAAGGTTCAATTATAGAAATACAAAAAGAACAAAAGATGACCAATGAAAGATTAATAGGATTAGAGAAGGGTCAGACAGAGGCTAATGAAAGATTAACTAAGCTAGAAGAAGTACAGCAAAGAATAGAAAATAAAATTGATATGACTTATGACCAAGTTGCAAGAACAGCTGAAGATATTACAGATATAAAGAAAGATTTGATATTTGTAGAAGAAGCTACATCTAAAAATTGGAATGATATAGCAAAATTAAAAGCAATTAAGTAAAAATATAATTTAATATTTTGAATTGAGAATTTAAATATATGGACTATAAGGTAAAACCTTTAGTCTTATTTTTTTGTTTTTAAGAAACTTCATTATAGTATATAATATAGGAAAACGATGAATGTTAAAATAGAACTTTCAGAAGGAAGAAGGAAGAAGGAAGAAGGAAGAGGTAAGAAGTAAGAAGTAAGAAGTAAGAAGTAAGAGGTAAGAGCCAAAAGGTAATAGTTATGGCTCCTATCCTTTATTGTTTACCTTGAATTACAGTAAATTTTCATTATACTTCTTAACTATTCTCTCTTATCTATTACTTATCCAATTATCTTTTTTAAGAGTATTTAATGTTGATATCAACATCTTTTTAAGAGAAGTACATTTGATGTTTAAGTTATCATATTCTTTAGATAGGTACCCTGTTTGATCTAGGACAATTAGCCAGTATTCTGTTTCAGAAGCTTCCTTTAGACAAATGTGTATTTTGTTTATAAAATCAGCTTTGCTTACTGCATATTTGGCTTCATGTATATTGGCACCAATACTAGTTCCGCTTCTAAGAATCTGTTTTGACATAACAAACTCTTTCTTATCATAAACAAGCCATTTATAATATTCAACTATAGAAACAGAAAAGGTTATAGATTGTTTAATTAACTCACTATCTTTCATTTTTTACCTCGAATTACAGTAAATTTTTAATTATACTTCTTAACTATTCCCTCTTATCTATTACTTATTCACAAATCTATAGGGGAACTCATTGAGAAGTTTATTTATTATATGTTATTTGATTTTTAATCAGGGATGATGAAGTTAATTAGTTAAGAGGTAAGAACTAAGAACTAAGAGTTAAGAGTTAATGATGAAATCCATGAATTGGATTTCTAAAAAATATTTTTATTGAAAAGCCTGTGGCTTTTCTTCTTTACCTCTTACTTTTTACCTCTTACCTCTTACCTGTATAAAATCTTTTTCTTCACTATAAATATTGTCAAGAATGTTATAATGTGTATTCTTAACAATATTACCATATATATTCTTAAGAATATGCGCCCAAAATGCGGGATGAGAGGTTATTAGAATAAATAATAGTTCAACAATCTGTTAAATATATGTGATATAATCATATTGATAAATTAATGAGAACGGTGGTGTGTTTATAGAGCCATGCAGAAAAGATTTAATAGCACAGGAGTCTGTGTTTCAAGGAAACATTATATGGTTGACATAAGCAGGAAACTTGAACAAATAAAGAAGCTTATAGATAATGAATTTTATTTTACTATAAATAGACCAAGGCAATATGGAAAGACAACTACCTTAAATGAAATAAATAATACATTGGGAGATATATATTTAATAATAAATCTGAGTTTTGAAGGTATTGGTGATATTGTATTTGAAGATGAAAAAATTTTCTGTAATAAATTTTTAAAATTAATGATCAAAGAATTAAAATTTGCAGATAAAAAAGAAAGTGAAAGACTGGCAGGGTTAAGTAATGAAATTAATGACATGGAAGAATTATCAGAAGTAATAACTAATTTTGTTGAGAATGCGGAAAAAGAAGTGATTTTGATTATAGATGAAGTAGATAAGAGTTCAAATAATCAATTATTTTTAAGTTTTATAGGAATGCTTAGAAATAAATATTTAGCAAGAGAAATGGGTAGGGACTTTACTTTTAAAAGCGTTATTTTAGCAGGACTTTACGATGTTAAAAGTTTGAAATTAAAGATCAGAAATGAAAAAGAGGCTAAATATAATTCACCATGGAATATTGCTGTTGATTTTGCCGTAGATATGAGCTTCTCGCCAGAAGAAATAAGTACAATGCTTAATGAATACTGCACTGAAAATTCTATTTCCATGGAAATAGATAAAATTAGCCAGGAGTTATACTTTTTCACGAGTGGATACCCATTTTTAGTAAGTAGGTTATGCCAGATTATTGATGAAAAAAATTATTGCGAAGAAAAAAAGCCTTGGAATATTAAAGAAGTTCAGAATGCGGTTAAGATGCTTCTAGAAGAAAAAAATACTTTATTTGATAGCTTGGTGAAAAATTTAGAAAATAATGAAGAGCTTTATGAGTATATTCAAGAAATAATAGTAAATGGAAATGATAGAAGCTTTAATAATTATAATCCAGTGATTGAACTTGGAAACATATATGGTTATTTAAAAAATAAAAGTGGTAAAGTGTCACTATCTAATAAAATATTTGGAGAAGTGATTTATAACTACATGGTGTCTAAACTTGAAAATAATTATAATAAGATGGATGAATATAACTTTAAGGGAGAATTTATTAACAAGGATGGAAGTCTAGATATAGAAAAAATTCTTAAAAGATTCCAGCAGTTTATGAAAGAACAATATTCTTCTCGAGATAAAGAATTTCTAGAACATCATGGCAGATTATTATTTTTAGCATTTATTAAACCCATAATAAATGGAACAGGCTTTGATTTTAAGGAAGTTCAAGTTTCAGAGGAAAAAAGATTAGATGTAGTTATAACCTATAACAATTATAAATATATAATTGAAATGAAAATTTGGAGAGGGCTAAAATATCATGAAGATGGAATTAATCAGCTTTGCGATTATTTGGATATAAATGATTTAAGTAAAGGATACCTGTTAGTATTTAATTTTAATAAGAATAAGGAATTTAAAGAGGAAAGAGTTAATATTCAAGGGAAAGATATTTTTCAAGTATACGTTTAAGATAGGTAAGAAGTAAGAAGTAAGAGGTAAGAGGTAAGAAGTAAGAGGTAAGGGGTAAGAGGTAAGAATTAAGAGGTACGAGGTAAGAGGTAAGAGGTAAGGATGGAGAGCTAAAGTTTTTTCGATAATATATACGGCTCGATAAAAATTTAAGGAAGGAGATTAGCAGTCAGCTGTTGAGAATTAATAGTTAGGGAAGAAAAGCCAAAGGCTTTTCAAAGAATAAAATTAAAGAAATTTCCGAAGGAGATTTCATCCTATGACTATTAACTGTAAATTGTTGACTGTTAACTGAACGAAGTGGAGAGTAATAGTACAAAAGTTGCTAAAATTGCAACTAGAATGGCTATATGTGATAGACATGAAGAAGATCATTTAAAGAAATATTATAGTGAAAAAGGAATAGTGGTTACTGCCGTAAATGTAGGTGGGAATATTAATTCATCAATGTCAAAGATTCTTGAAAGTGCGTTGGTAGCAGCAAAAAGAAATGGGTTAATAAGGGAAGAACATTTACATGAAGGAGCGGTAATAGGAGCTGCAAGAGATGCAATAATTCAAATTGCAAATAGAGCTAATGGTCTAAATGTGGGAGGGAAAATAGGAATAGCAAAGGGCGGAGAGCATATATCCGTTTGCATATTTTTAAATATTGGCTTGCTGCATTTAGATGAAGTTGTTATTGGGATAGGACATAGATCATTACCGGTTTAAGAGGTGAGGGAGGTAAGAGGTAAGAAGTAAGAGATAAGAAGTAAGAGGTGAGGATGAAATTACTTCGTAATTTCTTAAATTATAATTTTTATATTTTTACTAGTTAAATTTTATTCTGCTAATGATATAATAAAAATATGTGAGGTGATGTAATGGAGAATGAAATATTAGAAATATTAAAGAGTATGCAAGAAAGTATACAAAGAGTAGAAAATAAAGTTGATAAACTAGAGAATACAGTTGACAAACTAGAAAATAAAGTTGATAAAATAGAAATGGCTCAGCAAGAAATTAAAGTAGATATAAAAGATATAAAACTAGATCTAGGTTCTATAAAAGTTAATGTGAAGGAAACTAGAGAAGATGCAACAAGTGCTGAATTAGCAACTGCACAAAATAGTTTTGAAATAGCTCAAATAAAAATGAGAATGAAGATGGCTTAAGAGTATCTAAAATAGGTACTCTTTTTTTTATAGGTAAAAAGATTTTAATTGTGCTAACGCACTTTTTTTTATAGGTGAAAAGATTCAAATTGTGCTAACGCACTTTTTTTTATAGGTAAAAGATCTTAATTGTGCTACGCACTTTTTTATAGGTGTATAATTTTTGTAGTAAAAAATTAAAAAAGTATTATAAGTAAAGAATAGGTCAGCTTTACAACTATATCAAATTATGATATTATTACTTAAAAGATTTACAATTTATTATCAATTTTGTTGAATATTTAGCATAAATATAATCATATATTTATAATATTGTTTATTGGGGTAAGGTAAAGCATAGTAGTATAGTAGGAAATTGATAGTAAAGAATATTTAGGAGGATAGAATTATGGTAGGAAAAAGAAAATTGGCTTTGTTAGTGTGTATGGTTTTAGTTGGGGGAATCCTTGGAGGCTGTGGAAATAGTGGTGCAGACTCTAGTAAAGGTAGTGCGGCTTCAACACAGGTAAAGAATATTGGTATTTTGCAATTAGTTCAACATGATGCGTTAGATGCAGCTAATAAAGGTTTTGTTGATGGATTGAAAGAAAAAGGTTTTGAAGATGGAAAGAATATCAAGATTGAGCAGCAAAATGCTCAAGGCGATCAAGCAAACGCACAAACTATAGCTAAACAATTTGCAGATTCAAAAAAGGATTTGATTTTTGCAATTGCTACGCCAGCAGTGCAAGCAGCATACAATGCAACTAAGGATATACCAATAGTATTTACAGCAGTAACAGATCCAGTTAAAGCTGAAGTTGCAAAGGATTGGAAGAGTTCAGGTACAAATGTTACTGGTACATCAGATAAGGTTCCAGTGGACAAGCAAATAGAATTGCTCAAAAAGTTAATTCCAAATGCAAAGACTGTAGGAGTAATTTATAATACATCAGAAACAAACTCTGTTATTCAAGTTGATGAACTTAAGGCAGCAGCAGAAAAAGAAGGATTAAAAGTAAAAGAAGTTGGAGTTACTAATGTAAATGAAATAGACCAAAATTTAACAAATGCATTAGGTGATATAGATGTATTATATACACCAACAGATAATACAGTAGCTTCAGGTTATTCTTTAGTAGGTAAACTTTGTTTAGATAAGAAAGTTCCTATAATAGGTGCAGAAGAAGCAGTAGTGACTAAAGGTGGACTTGCATCAATTGGTATAGATTACTATAAATTAGGAAAAGAAGCAGGAGAAAAGGCAGCTGATGTACTAAATGGAAAGAAACCTTCAGATGTTGAAATAACTACATTAAGTGAAATGTCATATACTATAAATACAGATGTTGCTAAAAAGTTAAATATAACAATTCCAAAGGATATAGAAGATAACGCTAAAAAGGTAACTGGGGGCGCTGAATAGTGGATGTTTTAATTAATATTTTAGAACAAGGACTGTTATTCTCGCTTGTTGCAATTGCAGTTTATATCACATATAAAATATTAGATTTCCCAGATATGTCTGTTGATGGTACTTTTCCAATGGGAGCTGCTATTTCAGCAGCCCTCTTGGTTCAAGGCGTAAATCCTTGGATTACTCTTGTTGTAGCTGCTGTTGGAGGCGGAATAGCAGGAGCAATAACAGGATTATTACACGTTAAGTTTAAAATCGACAATTTAATGGCTGGAATACTTATGATGATAGGGTTGTATTCAATTAACTTAAGAATAATGGGAAAAGCAAATATTCCTTTATTCAATGTTAACCATGTATTCAAGTTAGGAATACCAGCTATGGCAATTATTATAGCTATACTTATTGTAGTGAAAATTTTATTTGACCTATACATGAAAACTAAATCAGGATTTTTATTAATAGCAGTAGGAGATAATGAACAAGTAGTATCTTCTCTTGGCGTAAATAAAGATATGGTTAAAATACTAGGGCTTGTTATAAGTAATGGACTTGCAGCAGTTGCAGGAGCATTAACAGCTCAATATCAAGGTTTTAGTGATGTTGGAATGGGTACTGGTACTGTTGTAATGGGGCTTGCAGCTGTAATTATCGGAAGCTCACTATTTGAAAAAATAACTTTTATAAAAGCAACTACATTATCAATATTTGGAGCAATTATATATAAAGGTGTAATTGCCCTTGTATTAAAGTTTGGCTTAAGTCCAAATGATTTAAAGTTAATGACAGCTATTATAGTAGTTATTGCACTATGTTCTAATAATGGAATTTTTAAATTTAAAAAGAAAAAGACTATTGTGGAAGGTGGTGCACAAAATGTTAAAAGTGAAACAACTGTCCAAAGTGTTTAATCCAAATACTATAAATGAAAACAGAGTTTTTGATAACTTATCTTTAGAAGTTAGACAAGGGGACTTTATAAGTATTATTGGATCAAATGGAGCAGGTAAATCAACTTTATTAAACATGATATCAGGAACACTGGAAGCAGATTCTGGATCAATATTATTAGATGGAAATGAGGTAATTAATAAACCTGAGTACACAAGATCAAAGTCCATCGGAAGAGTATTTCAAGATCCATCTAAAGGTGTTTCGCCAAACATGACTATACTTGAAAATATTGCTCTGGCAGACAATAAAGGAAAAACTTTTGGGCTAGGTTTTGGAATAAATAAAAAGAGAATAGAATATTACAAAGAAATGGTAAGAGAGCTTAATCTAGGTTTAGAAGACAAGCTTTATAATAAAGTGTTACTCTTATCGGGTGGACAAAGACAAGCGTTAACCTTGCTTATGTCAGTAATGTCAAAGCCTAAATTATTATTACTAGATGAGCATACAGCAGCCTTAGACCCTAAAACTTCGGAAAAAATAATGAATATAACAAGAAATATTGTTAAAGATAGTGGAATAACAACACTAATGGTTACCCATAATCTTAAGCATGCTCTTGAAAATGGAAACAGGCTCTTTATGATGCATAGGGGTAAAATTCTTTATGATGCAAGAGATGAAGAAAAAGCAGGATTAGATACTAATAAGCTTCTTGGACTTTTTGAAAAGGCCAATGGAGCAGAAGCATTAAGTGACAGGACTTTATTCGGTTAAGACACAAGAATTAAACTTAAGCAATAGCTTGCCGAAATGAGTAACATGTTGTGTTTCGGTTTCTGATGTATCTATTTATTTAAATTTATTTATAATACTGACACAAGATTATTAATTTAAACTTGTGTCAGTTTGTTTATGTAATACTTTTGGTACTGACTTATCACGCAAAGAGTTGAATTAGCATGAATAATAAATTATAATAATGAAGAACTTTTTAGTAATAATATATTGAATTTTACATACGATGTATTTGATATAAGTAATGACGAAAAACTTGAGAAAAATAAACTTATAGATATTAAGAACGTCACATCAGCAATATTTTTACTAGATCAAAAGATGGATGCAGCAGAGTTTTTAGAAAGAATTAAAGTTATAGCTTTATATTTTAATTCACTTAGTGATGTAGAAATAAAAGCAATTAAAAACTGGATTAAAAACACAGTAGTTGATTCGCTAGCAGAATCAGCTATAAAGCTATAAAGATATTAGAAGCTGATAAATGGGAGGTAGTAACAGTTGTTAAAAAGTATGACAAAATATGATTTAACAGGATAAAAGAACATGTTTGGGATACACTTATTTTATGAGGTGAATCTATATGGATATGATGATAAGTGTATCAGAAGCAGGGAAAATTTTAGGTGTTACAGAGGATCTAAAATTTAAAAATTATAAAGATGTCCAAAGTAAATTTGCAAGAATAAAGCATGGATTTATATACTCAAGGCTACTGACCATGCTTGAAGCCTCTTGTTATAAAGAAGGCATAGAGTTAGTTAAAGTAAAACCTCAATATACAAGCAAAATAGGATTATATAAATATTGTCATCAACATGGGATGGAAATCCATAATGGTGCTGCTATGGTAATTGCCAGAAGAAGTTATAAATTCAAAGAAAAAATACCTAAAATACTAAAAAGCAAATTCGTAGATAACCTTAAGTTATTTAATCAAAAGAATGAATGGAGTAAATGGAGTTATATAAATAAAATTATAAAGAGAAAGGCAGGTGAAAATCCTGATTATTGGATAGTTAATAGGAAACAAATATTAGGAATAGCATAAAAATTAATCTTTAAGATATAATGACTGTCAAAGTACACCTAGAAGGAAAGGCTTTGGTGGAATAATATATTTGAGGAATGGGTAACACCCATAATTTTGCAGTACTTTGTTAAGATATAGAATAACAAAGGCATTACTTTAATGTAAAGTGAGATTTTAAGATGGTTGTCTTAATCCTAGTAGTTGAATCCTGTGATACTACCATTCTATTTAGTTAATAGAATGAAAAACTATGCAAAAGTCAATTTGACATAGTTTTAGAAATCAGGTTGAACTTATGGTTGCAAGAAATGCTTTTATACTTGATGAATGGAGGGACAAAGCTAAAAAAGAAGGAAGAGAAGAAGGTATAAAAGAGGGTAGAGAAGAAATGCAAAGTACATGCATTGCACTAAAGATTATTTAGTGCAATTTTTTGTTTTAACCAAAAATATTATAGGATATAATAGTAGTAGCAGATAATATGACTAGCACTCGATTAAATTTATTAAGAAATGAATTAGAAGAACTTGATATTATATATACTGTTGATGTAATTGATAACTGTGAAGTGTTTTCTTGATGTATTGGAATTGGTAGAATTTGAAATAATTAACAATGTCAATACTCAATGATCAATACTCAATTTTCAATGAAGGATGAAAAGCCATAGGCTTTTCTGAAAAAATAAAAGAAAGTCTATGGCTTTCAACCTTAATTGACAATTGAGCATTGAAAATTGACAATTGAACATTAACTCTTAACTTATCCTATCCATTTACCACTTTCATCAACTGCATAGCCATCAATAGTAGTTGAGGTTGCAAGTGAACCGTTAGAATATAGGAAATACCATTGTCCGTTATCTTGAATCCAGCCTGTTTTCATAGCGCCTGATGTTCTATCAAGGTAATACCAAGCACCGTAAGTATCTTGAACCCAGCCAGTGCTCATAGCGCCAGATGTCTTGTTAAGATAATACCAAATACCATTTGTATCTTGAATCCACTCTGATTTCATAACGCCTGTTGCTTTGTCTAGATAATACCAATTACTATCAGGAGTTTGAACCCAGCCTGTTTGCATGATTCCATTAGAATTTAAGTAATATTTACTTTGACCTATTGTAGTAAATCCAGAAAGAGGAGTGTTATTTTGAGTAAACTGAATTTGGCCATCTTTACCTTTAATTTCAATAGTAGAATCATTTGTTTTTAGAACTAAAGTCTTATCTAAATTGGCTTTTAAACCTAGAATAATATTTTGAGTTAATATAGGTACATTGTTTGTAGAGTTAGGTTGAGTTACAGTTGGAAGGTTGATGATAATAGTTTTTTCGGCTGAGTTTTTTATAGCGTTTTGTACTGATGCTTCATTAGCATCTACAGTAATAGTACCAGTATCTGTAGATGTACTTGATGATAAACTACTACTAGATTTGCTAGCGGATTCGTGGTTTGAACTGCTATTGCTTGTAGTGGTAGTTGCAGTACTGGTACTGCTTGAATTTGAGCTCGAGCTAGAATTTGAACTTGAGTTAGAGCTGGAGTTTGAGTTTGAACTTAATGTTAATTTTACTGCACTACTTGTTGTTGTATTTCCAGTTTCATCTGATACAATACATCTATAATCTCCTTCATCGCTTGCAGTTACGCTGTTTATTGATAGTGATGCTCCATTAGCTCCGCTTATATTGTCACTATTTTTTAGATTTTTATTATCTTTTTGCCATTGATAAGTAAAAGGTGCTGTTCCTGTCACTTCAACACTAAACTTAGCTGTATTTCCTTGAGTTACTGTTTGAGCAATTGGCTGTGTTGTTATTTCTAATGTGTCTGATGTAGTTGTTCCTGAATTGCTATTGCCGCCTTGATTATCTGATGAACTAACTACGTTAACAGTTGTTGTTCCATATTTAGTTGAATCAACTGTAGAAGTAGCTTTGATATCATAATCTCCAATTGTTGCATCTTTTGCTACGCTTACAAGTCCATTTTGATTAACTGTTACTTTACCATTTGTATCACTGCTTGACCAAGTTACTGTTTCAGCTGCTCCGCCTGATGCATCTACTTTTACAGATAATTGCTTTGTTACCCCAGGGGTCAAAGTTACACTTGCTGGAGTTGTTGCAACGCTGTTGATTGCTGATGTTTCAGAGAGTGATGATAATTCTCTAGTATAAAGACCTTCTACTTCTTGATCAGTTAATGCAGAGTCATAGAGAGCTACATTATCAAATTTTGCTGAAGCTAAATCTTTATCATTCCAAATGCTTCCGCTTCCAACTCTGACGTTATTAATGCTTGCAAGTATATTATTTGCTAATGATGCAGTAATATCTTTATCTTGTCTTCCAACTTCAACACCATTTAAGTAAACAACAATACCTGTGGTTCCAACTGTATAAGTTAGATATTGCCATGTATTTGATTTTAACGAAGCTATATCTGTATCTGAATATGATCCGTTTCCAGCATTAATTCTTGCAATTAAGTTAGCACCTATTCTTGTCATAGGATAAGCTTTGCTGCTATCTGCCTCGAATAATGCACTATGCTGCCAGTAATTAGAATCGGTAGTATCTACATTTACCCACATACCAACTGAGAAACCATTTTTTGAAATTGTGCTGAAAGAATTAGTTGGTAATGCTAAGTAATTTGTATCTATTTCACCAGTTTTGCTTTTTACCTGAAGTACTTTACCCATAGTACTATCATCTACAATAGATGAATTTCCTATTAAAGTTGCACTTGCACTAGTAGTTGTGCCGACACTTCCGCTATTTATAATACTTGTCCCATTTGATGAATCAAAATTATATTCATAGAGTGGAGTTTCAGTAAAATTCAATATTCCTTTAACAAGAACACTAAATTCTTTTGTAATACTTTGTCCGCTTTTAGTTGATATTGTAGCAGTAAGTGTTACTGTTTTATCTGAACCAATTGGCCTGTTTACTTTACCATCGTTGCTTATCACATCTTCGTCGCTTGAAGACCATGAAATTGTTGTACCGTATGCTGCGGAAGTAGGTAATGTCAAAGCTGCTTTGGTGGTGGTAGGTATATCATTGCTTATAATATTCTCTACATAAGTAAGAGCATCGCTGTCGCTTAACTCAAGTTTACTTCCCCAAATAACTTCATTATTAGAACCAACAGCAGAGAAAGTCATTACTTCATTAACATAGCTAGATTCATCTTGTTGTTTGAAGAAGACACCTTTATAAGTTACTCCGTCAATAATGGCATTCATATAATAAGTTCCATCAGTCTTACTCCAAGTACCTGTTATGTCTCCGGTTATTGATCCGTCTGAATTTAATCTTATATTTTGAGTAGTTAGCATTGAAGCGCTGCTTGAAGTTCCATGGTTAATAAATTGATAATCACCTACTATATCGTCTGAGCTATAACCGGTTGCGGAAATTTTATCGTCATTATTTTCATAAGGTGCAACTACTGGCCAACCATCTTGGTTTATAAACATTTGGTGTACTCTAACTTGGTGATTTTCTGTACCATCGTCAAATCTTTGGTGATAAACAAGATACATCTGACCATCATCGTCAATGAATGAAGTGTTACCTCCTGCAGATCTGTAGCCTACACTTAAGCAGTTTAATTTATAATTACCCATTAATTTTATTCCATAAGCAGTATTATCAACAGCACTTGGCAATGCAGCGTTTTGACCTTTTGCATCTACAAATGGACCTGTTGGGCTAGTTGACCTGAACAATCTTATATTATATCCGCCTTGTGCAGCTAAACCAGCATAAGACATATACAAGTAATAGTAACCGGTAGCTTTATCATAAACTATTTTAGAACCTTCACCCGAATCTGTATGCCCGCCTGCGACTCTTTTTCCAAAATATCTGTCAGTATTATTTAAGGCACTAGTATTTGCATCTGTTCCCGGATATATTGGTTTACCGGTAGCAGGATCAATTTGAAGCATAAATATTCCGCCTGACCAAGAACCGTAATCCATCCAAAGCTTTCCATCTTGATCCCAAAATAACTCTGGATCAATAGCATTTGGTGCATAATCTGTATTATAGCTTCCATCAGAATTAAACCACTTAGAGTTAACGTCGGTAGGTATTCTGCTATCGGATGTAAGTGTAGAAACTTCAGTATTTATAGTACTATTAGAATCATATGTTGCTTTACCAGTATTAGTAAAACCTGAATACATAATTGTGTCTACATAAGTATATGGTCCTTCAATATTTTGAGAAACTGCATAACCAATAGCTGAACGCTTATAAGTAGAAGAGGTACAATAATACATCATATATGCCCCATATGTTCCGTCAGAGTTTTTATAAGCAGAATTGTACATAACGGAAGGAGCCCATACAGCATAGCCGCCTTTACAGTCTGAATCGTTTTCGCCAGCCCATGCAAAAGAACCAGCTAAGTTTGTTGCTAAATCTCCAAAAATCGTATTATCTGGAGTTGTATAGCTGTTAGTGAACTTGTCCCAATTTTCCAAATCAGAAGATTTTGCAGCTTCAATATGTGAACCAAATACATAGTATTCACCAGTCTTCTCATCTTTTACTACAGAAGGATCATGTACGGATGCTCGTTCTTTGGCTGAAATTGGTGTTTGAGTTTGAGTGGTTGAATCTGAAGTTGTCTGTCCGGTAGTAGTATCGGCAAAAACAAAGGTAGTGTTAGGAACTATGAAAGTTGAACTTACCACACCTGCTATGAAACATGAAGTGGTTTTTATAAATTTTTTCTTTGCCATTAAATATCCCCACTTTTCTTTAATTTTTTTATTATCTTGAATTCAAGTGTATATTTTAATTAATGCTAAAACATTTTAGAAATTTCTAATATAAATTATAGTATTACGTTTACATAAAATCAATAATTATATTACGATTGAAATCGATTTAAATTTACATATTTATAGATTTGTATGATTGCTAACCGAAATAAGAAACAGTAAATACAATATGTTTCTTATTTCTGGTGTAGTAATTAATTAAAGTCTAGTAAATATGCGAAATATTGTGATAATAAAATCATTTAACAATATAAAGAGTATTTTTATATTGATTAATTATATAAAAATATAAAATATATACCAGAAAGTAAATAGATAGTGGTAATTGTTTTATAAAATTATAAAGTTAATGTTTGAATTTTTTTGGTGCATGGGAATTTAAAATAATCAATGCTAACTTGTCAATGAAAGAAGAAAAGCCTTTGGCTTTCAACATGAATTGACAATTGACAATTGAAAAGTAATGAGTGTAGTGAATTTTTTTGATTGTAACTTCAAATACGTAAATATATGAAAATATTATTTAAAGTAAATTTATAGAAAAAGGTAGTGTAAATGTTTAGATGTTATGAATTACTAAAAAAATATAACGAAATGAGGAATTTTAGGATGGATTTATTTATTAAAGTATTTTATGATAAGTTTATATGTATAATTTTCAAAATTTTTATAGGCTAATATAGTGCTAAAATAATTTGAGTTTTTAACTTGGGTTATTTATATAAAGTAACTATTTATAAAAGTAGTAGAAGTATAAAGAAACGACAATTTTTGCTAAAGATAAGTATTTTGTGATATAATGGTAGAAAATTCACTAGTTTTTAAGGAGATGGGAATGACGAGGGGAACTAACTGAAATTTATATTTAAATAATGAAGAAAAATTTCTTCGGTTGGATAAAAATTTTTAAGTTATAAAGAAAAATAGTATTTATGGGGAGTTTGAAGGATGAACAATGAAGAAATTATAAGAAATGAAGAAACTATAAACATTGGAGAAATAATGCATATACTGACTAAAAGGTGGAAGTTGATACTTTCAATAACATTAATGGCGACAGTAACTGCTGGAATTATTAGTTTTTTCGTAATAGCACCAAAGTATGAAGCAAGTACAAAGGTGTTTATAGGAAAAGAAAGCAGTAAAGATGAAAATTATAATAATAGCGATATACAAATGTATCAGCAATTAATGAAGACCTATGCAGGGGTAGTAACAACTAATGATTTAATTGAAAGAGCTATTAATAGAAATAATTTGAACACAACTTCAGAAGAAGTTCTTAAAAACTTAACAGTTACACCAGGTGCAAATACTCAAATATTGGAAATTAAATATGTAAGTACAGATAAAGAATTGGCTAAAGATGTAGTTCAATCAGTTACAACGGAATTTATAAGAACATCAACACAACTTATACCAAATGGTAATGTTAAAGTAATAGAAAGTGTACAGCTGCCAGAAAGTCCAAGTAGTCCTAATAAAAAATTAAATATAGCTATTGCTTTTTTACTAGGGCTCATGATTAGCGCAGGATTAGCATTTTTATTAGAATTTATGGATGATACATTCAAAACCAAGGAACAACTAGAAGAAATTTTAGGGGTACCGGTTATCGGTGCAATTCCTGATGAATTGGATTAAGGGGGTATAGGTGATGTTTAAAAGAAATAAATTACAGGATGCAGTAGCAAATCAAAAATATAGAGGTTTTGTTATTGAACAAAAACCAAAATCAATAGCAGCTGAAGCGTATAGAACTTTAAGAACAAATATTCAATATTCATCATTTGATAAGGAAATAAAAACAATAGTAGTTACAAGTGCACAAGCAGCAGAAGGAAAATCTACGGTTTCAGGAAATCTTGCATTAGCTTTTGCTCAAAATGAAAAAAAAGTTATAATAGTTGATTGTGATTTGAGAAAGCCTTCAGTACATAAAAATTTCAAAATATCTAATTTGAAAGGATTATCAGAGGTGCTTATAGGAAAAGAAAAACTAGATGAAGTAATACAAAGTCGTAATGAAAACCTTGATATTTTGCCATCTGGTAAGATTCCACCTAATCCATCAGAAATGTTGGCATCATCTTCTATGAATAATCTAATAGAAAACTTAAAACAAAAGTATGACATAGTTATTTTAGATAGTGCTCCACTTCAGGCGGTTACAGATGCTCAAATTCTTTCTACAAAAGTAGATGGAACCATTCTTGTTATAAGAGCGCAGAGAACAAACAGACAAGCGGTAAGTGAAGCTAAAAATCTTCTAACTAAAGTAGGGTCCAATATAATAGGAACTGTACTACATGCAGTGGAAAATACTAGAGGGAAGTATTATTATTACTATGGAAGTAATAATGAAAAAAATTAAGTAACAATTGAATCCTTGAATGTTTTTATTTAGTTATGCAGACTTTGCATAAGGCACAATCAAAAAAATAACAAGTCCATCTGCCAGCATATTTTCCATCATCCTGCGTCAGCAAAATGCCATAATAGGCCCGCTATGATGGCACTTTACTTCCTTGCCTGATGAAAAATAGTCATGGCAGCTTTGGACTTGTTATTTATTTTCATGTGCCTAAAACAATTTATATATGGCATAAAAAATATCAAAAAAATGGAAAAGAGATACCTTTTATTGTGAAAGGTGCCTCTTTTCCGTTTTTTTTTAGACAATGAGTAAGTAGATTGAAAAAATATGGTCTAAATATGGAAATTAAAAATGTTAAATGGCAATGTTTACAAGACTTAACGCAATAGTAAAGATATGATATAATGATAAAAGTTAGTAATTCAGTAGCTATTATCATTATTGTGAAATGATAACCAAAAATGAAATGTATATATTTTAAGTAATAATTTTCAATAATATAGAATAATTTAGAATGTAGAGTAATTTAATAAGTTAGGGGAGTAGGTAAATGCAACAACTAGAACTTAATAATGAAGAAGTTTTGTTTAAAAAACAAGAGGAAGATTCAAAATTAATATATTGTTTTTTAAAGAGAACTATGGATGTGATTTGTTCAGTAATTGGGCTTGTAGTTTTAAGTCCGATATTTTTTGTTGTGGCTGCTTTAATCAGACTTGAATCTGAAGGAAATCCGATTTTCAGCCAAGAAAGGGTTGGAAGGTACGGAAAGAAATTTAAAATGTATAAGTTTAGGTCTATGGTAGTCAATGCAGAAGAATTAAAGGATTCACTACGGAATAAAAATGAAATGAGTGGACCAATGTTTAAAATGAAGGAAGATCCAAGGATAACAAGGGTTGGAAGATTTATAAGAAGGACAAGCGTTGATGAACTTCCTCAATTAATAAATGTTTTGAAGGGTGAAATGAGCTTAGTTGGTCCAAGGCCATCACTTCCAAAGGAAGTAGATGTATTTGAAGATTGGATGATTGAAAGGCTCGAAATAAAGCCAGGACTCACTTGTTATTGGCAAGTTTCAGGGAGAAGTGATATTGGGTTTGAAGACTGGATGAAGCTGGATGTTAAGTATGTACGTGAAAGAAATACTCTACTTGATATAAAGTTAATTATGAAAACTTTTAGTGTGTTTTTAGGGGATGAACATGCAAGATAGGGGATGTAATATGAAAATAGTAGTTGTAGGTGGAGCTGGGTTTATAGGCTCAAATGTAGTAGATGAGTTAATAGATAACAACCATGAAGTTTGTGTTATTGATGATTTGTCAACCGGAAAAATAGATAATTTAAATGATAAAGCAAGATTTTATAAGTGTGATATAACTAATATAGATGCCTTAAAGTTAATATTTCAAATTGAAAAGCCAGAAATTGTATATCATTTTGCTGCTCAAATAGATGTACAAACTTCATTAAAAAGGCCTGGATTTGATGCTAATATTAATATTGTAGGAACTATAAATGTATTAGAATGTTGTAGAAAATTTGAAGTGAACAAAATAATTTATCCATCTTCAGCAGCTGTATATGGTAATCCGGAATATTTGCCAGTTGATGAGAAGCATCCTGTTGAACCAATATCATTTTATGGGATTTCTAAGCATACACCAGAACATTATATTAAAACATTTTGTAGCTTATATGGTATTAAATATACGATTTTTAGATATTCTAATGTTTATGGTATGAGACAGGATCCAAAAGGAGAAGGTGGGGTCGTTTCTATATTTATAGATAGGTTTTTAAATAATGAATCTCCTATTATATTTGGAGATGGGGAACAGACTAGAGATTTTATTTATGTTAAAGATATTGCTAAGGCAAATTTACTTGCTTTGAACAAGGGGGATAATAGGATTGTTAATGTTAGCACCAATATGCCAGTAACTGTGAATGAGTTGTTTGAAACTATAAAAAAAGTTTTTAATAGCGATGTTGACGTTATTTATAAAGAACCAAGGCAAGGGGATATATTGCATAGTTATTTAGATAATTCTTTAGCGAGAGAATTTTTAGGATGGGTTCCTGAATATGATTTTGAAGATGGAATTAGAGAAAACGTAGAATATTATAAAAACTTATTTTTCATAAATAAGGAAATAGAGACTGATAAAATTAATATAGCCATACTATAGGTATAGTTGATATCTAAAATAAATATTTTTAGGAGGTATTGTAATGCTATGTGCTTTAATAATGGCGGGGGGAAAAGGAACGAGATTTTGGCCATTATCAACGGAAGAAAGACCTAAGCAATTCTTAAATTTGATAGGCGAAGACACAATGATACAAATGACAGTAAATAGAATAAGGCCTATTATACCAATAGAAAGAATATTTGTTTGTACTGGTGAAATGTATGTTAATTTGGTAAAAGAACAGTTGCCTGAATTACCAGAGAGCAACATAATAATTGAGCCAGAAGGAAGAAATACAGCTCCATGTATAGCATTGTCAGCTTTAGTCATATGTAGACATTATAAAGACTCAACTATGATTGTACTTCCTTCAGATCACCTAATAAAGAATGAAGAAAAATTTAGAAATATAATAGAAGGAGCAGAAGAGTTCATAAAAAATAATGAAGAAGCAATAATAACATTGGGGATGAAGCCAAATAGACCAGAAACAGGCTATGGATATATAAAATATAATAATAAAATTAGTGAAAATGGTACTTTAAATACGTTCAAAGTAGATAAATTTGTTGAAAAGCCAAATGAAGAGAAAGCTAAGAAGTATTTTGAAAATGAATCGTATCTTTGGAATGGTGGAATGTTTTTATGGAAGACTTCAACTATAATAGATCAAATAAAAAAATATTTACCACAAACATATGAGGCTATTCGCGAAATAGAAAATGTAAGAGAAGAAAGTTTACAAAAGTTAATAAATGAAAGGTATCATAGAACAGAAGCTATATCTATAGATTATGCAATATTGGAAAAATCAAAAAATATTTATGTTATTCCAAGTGAAATTGAATGGGATGACATTGGAACTTGGAAGTCAGTTGAGAGATATAAAGAAAAAGATATTAACAATAATATACTTGAAGGAAATGCAAGGGTAATTGAATCAAAATCTAATATAGCTATAAATAATGGAAAGAGAATAGTGCTAATAGGAATAGCAGATGTTATGACTTTAGAGACTGAGGATAGCATTTACATTGTAAATAAAAAATATATGGATAATCTTCGAGATTATCAAAACATTATTTAAATTAATTTTTTAAATTGGATTGGAGATAAATGTTGAAAAAGGTGTTATTTGTCACTACTAGATTGATATACCCGGTTAATGATGGTAGAAAAGTAGTATTATATAATTATTGTAAGGGATTAGTTGAACAGCATAACTGTGAAGTAAGATTATTTTCTTTAATAGATGAAGATGAAAAAAACATAAGGCAACCAGATTTTATAACAAAAGTTTATTGTGGAGATCTTCCTAGTAAATTTGAAAAAATTAAGAATTTAGTATTTCAATCAATCTTATCAAATAACCGGCCCTTACAAGTTTCGGTATATTATTCTAAAAGAGCAAAAAAACAATTAGATAGAGTTATTAATGAGTATAAGCCAGATATTGTTATATGTGATATGGCTAGAACAGGTGAATACTTAAAGGATTTAGATGAGAGCAAATACAATAAAATTTTAGATATGGATGATCTTTTATCAAAAAGATATAAGAGGCAACTCGAGAGTGGTACATTAAGTAGGGATGCAATAGGGGCATATTCTAAAAGATTGCCTGGATTTATAAATAGTTTTATAGATAATAAAAATATAATGGAGTTTATAATAAAAAAGGAAAGTAATCTTCTTTCTAAATATGAAATTAACATTGCTAAATATTACAAAAGTGTAATATTTGTATCAAAGGTAGAAGCGGAAAGTTTTAATAAAAGTATTTCGGAAGATAAATCATTAGATATTACCATAGGAGTAGACTATGATTATTTTTCAGAAAAAGTATATGAAACTAAAAAGAAAGAATATATAGTATTTTTAGGAAATATGTATGTAGCGCATAATAAGGATGCAGTGAGAGCGTTTTTAAACAACATTTTTCCTGAGATAATTAATAAAATTCCGAATGTAAAGTTTAGAATTGTTGGAAAATGTCCAGACGAATTTAGAAAAGAACTTTTTAATTATAACAATGTTGAAATTACAGGTGAAGTTGAAGACGTAAGACCCCATGTTCAAGAATGTACTATTGCAGTTGCTCCATTAACATATGGTTCTGGAATAAAAACTAAAATATTAGAAACAATGGCTATGGGTATTCCAGTAATAACTAATTATATAGGAGCAGAAGGAATAAATGCTATAAATAATAGGGATATATTTATTTGTAATGATAACAAAGAATTTTCTAGTAAGGTAGCAGAATTACTAAATGATGAAAATTTAATAATTAAAGTATCAAATAGTGCACAAGAACTTATTCGTAATAATTATAAGTGGAGTACTATAATAGATAAGTTTAGTGATATTATTTAAAAGGTGGTACTATATGAAAAAAAAGGTTTTATTATTAACAGATCAGCTAAGAGTTGGAGGCGCAGAAACTTATTTTTTTAAAATAGAAAATAATATGATATCGAGGAATATTAATTTGATTACTGCTGCTGAGGATGGGGAATATAGGAATAAACTTAAGAATATGAATTCTTTTGTTTATTTAAGTAAGAATCCTGTAGTTAATGTATTCAAAATTATTAATATAGTTAGAAAAGAAAAAGTGGATGTAATACATGCAAATTCTTTAAGATTAAGTATGATGTCATTGTTGGCTAAATTTATATATAGAAAAAAAATAAAACTATTATACACCAAACATAATTTGACAGCACTAGAAAAGATAGGGAATAAGGCGTTCGCTTGGTATGTTAATTCTTTTATTACTAAATTGCTAACAGTTTGTGATTTAGATAAAAAGAGAATGGTGGATAAGGGAATAAAAGAAAACAAAATAATTGTTGTTTCTAACAGTACTGATACTAAGCAATTCAAATTTAATTCTAAGTATTTAAAAAACGATAGCGATCCATTAAATATAGGAATATTAGCTAGGTTAGATGAAGTTAAAAATCATAAATTATTTTTAGATATAATAGATGAAATAGGAAAAACAGATATAGAGTTTAATGCTTATATAGCAGGGGATGGTCCTTTAAGAGAAAGCATTGCTAATGAAATATCTAGAAGAAATTTAAACGTTAATATGATAGGTAATGTATCTGAGGTTCCTAAGTTCCTTGAAAAAATTGATGTATCTTTATTAGTTTCTCATAGGGAAGTTTTCCCTATGAGTATAATAGAAGCTTTTAGTGCAGGAGTTTTGGTAGTTGCTGCAAATGTGGGTGGAATAAGTGATAGTGTAAAAAATAGAAAAACAGGGTACTTAATAGAAAATCATTCTGTTAGTGATTTTGTAAATACAATTAAAGACATTTATTATAACAGAGAAAAAAATAGGAATATAGTTATAACAGCTAGAGGATTAGTGGAAGAGGAATATTCACTAGAAAAAATGATAGCTAAATTAGAAAAAATATATATGGAGGAATAGCTGTGAAGAAAGTTTTAATTATAACTCCTTATTGTCCATTTCCCCCTCATAAATCAGGGGGAATACATGCACTATTTAATATGTTAAAGGAAAATAAGAAATTTAATGATAGAATAGATTTATTATATTATGACGAAAAAGATGAATATGCTGAAATAGAAGTGTTAAAGTACATAGATAATGTATATTATTTAGACTTGAGAAAAAAAGGGAAATTTATAAGAATTATAAGTATGCTGAAAAGAATTCCTTATGGTATATATCAATATGATGAAAGTCTATTATATATAAATAATGATTATGATAAAATAATCTTTGATCAGCCATTAAGTATGAATTTAATTAATAATGTAAATACAAAGGAAGCTGTTTTTATGGCATATGATAGCATGAGTTTGTATTTTGATAGGAAATCAAATATAGACAGTACTACGCTTATAGAAAAAATTTATAATAAAATGCAAAGTAAATATTATAAAAAGATACAAAAAAAGCTTTATAGTAAATTTAATAAAGTTTTTTTTGTATCCGAAAGTGATGCTTCTTATGAAAAAAAATGAATACAGAGTGAATCTAAAATAGATAATATTACTTTAGGTGTAGATTATAATAAATTTGATTCAAGCGGATGCCCTAATTCAAGTTCTAAGAATATAATATTTACTGGAATAATGGATTATCCCCCTAATAAGGATGCAGCAATATTCTTTGCAACAAAGATATTTCCTAAAATATTAGAAAAAGATAGTGAAGTTAAATTTATTATAGTAGGAAAAAATTCAGATGAGGATATTTGTAACTTAATAAGTAATAATATACAGGTAACTGGATTTGTAGATGATATAGTAGGAAGTATAGCATGTGCACGTGTTTATGTATCACCATTAAGATTTGGAACAGGAATGAAAAATAAAGTGTTAGAAGCTATGAGTTGTAAAAGGGCTATAGTAGCTTCTGAAATAAGTGTAGAAGGAATAAGTCAGTTAGAGCACAATAAAAATATTTATGTGCCAACGACAGAAGATGAATGGGTTTATTATGTAGTTAAAGCTTTAAATGATAATGCCATAAATGAAAGCTTCGGTAATCAGTGTAGAAATATAATACTAACAAATTATAGTTGGGAAAAGGCATATACAAAAGTTTTTAGCGAGTAGGAAGTGAGTTATGAAAAAGAGATTTTTGATTTATGGATGGTTTGGTTATGAAAATCTAGGAGACGAATTGATTTTAAAAAGTATAATAGAAATTATTGGAAATAATAATCCTAATAATGTAATTAATGTAATGGGTGGGAGACCTAAGAGTATTGAGAAATACCATAAAGGTTTAAATACTGTTTCTACTAATTTTGATTTAAGGTTTAAATCTATATTAAGAATGTTTAAGTATAATCCTTTTAAGGTAATAAAAAATTTATTTTGTAATGATTATCTTATTATAGGTAGTGGAGGGGCATTATCAGATTGGAATCCTGAATCAACAGTAACTCTATTCTTTATGATAAACTTTTTTAAAAAAGTCCTAAACAAAACAATAATAATATTAGGCGCTGGTGCAGGTCCTATAATAATGGAAGAATCAATGATTAAATTTAAGAAAGTACTAGAACAAGTTGATTGTATTAGCTTAAGAGACAAGGAATCATATGATCTATTGAAAGAAATAGGACTTAATAATATTCAGTTGACTAATGATGTTGTTTATGATTTTAAAGATAGTTTTTCTAATGAAGATAAACCCAAAAATGAAAAAGATAAAATTGGTATAGTTATAGCTCCATTGCTTTTAAATTCTGACAAAAAAAGAGCAGATTATATAAAGGAAATGATTAAATATATTAAAAGGTTAGAGAAATATGGATTTTATATTAAATTAATTCCTTTTCAATATGAGTATGATATAAACTTCTTTAAAGAAATACAAAAAGAAACTGATGTTGATATTTATGAATATAGTAATATGTGGGGTATCTTAGATGAAATGAAAAAATATGATTTAATAGTAGGAATGAGATTTCATTCTGTTGTTATTTCGATATTACTTAATATTCCAGTATTGCCTATTATATATCATAGTAAGGTAGAGAGTTGTGTTAAAGAATTTGGATTAGAATTTATAGCTCAATCAATAGGTGATGGAGATAATTGGGTTGATTCTAACATTGATTCAGATAAGATGATCAGGGATACAGTAAACTTATTAAACAATAAAGAATTAGAAAAGCAAAGAATAAAAGACATATTGGATAAGAAGCTCCAAAATAAAAATGTGAATATAATACAAGAGTTCATTAATAATTAAGAAGAGGTGTGCTATGAATGTTTTATTTGTTTCTGAACTGTCGAATTTAGGTGGAGGAGAAACTAGCTTATTGAACTTAATTATAGAGTTTAATAATAATTTTAATGAAATAAATCCAGTTCTATTATGTTTTAAACAAGGAAAGCTTACAGAAGAAAGCAAAACAGCAGAAATAAAAACAATAATTTATGATTATAAGGAAGATATTAAGAAATTTAAAATTATAAGCTGTATTAGAAAGTTTAACACCATAATAAAAGCAAATAAAATAGATATAATTCAAACAAATGAATGGAAAACAGGATTTTTATTAAGCATAATAAGCAAGATGTGTTTTTCTAAGTGTAAAATTATTTGGATATGTCATGGACAATGGTATCATTTTAATTTGATTAAGAGAAATATGGTCAATTTATTTATAGATAAGATAGTTTCTGTTTCTAATATAGTTAAGGAAAATTTAATCAATAATGGAATAGAATTAAAGAAGATAGTTAAGATTCCTTTAGGAATTGATATAAGTAAATTTGACAATTGTGATTCTCAAAAAATAAGGCAAGAATTACAGTTATCAAAAGATGAAAAAGTGTTTGCTACTATAGGAAGATTTCAAGAGATAAAGGGACAAAAGTTACTCATAGAAACCGCTAAAGAACTTAAGGTGTTAGGTAGAAAATTTAAAATACTTTTTGTTGGTGATTCTATTTTTGATAATGAAAAAGATGATAAATATAAAAGAGAATGCCTAGATATGATTAAGGAATATGGATTAGAAGAATACTTTTTATTTTTAGGTGTAAGAAGAGATATTGGCAATATATTAAGTGGTATTGATGCATTAATAATTCCATCAGTTAATGAATCTTTTGGGATGGTAGTTATAGAAGCATTGGCAGCAGGGTGTTTAGTTATATCCACCCCATGTGATGGACCAAATGAAATAATTCAAAATGGGGTTTCAGGATTTATTTTATCTGAAAGAACAACGGAATGCTTAAAAAATATAATGGAAGATATTTTAGAAGATAAAATTGATTTTAAGGAAATGGCGAAAAAGCAAAAAGAATGTTCTAAGGATTACTCTATAAGTAAGGTTTGTAGTATGTATACTAACGAATATAATTAATTTGAGGAGATAAATTATGAATTTAAGTTATTTGAAAGAAGTGAAGACCAGCAATAAGTTTATTAATTATAGTATAACTATTTTCATTTTATTCTTGTTGTTTGAAATATTAATTAGAGCTTTAATACCAGGTATAGATACTTTAATAAACATACTTAAGGTCGTATTTTCATGTACATTTATATTTTATATAATATTCATTAAAAAGAAGTTTAATAGTAACTTTAAGTTTGTTCATATAATATTTTGGATGTATTTTTTTATAGTACTATTAAAATTAATTTGCGAAAGTAATACAAATGAGTTCATTAATTGGTTATTAAAAAATAGTAATATTAATTTTTATTTTTGGTACATATATTTTATTATTTTTTCTCAGTTAAGGGAAGAAATAAATATGAATAAATTGGTTAAAGTTCTAAACGCATGTAATTATATAATTATAGTAATATCATTTGTATTATTTTGGAGAAATGATTATTTAGGTATGGTAAGTGAGGATATGATGCTAGCTTATGCATGGGTTGGAACAAGTAAGACTAGAATGATGTCTATTTTTGGGAACCCAAATCATGCAGGTTTATATTTTATTATTATGCTGTGTATATTAGACTATTTTAGAGTAAAAGAAGGTAAAAAATTTATATGTATGAGTAATATTTTATTAGTTATATGTAATTTACTAACATTCTCAAGAACAAGCATCTTTTGTCTTATTGTATATTTGTATATTAGAAATAAAATGGTATCAAGAGATAAGAAATATAAACGAATAACGTATCTTTTAAATAAATATAAGATATTAATATTAACAGCAATAGTATTAATAGCTGCTTATATGGCTGTTAATAAATATAATATTTACTTTTTTAATTTAGATTACTTATTAAATGGTTCACGAGGACAAAGATGGATTATCGGTTTACAATATATATTAGGATATAGTATGATTGGAGCGCCATTTAATAGTGATATGTCAGGATTATCAGAATCTTATGGGGAAATAATATTTTCAGATAATATGTTTATTGAAATTGGAGCAAGATTTGGAATTTGTTTAATGGTAGTAGCAATTATATACATATTTTATTTATTATTTAAATATATAAAAATTAAAAGTTTTGTAAATTTAAATAAATTGCAGATATTTATCATTCCAAGTATATTATCAGGCACACTGCATTTCTCAATACCTGTGTTGTTATTTATTATTTATGCTTTATTATGTACTGAGTTTAAGAAGGAGAAGAGTATTAATGATAAATGAAAAACAATCTAAGATAATAAATATTATGAAAGGAATAGGTATATTAATGGTAATGTTGGGGCATAGATCGCTACCTAATATTATTGTTAAGTATATATATGTCTTTCATATGCCACTTTTTTTTGTTATATCGGGATACTTATTTGATGTGAGAAGATATAATGACAATAGAAGCTTTATTATCAAAAAAGGGAGAAGCCTGTTACAACCATATTGCTGTTTTTGGATAATATCATTAATAGTACAAGCACTTGCTTCAAATGCAAATATATTACCAAAGATTGAATATGGTCAATTAATAAATAGTTTTTTTTATATAACTCAAAAAGGAATTTGGAATGGACCTTTATGGTTTTTAGTGTGTTTATTTGTTGTAGAAATTATCTATTTTTTGCTAGTCAAAAGATTTGGAAATGATTACTTAAAGTTATATATTATGATCTTTTTTATAATAGGGTTATTATTGTCTAAGGTTAATTTAGTTTTACCTTTTAAAATTGATGTGGCATTTACAGGATTAGTATTCTTTACTTTAGGTAATATGGTGAGAGAGTATGGATTATCCGTAAGAACAAATAAGAAACAGGATATGATAATATTTTGCATAACTACCGTTATAGTATTTATGACTGCAATATTTTTTAACCCTGTTATAGTATCAATGATGGTTTGTCAATATGGAAATTATATTATATTTATAATAACATCTATTATTGGAGTAATATCTATATACTATATTGCTAAAATAATAAGGGAATTTAAATTGTTGGAGTTTATTGGAAGCAATTCTTTGGTAATTATGAGTTTACATTTTATAATTTATTTGGTTATCTTGGACCCAATTCAATATAATATTATAAATATAAATATAAATAATTTTTTTATTAGAAATATCCTAACAATAGTAAATGTAGTTATGTGTTTAATGATATTGAAGCCAATAATAGAATTTATTAATTGTAAAGTTTCATTTATTATTGGTAAGAAAAAGAATACAAGTTTCAATTTTAAGTAGGGAGATATTATGGGAGCTTTAAAAAATAAAATAAAAAGTACTTTAATTAGCTTCAAAATTAAATTAATTTATAAAGAGTCTTATTTTGAAGTAGGAGACAATGTGTTTATATCAACAAAGGCAAGAATTATTATGGGGAAAAATTCAAAGCTAATAATAGGTAATAATAGCTATATTTCTGATAACGCTAGACTTATTGTACATGATAATTCAGAACTTATAATAAATGAAGGAGTATATGTATCAATAAGTACAATAATAACTAGCAATAGTAAAGTTACTATTGGAGCTGATACAATTATTGCGCATAATGTTACTATTATTGATACAAATCATAATTATTCTAATTTAAATTTAAGTATAAAAGAACAAGGCGCAACAGTTAAACCAATTAATATAGAAAATGATTGTTGGATTGCTACTGGAGCAGTTATTTTGCCAGGGGTAAATTTGGGAAGGCATTGTATAGTTGCAGCAAATGCTGTTGTTAATAAATCTTTTGAAGCTGCTTCAGTAATAGGTGGTGTGCCTGCAAAAATATTAAAGAAATTACGGTAGGATAGAGGGATGAAAAATAGCATATTAAAAACAGCATCATTAATGATAATTTTTAATTTACTTTCAAAAGTACTAGGATTTTTAAGGGATTATTTTACTGCAGTCAAATTTGGTACTACAATACAGGCTGATGCATATTTAATGGCATCAAATATACCTAATGTTTTATTTGTCATAATAGGGGGAGCTATTGCAACAACAATAATTCCAATTTACAATGAAATAAAATATAATGCTGAGAATGAGGAATTAGAAAAGTTTACCTCTAATATAATTACAATATTATTAATAGTAAGTTTAATTTTAACTATTTGTTGTGAATTATTTGCTCCACAATTAGTAATAATAATGGCGCCAGGTTTTATTGGATATAAGTATACTTTGACGGTACTTTTAACGAGGATTTTAGCTAGTGTGATAATTTTAAATACATTAATTTATGTATTTACAGCTATATTGCAATGTGAGAATAACTTTTCACTTCCAGCGAGCATAGGTATTCCATATAATATTATTTTGATAATCTATTTTATATTATTTATTAATAAATTTGGAGTAGTAGGACTTTCGATAGTGGTGTCTATGGCTTTAATTATTCAAATATGCATATTAAGATATGCATTAAAAAAAGTTAAATTTAAATATAAATTTTATTTAAATTTTAAAGATAAAAATTTAAATAAAATATTAACACTGATAGTTCCTATATGCATAGGAACAGGAATGACTCAAATAAATGGAGTATTTAATGGAATATATGCATCATCTTTAGATAGTGGAAGTGTCGCAGCTATAAATTATGCATTAAAATTAAATGCTTTAATAGTAGATATAATAATAGTCTCTATAACTACTATCATATATCAAAACTTAACTAAAGTTATAGCAAATGGTGAAAATAAAGAACTGCATAAAGAAACCAATAAAAGTATATTAACCATGTTTATAGTATTGATGCCAATAGTAATAATAGCAATTATGTATAATGAATATATAGTAAAATTTTTGTTTCAAAGGGGAGCATTTAACAGCGAAAGTACTATAATGACAGCGAAAGCTTTCTATTATTATGCATTCGGTTTATTTGCTATAGCAATTAATAATATACTTTCAAGAGTATGTTATTCTTTAGGAGATACTAAAACACCCATGATAAATACATTTTTAGCTATACTAGTTAATATAGCAACAGGTTTTATACTAAAAGATATACTAGGGGTTGGAGGAATAGCATTAGCTTCAACAATAGGAAGTATAGTATCTATGATTGTATTATATTTTAATGTTAATAAAAAAATTAAAAATTGTATATCTAAAGACACAGTTATAAGTATAGTGAAATTATTTATTTCATGTATACCGCTTATTTTAATTATAATGTATTCAAAAGAATATATTGTGAAAATAAATTCAAACAACGTGTTATTAGAGTTTATGAAAATGGGAATTACCTCAATACTAGGAAGTGCAATTTATGTGTATGGAGGGATATTATTAAAGATAAATCAATTTAGTGAATTAAAGAAAATTTTGGATAAGTTTAAAAAGCAAAGTAAACAGATACTGGTGAGTTTTTTTGTGGGCTCGCAAAAGTAATCAAATTTCTATAAAATTTTAGATGTTACGGGATTAGAATAATATAGAAATAGAGAGTTGTAAATATTAATTTTAAAATACATAAATATCAATGGTAAGAAGTAGTTGGTGTTTTAACTAAAAGAGAGATAGATATATAAATAAGTAGCAAGTTCGGTCATACTTCTATCACAACATGGTCAGTCAATTATGAAAAATTATCAAATACAAGTTCTAATAATATAGAAATAGAGATAAAACAGGTAAGATGAATTAATCTATTAAAATCTGTTTTTCTTTAGTAAGAGGAACATTTCATTTGGTTTCTTCATCTGTAATATTAATAAGCGTATCTATTTTCTTCTTTTTATTTGTCTTTATGCTTTTTTTGTTGATAGAATTATTAGGATATTATTTGGTGGATTATTATTAATTTTATCTTTACTAATATTATCATAGACTGCATTAATATCTTTATTATATAGATTAGAGTAGTAATGAAATAATTAATATAGAAATACAGCTTAAAAATAAATATAAATATTACCAATGGGAAGGGGATATATATGGAATATAATAAAAAAATAAATTATTTAAGAGGATTTGGAATAGTATTAGTTGTTCTGGGACATTCATTCCCAACAGACGATTTTAACAATAATTATTTTTATGAATTTATTCATAAATTTATTTATAGTTTTCATATGCCTTTGTTCTTTTGGATTTCAGGGTTTTGTGCAATTAGCATCTATAAAGTAAAATCTAGAAATGATATTAAAGAATTCTATAAAAAGAAGTTAAATAGATTGATTGTACCGTACTGTGCAATAACTTTATTAGCAGTTCCTATTAAATTAATATTAAATAAGTTTTCACAAAGACCATTGATTATAGCGGAATTAATTAAAGATATATTAATTTATCCCGTTAATTCTCCAGTAATTTATTTATGGTATATTTATGCTTTATTTTTAATGTTTTTATTACTACCTATAGTCATAAAATTTCCACCCAAAATCATGATAATAATACTTGTATTATTATGTACAATATCACCAAACACAACTAACTTTTTAGCTATATCTAGTTTGTTAAAAAACTATATTTTCTTTTACTTAGGATTACTTAGTTATGGTAAATTTGAGAGGCTAAAGGTAAATAATATAGTGACTATTTTATTATTTTTATTATTAGTTGTTGTAAATATATTTTTTAATAATATAATAGCATTTTTAGTTACGTCTTCAATTGGAATATTATTAATAATAAATATTATTCAAAGAATTAATAATGAAAATGCAATAAAATCACTTGATATTTTAGCTTATTATAGTTATGATATATATTTATTTAGCTGGTTTTTTATGACTGGATTTAGAGTGATATTTTATCAAATTTTAAATGTAAATTATGGAACTGTAATATTAATATTATTCATTTCGGGTTTCATGTCAATTTTATTGTCTAAGTATATTATAAGAAAAAATAAATATCTAGAAAGAATATTTTTAGGAAGATACAATTAACTTCTACTAAATTATCTTATAGCAAGAGGGTCATTTCATTCCCCTCAAACACCTCGGAGGCCCAGGAAATTACCAAGTACAAGCGTTGCACTAAAAGATTATTTAGTGCAATTTTTTGTTTTAAGGAAATTGGTTATAGGTTATAATATAAATAGAATAAATGGATATAAATATGATATAATTTAAAATAAAGAGTATGGGAGGTGGTAATAATGAAACCAAAGTATATAAATCCATTCACAGATTATGGGTTCAAAAAGTTGTTTGGAGAAGAAGCTAGCAAAAAATTATTAATAAGTTTTCTAAATGATTTATTACCAATAAGAGATAAAATAATAAATCTTACATTTAAAAAGAATGAGCAGCAAGGGGACATAGTAATAAGTCGGAAGGCTGTGTATGATATATTTTGTGAGGATGAAAAGGGAAGTCAATTTATAGTAGAAATGCAAAATGCGAAGCAATTATATTTTAAAGATAGGGCAATATATTATTCAACGTTTCCAATAAGAGATCAAGCACAATAGCAAGAGGGTCATTTCATTCCCCTCCAGCACCCCGGAGGCCCAGAAAATTACCAGGTACAAGCATTGCACTAGAAGATTATTTAGTGCAATTTTTTTGTTTTAAGAGTAAACGTCAAAAAAACGACGCGTAGCGGCAGCCTAAACTTAAGTGATAAAATAAACCCAACAGAAAAACTTATATTCTCTGTTGGGTACAATTTTATATAGAAATGATTATTTGGTAATCTTAATGTGCAGTTCATCTGGAATGTTTTCGGCCCACGGCATACATTTTTCTAATATGTCACGTTCTTTAAATTCTGCATTTGCAAGCATTTCAAACAAATATACTAAATACGTTTCTACTGCTAAGCCATTGGCTTTAGCCGTTTCAACAATACTATAAAGAAGTGCACTTGATTTTGCACCTTTTGCTGTCTTGGAAAACATCCAATTTTTTGTAAGCGTAAAAAAATTAACGGATAGATAAATGTAAACCTCTATTGTTAAAATTAGCATAGATTTTAACAATGGAGGTTTATTTATATGAACAATAATGAAAATATAAATTGGAGAGAAATTGTTTCTGGGTTTTCTTCTTACGAAGGAACGTTAGGAAATTTCTGTAATGAAAATCACATTACTAAAAGTCAATTTTATTACTATAAAAAGAAATTTAAGGATGAAAATAATAATTTACAGTTTCATGCAATTTCTATGAGAGAAGAAAGAGTAAGAACTGAAATCACTGTAGTTCCGGCTGATATACCTAATATAATAATAGAAATAGGAACAGCTAAAATATATGTACCGGCTAATGAAATAGCAAGAGGGTCATTTCATTCCCCTCCAGCACCTCGGAGGCCCAGAAAATTACCAAGTACAAGCATCAAGCATTATGCTGAATGAATGCTGTGAGATTAAACTACGTGAAAGCGTAGTTTTTTTGTTTTAGCAAGTTCGGTCATGCTTCCCTCACAAAGGGGTCAGACCCTTGTAGAATTTTACCAAGTACAAGCATTGCACCAAATAATCGTTTAGTGCAATTTTTTTGTTTTAAGAAAATGAAATATAGTTTATAATTAAAGTAAGAAATAAGGGAGTGATGTGGTGAAAAAGAATAAAGTACATCATGAGCATGATGTAGGATATAAACACATATTTTCGCATAAAGGCACTTTTTTAGAACTACTAAGAAGCTTTGCTAAAAAGGAATGGGCTAATTTAATAAATGAGGAAGACTTAATTTTAGTTGATAAATCGTATATACTTTCAGACTTTGAGGAAGAAGAGTCTGATATACTCTATAAAGTAAACATAAATGGGGAAGAAGTAATATTTTATGTATTACTGGAATTTCAATCAAAAGTAGATTTTCAAATGCCTATGAGATTATTATTTTATATGACAGAAGTTTGGAGAGATGTACTTAAGAATACAGATAAGAGTGAACTTAAAAGAAAATCTTTTAGGCTACCAGCAGTTATTCCGATAGTGTTATACAATGGAAAAAATAAATGGACGGCCAAAACAAGTTTCAGGGAAATATTAAGTGGATACGAATTATTTGAAGATAATATATTAAACTTTGATTATATGTTATTTGATATAAATAGGTATTCTGATGAAGAACTATATAGTGTATCTAATTTAATATCAGCAGTATTCTTGCTAGATCAGGAAATGGATGAGGATGAATTAATAAGAAGACTAAGAAAATTAATATATATTCTAAAGAAAATTTCACCGGAACAGTTTAATGTTTTTAAGCAATGGCTCAAGAAAATAGTAAAACCTAGATTAACTGAAGAAATGCAAAAAGAAGTTGATGAGGTATTAGATAAATCTAATCAGGAGGAGGTAGATTTTATGGTTAGCAATTTGGGAAAGACTTTAGAAAAGATGGAAAGAAAAGCAACAGAAAAGGGAATAGAAAAAGGAATAGAAAAGAAAGCAAAAGAAACAGCTATAAAGGCTATAGAAATGGGAATGAATAATGAAGTCATAATTAAGCTAACAGGATTAACAAATGAAGATATAGATTTTATTAGAAAAGGACAAATTCACTAGCAACCCCAGCACTTCATGACTAGCAAGTTCGGTCATGCTTCCCTCACAAAGGTAGTAAGTCGCTCGCAAGCTCCCGACTAGCACCTTGGAGGTCCAAAATTTTACAGGCACAAGTATAAAATAATGAGAATAGATAGAACAGATGAGATGAATAGAAAATCTTATCTGTTTTTTTGTTTTAAGGTTATGATGTATGGTATATAATTAAAATAATAGATATTTAAAAGAGGTGGAATAATTATGAGCAAAGGTTTGTTAGATCCCAAAGTAGATTTCGTTTTTAAGAATATATTTGGCTCTGAAAAAAATCCTGAAATATTAATATCATTTTTAAATGCAACATTAAAACCTGAAAATAAAATAACAAGTGTAAAAATAAAAGGAACTGATATTGCAAAGCAATTTATAGAAGATAAATATTCAAGATTAGATGTAAAAGCTACCACAAATAATAATGAAATAATAAATATAGAAATACAGCTAAAAAATGAACATAATATGATAAAAAGAAGCATGTATTATTTAAGTAAAATGTATGAAGAGCAGCTAGAGGAAGGTGAGGATTACTCAAAGCTTGGAAGAACAGTCTGCATAAACATATTAAATTTTAAGTATTTGAAAACTGAACGTTTTCATACAGGATATAGACTTAAAGAGATAGAAACCAATGAAGAATTAACAGATATAATAGAAATGCATTTTATTGAGATTCCTAAATTAGAAGAAAATAGTGATGAAAGAGATATGCTTGTTGCATGGACTGAATTTTTAAAGAATCCAGAAAGTGAAAAAGTAAGAAATCTTGAAATGACAGTAGAAGAGATAAGACATGCTAAAGATCAATTAATAAAAATGAGTAATGACACTGAGCAGAGAGAGATCTATGAAATGAGAGCTAAAATATTAAAAGATAAGGTAAGTGCACTTAATAAGGCAAGAGAAGAAGGACGAGAAGAAGGAGAAAAGAAAAAAGCTTTTGAGATAGCTAAAAATTTATTAGATGTGCTAGATAATGAAACTATATCCGTTAAAATAGGCTTGACTGTAGAGGAAATAGAAAAGTTAAGATAGTTGGGAAATTATGAATACTCAACTAGCACCCCTAGGGGAAACAAAAATTACCAAGTACAAGCATTATGCTGAATGAATGCTGTGAGATTAAACTACGTGAAAGCGTAGTTTTTTTGTTTAAGAAAAGTAGCATATGAGATATAATATAAGTAAAAGAAATAGAATTTAAATCTAATGAAATGATAGGTAAAAAATAGAGGACATTTTAATAGCAAAAAAAGAGGAGGTAAAAATCTAATGAATAGCAATAAAGAGATATATATTACTTCTGATGAATATGAAAAATTGCAAGGATCTTTTAAATGTAAGACAGAATATGATAATGGAAAAATTATTATGCATTCCGATACATCTATTAAACATAACGATATAGTTCTAAATATAGCTTTTGCTTTAAAAAAATATTTTAAAGGTGGAAAATGCAAGGTTAGTACTGAGCAGATAGAAGTTATTTTTGATGAAAATATAAAATATAAACCTGATGTGTTTGTTACATGTGAAGAAGCTATAACAATGGGGCAGAGCTTTATATCGCCTCCTAAAATAATATTTGAAGTAGTTTCAAAAAGTACAGCTAGTCATGACTATATTACAAAGCTTTCTGTATATCAAAAATATGGAGTTTTAGAGTATAATATTGTAGAACAAAATGGACATATAGTTCAGTATGGATTAGAAGATGGAGTTTATAGTATTACTAATACATTCCATTTGGGGGATTTATTCACGAGCTATGTATTTAAAGATTTTAATGTAGACTTAGAAGATATTTTTGAATAGCAAGTGAATCACAAGTTCCTCACTAGCACACCTGAGGCCCAGAGAATTACCAAGTACTATATTTTAATGAAATGTTTTTTTCTTTAACTAGGAAAATTTATGTCTATACTTAAAGTAATAAAAATGCATTAAAAAGAGAATTTAAATGCACAAAAAGGGCTCGTTACTAAATAATTAAGTAACGAGCCTTTTTAATTTTAAGCTACATCTAGTTTAGTAACATTTTTCTCTGTTAGGTTAGCTCCAGATTTTTTTACTAAAGCTCCAGAAGAAGTAAAGAAGACATTCTTCTGGATAATTGTGTCCATTAAGGAATTTACTTCTGCAGAAGTAAGAGTAGGCTTAACCCCGCTGATGCTAAAATTGCTTTTTAACCCATTTTCAGTTATAAAAGTCATTGCTAAAACATATTCCATAATTTAAAGCCTCCTAAAATTAATTTTTTTTGATTGTGCCTAATACGTGATACGTAAGTAATTCCTAAGATGTCTAAAAAGATGTTTGTTTTTGAAGGATTTATCCTTGAGCAAGACTTGAAGATTCATTTAATAAATAAGCTCTAGTGTTAGCTGATAAAACAGCTTTAACAGCTTCAGCCACCGCATATGCATTTTCAGGGGTCACGTCAGTTCTTACATTAGAAAAGTTTTTCTTGGTAAATGTTGGGTCTCCTGCTTTATCTTGTCCACTTTGAACCTCGATACTTAAAGATGTAGTTGCAATTTGTTTTGTTACAGCCATGATTGTTACCTCCTAAATTTTATTCTCATATTGTATATATAAAAAAATTGATTTTTATAAAGGGTTATTTGAAAATTTTTTTAAAATTTATTTTTTTACTTTAAATTTTCAGTGCTATTGTCACAAGAAGTATCAATAACAACACCCAATTTAGTGGAAATTATAGTATTTAATTTGTTTATTGAGGATGAAAGGCTGGAGAGTTGTTTTTCTAAGCGGAATAATAATAATGATAGGTAAACCTTTGATTTAATCTCCAGTTTTTCCCCCATTCCACACCGTGCGTGAGACTTTCACCTCACACGGCGTTCCATCAATTTTAAAATCAAAGTTTGTTATAACGCAGAATTCTTATAAAATATTAACTGTTTCGAGTTTGGCTTTTTTTCTTAGAATATTTATTTTATTTATCATGGGTTTAGTTATGTTTAATATATGAATGTATTCATTGATAATGCTATATTCTGTTGCATGTATTAGAAAGTGTACATCATTTTTGACCAGTATGAGATTTTTATAAGTATCATCACCACCAAGTTCTTTAGGAATTTTATGATGGCAGATGATTTCACATGGTATCAGTAATTCACCAGTAATGGCACATTTACCGTATTGTGCACAGTATAAAGAAATCATATTGTCAGAAAGTTCAATATTTTCATTAGTTGATTCTTCAACTATAAGTTGATGTATAATGCTTGTATCTATCTTTAAAGAATTGTGTATTTCCTTCCGTCCCATAGGAGTGTAGTCATTAACAATCTTCTTTTTATATTTAGGGACTGCATTCCTAACGTACCCTATCGGTGAAAGGGCGTATCCATCGACAAAACGTAGTTGAGCGCTACGTCCATATTTTTCTTTAAGATATCCTATTTTTATTGAACCCTTCTTTTGAAGTCTTTTCTTTAGCCTGTTTTCAAGTATTTTTCTGGTTTGAAAATGTATTTTACCACAATCGGTACCAATGCGTGTGGCGTATTGATAATAGTTATGTACGCCCCATACATATGAATTGTACAGATTTATATCATTTCTAAGTTGAATATGACTTTCAGGTCTTTGCATATTTTTAATTTTATCTCGCAGATTATCTGCAACGTTTTTGGCAGCTTTGTCTGAAATATGAGATTTAACAATATACTTATTACGTCTTTTGACTGCTTTAATTTTGAATCCAAGGAATTCTGAATATTTTGTTCTTAGGTTGACTATTTTAGATTTTTCTTTACTTATTTTTAATGACAGCCTTTTAATCAACCATTTTTCAGTAGCAATAAATATTCTTCGAGCATCATTATAATTTCGGCAGAAAATTTTAAAATCATCTGCATATCTTACAATGTAAATTTCTTTAAGTTTAGTTTTTCGTAATGCTCTGAATTTTGAAGTGTTGCAACTATAATTAAATTTGGATTTCATATCTTCCCATTGATTAGTTATCCACCAATCTAATTCATTGAGAACAATATTACTCAACAGGGGACTCAATATACCTCCTTGGGGTGTTCCCTTAGATGGAAATACAGTACTGCCATTAGGCATTATTATTGGAGCTTTCAGCATTTTGTTTATAATACATAAAAGCTTTTTGTCTTGAATGCCTAATGTCCAAAGCTGACGACGTAATTTTTTATGATTTACATTATCAAAGAATCCTTCAATATCAATATCAATTGCATAGTGCAAATTATAACATTGTATCATCTTATAGCATTGAGAAATGGCATGTTCTGCTGACCTGTTAGGTCTGAAGCCGTTACTTCTTTCGTAGAACTTTGCTTCGCATATTGGTTCAAGAATCTGTAGTATACATTGTTGTACAATTCTATCAATTATACAAGGTATGCCTAGAGGTCTTGTTTTGCCATTTGGTTTGGGAATATCAACGCGTTTGACAGGCTTAGGATTGTAATTTATAAGTTTTCTCCATACCATATCAATTAAGTCTTCAGTAGATAATTGTCCTATATCTTCTATGTTTCTTTTATCTACACCCGGCGTTTTGCTTCCAGAATTCTTTTTAATATTCCTATAAGCAAGCATTATATTCGATTTTGATGATATAAGTGGCATTAGTTTAGT
>JARLHR010000083.1 GCA_031292145.1 Clostridium sp. | reverse complement strand
TTATAATTTTTAATGTATGATTTATTTAGTTGCATAAGTTAATTATACAATGAATGTGAGTTCTTCGGAATTCACATTTTTTATTTCCACAAAAAATGAGCCGCTACAAAACTAAACTATGTTAGTTTTGCAACAGCCCCTGTATTTGATACATTAATTAAAACAATATTTTTTTTAACAATACTTCATGATACCACTACTTCAAGAAATATTGCTTTATATACTAGCATAAAATTTAGTTTAGTATATTTAGGTTTTATACTTTTTATTTATGCTTTTGGATATCTTTTTTCAAAAAATAAACAAACAGTATTTTATATTATTTTTAATTTTTTATATAGTATCTTATTAATAGGTGACTTATGGTATTTTAGGTCAAATAGAGATTTTTTAAGTGTTAAAAACATACTATTTATAGGCACTTTTAATCCGACTAAATTATCTTTATTCAATTATAAATTTATAGATATTTTCTTCATTCTTGATTTAGTTATTATTATAAGTTGGATTATTATTAGAAAGGTTCAGAATTCCTATACTAAAAATATCCACAATTTTATATTTACTCTTAAATCATCTCTTGTCATAATCATTACTTCAATATTATTTTTTGATATTCTTAATTTAAGTGACTTTGGTAATAGCATTCTTTATAAACAATGGTCGACATTAATGTCTGTTCAAGCTCCTGGACCTTTAGGTTATCATGCTGTCGAAGCCTTTAGCAGTATATCAAAATTGTTCAACAAACCAAGCGATGCTGATAAAAAAACTATCACCCAATGGATTAAATATAATAATGAGAATCTTCCCCCTAATCAATATTCAGGAATTTTTAAAGGTAAAAATATAATTTTTCTTCAAATAGAATCCATGGAGAACTTTGTTATTAATAAAACAGTTAGCGGAAAAGAAATTACTCCTTTCCTAAATAAACTTACGAAGCAATGCTTATATTTTAATAACTTCTATGAACAAAATAATGGAGCAAATAGTATCGATTGTGACCTTATGATAAATACCTCTATTTATCCTCTAGGTGATAGAATAACTGCAACAAACTATGGGGAAAATGTGTATCCTAACTCGTTACCACGACTTCTGAGCAACGAAGGCTATGCAACAATTTCAACTCATGCTGAAGAACATGGTGAATTTAACTGGACTGAATTACACAAAAATGGTTTTGGAGCACAAACTCTTTGGAGTATTAATAATTATAATTATGACGAAGTTGTCGGATATGGATTATCAGATAGAAGCTTCTTTACACAATTAAGTGAAAAACTAAAAGATGTAAAACAGCCATTCTTTGTGCAACTACCTACCCTATCAAGTCATGGCCCCTTTAATATAGATAAAAAATACAGGCAATTAGATTTACCTCAAGAAATTGACGAAAGTTATCTTGGTGGATATTTTGAAAGTTTACATTATACTGATGCTCAAATTGAAATGTTTTTCGATAGACTTAAGCAAGATAACCTATTAGATAATTCTATTGTGGTTATTTATGGAGACCATGCTGGTGTTCATAAATATTATAATGATGATATACAAAAACTTAATTTTGAAGATAATTGGTGGAAAGAATATGATCATAGGCTTCCTCTATTAATATATTCAAAAAATGCACCTGCTGAAACTATATCAGCTTCTGGTGGCCAAGTAGATATGTTGCCTACCATATCTTATCTTTTAGGAATCAACGAATCGCTATACAAAAATACTTCAATGGGTAGAATTCTTGTAAATACTAAGAGAGATTCAACAATTATCAAAGGTAATGTTATCAAAGGTAATGCTCGTGACTCTCAAGAAGAAAACCATTTATTAACATCTTACAGTATTGGCGAAAAAATAATTAAAGATAACTATTTTGCTAATATACAGATAAAATGAGTACCTTCTATATACAATTATTTATTTCTCAGAAATCATTTCTTTCATATGCCTTACCTTTGGTTTTGGACTATAAAGAAATGTATATTTTTTCTGTATGTAAAAGAAATGGATATAATCTGTGCATCGCAACTGAGCGTTGCCTAATGTACAAATTATATCCACTTCCTTACAATCAATAAATTAAAGAAATTCTTATATTATAAAGTTAAACTATTTATATATTATTTGTTTAGGCACAATCAAAAAAATAATAGGCCAGTATGCTTGCATATTTGGTCTATTATTTTTTTTCATGTGCCTTATTCTGACATATATCTATTTATATACGCAAGTGATTCTTCCAATAATTCTTGACCTTTTTCTAGTCCATCAACTTTTATCTCTAAATTACAAATTCTTTGATCGATTTGATACATAAAATGTTTAATATCTTGCAATAATTTAGCTTCATATGTTACTTGCACGCCTTCATCATCTATAAATACCTTCTCTGGTGGCGAACCGCATTTAGTGCACTTTGCATATAACCCTTGTTTTTCTAAATTGTTAAATACCTTAAATGTATCATTATTGCATTTCTCACAGTTTGACAACATCATGAATTCATAATAACTCACATCATAATAATAAGTACTTCCACAATCTTTGCATATTAATTTTAATCTACCATCCTCAGTTACTATATGGAACTCATTTCCACTGCATCCATCCTTTTTGCAGACAATAGTTCTTACCATACCACATACCCTCTCATAATATAATTTATATATATTGTTCTAAAAATTCATTCATCTTAATTTATTTTGAACTATTATAGCTGAGAACATTGATTTAAATTATCAGCTTATTATTTAGAACTTATATAGTGATAAATTTGTATTTAACTACATTTATTCATATATTTTACATATAAATTATATATTATATTTACCAAATTGTATACTCCAATATTTAGTATTTTTAGTCTATTTTATGAGATAGTTCTACTATTTTCTGCAGTAGTTTTAATAGTAATATTAATATTATTGTTGTTCATTATTTATCATATTTTTTATCTTCAAAATAAAAAAACTATGAATTATCATTCATAGTTTTTAATGGTGGAGATAAAGAGATTCGAACTCTTGACCCCCTGCGTGCAAGGCAGGTGCTCTCCCAACTGAGCTATACCCCCATGGTGGACCTTCAGGGACTCGAACCCTAGACCTACCGGTTATGAGCCGGTTGCTCTAACCAACTGAGCTAAAGATCCATTAGCTAATATAATTAACTAAAATCTTGTATTCTACAAGAATACCTCGCAACGTCCTACTCTGCCACACAGTCTCCCATGCAGTACCATCGGCGCTATAGACCTTAACTTTCCTGTTCGGAATG
>JARLHR010000082.1 GCA_031292145.1 Clostridium sp. | reverse complement strand
TTGTCCAGACAAGTTACTGTTGTTTTTCCATCATGTTCCTTATACTCATATATTGAAATCAGGCAAAACTGTAATTCAACATATTTATGATACACATTTTGAAGGTTTTGAGGCAGTAGAGAAATTTGTAGATAAGTGGAAGGAATTAAAAGGCATGATAGATGAAAATGTATATGAGCAAGTTCTTGAACGGCTTAATATACAATTGGATAGCGCTAGAGATTGGAGAGATCAAATCAACACGTATTTTTATAGAATGTCTGGAATAGATGATGAGAAAGGCAGAAAATATACACATTAGAAAAAAGCAGCTATGCACATTAGAAAAGAGCAACTATGCACATATGAAAAGAACAGCTATGCTGCAATGTGGAACTTTTCTGCATATAAGAACTTTTATGGCAGATTGACATATTATTTTTTGGAATGTCCCTAAGGCGGATAAGAAGCAGCTAAGTTTAAATGAAAGAGAAGATAATAATGATAAATTTAATAAGTATACGTAAAAGATACATGGATTTAAAGATAAGTTCAAAAATAGTTGTTATATATCTTATTCTAATGATTTTTTCAGTAATTGTAAGCGGTTTAATTTATAAAAAAATATATGATGACATTACATCAAAAAAGGTTAGTGAGTTGTCTGTTCAAACACTTTATACCATAAAGTCAAATATAAATTCTATGATACAAAACATAAGTAATAATTCAAGAATAATAATATCTAATAAAGATATACAGTCCATATTAAAAAATTCAAATAATAGAAATGGTATTAATGCTCAGATTGATATGAATACTTATTTAAGTAGTATTATAGATTCAATGAATAATGTATCTGCAATTTATATTTATGATAACTTTGGTAACAAGTATCACATAGATAAGCAATCAAGAAAGAGCTTTAAGCTTGATAGAATTGAGGATGCAGATTGGTATAAAACCACTATCGATAAAAAAGGTTATTATATATTAAGATTAAATGCTGGAGAGAAAGCAGATTCTAATATTAATGAAAACTATGTATCATTTATTAGAGTAATAAATGATATGGAATCTCAGAAAGCAATAGGAACACTCATTATTAATATAAATGAAAGCTACTTTGTTAATTGTTATAAGGATATTATAAGTAAAAATGGTACTAATATTTTACTTATGGATGAAAACAATGAATCTATAGTTAATCCTAAGGATGTATCCGATTTTAATCAAATAAGTGAATTAGTAACAAAAAAATTAGTTAAATCTCCTAGTGAAGAAGAATACAATTCAATAATTGAAAAAGTAAATGGACAGGACTATATTTTTTCTTTATTAAAAATTGAAGATTATAATTGGACGATTGTTAGTAAAATACCTTTTAAAGAACTTTCAAATGAATCAAATACCGTTTATTTTATGGCATTCGTTTTTACTATAATTAATGGAATATTGATGTTTATTGGAGCTGTTTCAATATCGAGATTAATTACTAACCCTATAAAAAAGCTTTTAAGATCCATGAAGGGGATAGAAAATGGGGAATTTAAGAAAGTCAATATTGAAGTTGGTAATGATGAAATTGGTAAACTTAGAGATGGGTATAATATTATGGTTTTTGAAATTGAAAAGCTTATTAATAGGATTATTGATGAACAAAAAGTAAAGAGGAAGGCAGAATTGAGTGTGCTTCAAGCTCAAGTAAAACCACATTTTCTGTATAATACTCTGGATGCTATGGGGTATCTTGCTTTATCGGGAAAATGTGATGAAGTATATGAAGCCTTAGAAGCTTTAGGTGGGTACTATAGGACTAGCCTTAGTAAGGGAAGAGAGGTAATTACTGTAGGGGAAGAAATTGAAATTGTAAAAAACTATTTCTTATTACAAAAGTTAAGGTATGGGGATATATTTACGGATACTTATGAAGTTGATGAAAAGGTACTTCATCTTAAAATATTAAAGCTAGTATTGCAGCCTATTGCAGAAAATGCATTGTATCATGGTATAAAGCCAAAGGGTGAAAAAGGGACGATAAAGCTTACAGTTGCTTTAATAGGTAACTTAATGAAAATATCTATAGAAGATGATGGTGTTGGAATGACAGAGGAAGAGCTTGATAAGGTTGTAAGTGATAAAATTGACAATAATAATTTGAGCTTTGGATTAAGGGGAACTATAGAAAGATTAAGAATTTTTTATGGTATATCGGAAGTATATGAAATTGAAAGTCGCAAAAGATATGGAACTAAAGTTACTATTACAATTCCTATAGAAGAGGGGGATAAAAATGAATAATAATTTTATAAAAATATTAATTGTAGATGATGAAGAGAATACTAGAAATTTAATTAAGAGGTGTATTAATTGGGATGAACTAGGAATAAAAATTGCCGGAGAAGCTTCTAGCGGGCAGGAAGCTCTTGATATGCTAGAAAAGGTTAACTTTGATATTATAATTACAGATATACGTATGCAGTTTATGGATGGTTTGGAATTCAGTAAAAAATCTGCAGAAAGATTTCCACATATAAAAATTATTGTTTTAACGGCTTATGAAGAGTTTGAGTATGCAAAGCAAGGAATAAAGATTGGAATTAATGACTTTTTGTTAAAGCCAATTAAAAGATCAGAGCTTAGAGAATCTGTTTCAAGTTTGAAAAGTAAGATTGAAACTGAAAGAATGAGCAGGGCGGAATATATAAAACTCAAAGAACGATTATCAGAAAACTTTTCGTATTTAAAGGAAAAGTTTTTAAATGATTTGATTCAAAGAAGCTATTCCTCAGAGGATATTATAGATAAGATGTTATATTTTTCTGTGGAAAGTCTTAGTAAATATATTCAAATTGCGTTAATTGGAACATCTCATATTGATAATGAAGAGTTTAAAAGTGAAGAAGAAGCTGTTTTATTGGATATGGCTTGTGCAGAAATAGTTAAAAAGTATTTTCAAGATTATGAAGATATATATGTAATTATTGACAATAGTCGTAAGATAGTTATTTTAAATAGTAATCCTAAAATAGATATTATACTTAGCTGTGAACATATTAAAGATTTGCTAATAAATAGACTTAATTGTTATGTCTGTGCAGGCATAGGAAATGCTTATAAAGATTTAAAAAACATAAAGAAATCCTATAGGGAGGCTTTTGAAGCATTAAATTATAAAGTAGTTTATGGTAAAAATCAGGTGATTTGTTTTAATGATATTAGTATTGATAATCAGGGCTTAGATGTAAAGAATGAAGAAACTAATGAATTAGGTTTTTATATAAAAGCTGGAATTGATGAGAAGGCTATATCTATTATTGATAAAATATTTAAAGATATATATATTGTTAAAAATTATAATATTGGACAGGTAAGGGTATTATCAATCAATATTGTAACTATGGTTTTCAACTCAATAACAGAATTAGGACTGGATTATGAGCAGATGTTAGAATTTAAAGATCTTCCTTATAATTCTATACTGAAAATTGATACAATTACTGAAATGAGAGAGTATTTGATTTGGTTCGTTTTAAATGCAATTAAGTTCATTAAAGGGGCTAGAGCAAAAAAGGTTAACAAGGTTTTCATCGAAATAGCAGAATATATTCAAAAAAATATTTCGGATCCTGAACTTTCACTTTCAAATATAGCAAATAAATTTTATTTAAATCCAAGTTACTTGTGCAGAGTCTTTAAACAAGAAATTGGACATAGTTTTATAGAATATTTGACAAAGATTAGAATTGAAAAAGCTATAGAATTACTTAAGGAAACGGATTTAAGGAATTATGAGGTATGCGAAAAAATCGGAGTACCGGACCCTAATTATTTTGGAAAGTGTTTTAAGAAGTATACAGGGATATCTGTAAGTGATTTTAAGAAAACTCAAATGATTTAAAAAGGGGATTGCAAGGATATGTGTGAAAACGATTTTAAGATGTAAAAAAACTACTTATTTAAGTAAATATTTTACGTTCAAACAAAGTTCATAGTGAATTAAAATTAGAGTATAAACAGAATTAGGGAGTTGAAAGAAAATAACAAGTCAAAGATTCTGAGGATATTTTGCGCTAGGTGAAGAACCATAACCCGCGCATAGTGAACTATGTAAGGATTATGGTGATGAAGCATAGCACAAAATAGACCAGAAGCTGACTGGTTATTTTTTGAAACACCCGTAATGGGGGGGAAAAAAATGAATAGTATATTAAAAAAATTTGCAACTATATCTATGTCTCTATTATTAGCAACTGGTACAGTTGGTTGCGGATCTAGCTCTTCAGGTGATGGAAAAAGTGCTGATGCGTCTGGTGATGGTTCAAAGCAAGTTGTTACATTGAAATTGTGGCATATATGGGCTGCCGACAGCGAATCAAACAGAAAACCTTTTCTTAAGGTGTTAGATGACTTTCAAAAAGAAAATCCTAATATTAAATTAGATATTGATGAAACAGAAGCTAAAGCTTATGACACTAAAATTAAGACAGCAGCAGCTGGTGATGAACTTCCAGATGTTTTCTATTCTCAGGCGGGAGGATCTATTAAAGGTTATGTAGATGCTGGAAAGATTTTACCTATAGATGATTATTTAAATGATGGAACTAAAGACAGATTACTTCCAGGAGTTCTATCTAATATGACTTTTGATGGAAAAGTATATGGCTTACCTTATACACAAGCAACTGCCGTATTCTTTGTAAATAAAGAATTATTTGATCAAAATGGAATTAAGATTCCTGAAACTTACAATCAACTAGTAGATGCAGTTAAAGCTTTCAGAGCTAAAGGAATTACACCTATGACTGTAGGAGCTAAGGATGAATGGCCTACAACACAATATTTTGATATTATGGCTATTCGTGATGCAGGTGCTCAGGTAGTTAATGATGCACTTGAGAAAAAAGGTTCTTATGAAGATCCAGGTTTTATAGATGCTGCTGCAAAATTCCAAGAATTAGTAAAACTTCAAGCATTTAATGATGGTGCTCTTGGTGTAACAAGAGATGAATCAGAAATGGCTTTCTATGATGGTAAAATTCCAATGTATGTAAATGGTAGCTGGACTGTTGGTAATATCCAAAAAGATGATTCTAAGATTAAAGGTAAGATCCTTGCTTTGAAATTCCCAATTATTGAAGGTGGAAAAGGCGACATTAATGATTTTACAGGTGGAGCTGCTGAAGGATTCTTTGTAAGCGCTAACACAAAACATAAAGAAGAAGCAGTTAAACTTCAAAAGTATATTACTGAACATCATTCAAAAGAAGCATATCTAGCAGGTGCTGGAATACCAACTTGGAAAATGGATGTAGATGAATCTAAAATTGATCCTTTAAATTTACAAATAGTTAAAAATCTTAAGGATGCAAAGACAACAACATTATGGTTTAATTCAAAATTGTTAACTAAAGATAGTGACGATTATCAAAAGGAATTAACACAATTATTCTCTTTACAAGTTACACCAGAGCAATTTGCTAAAGATATGCAAAAAATGAATGCCAAGTAATATTATAAATTTGAAGAGGAACAGAAGTTAATATTTCATTTTAACATGCTCCTTGCCAATAAGTTTTTAAATACAATTGGATTTGTAGATTTTATAGATTTCTACAAATCCAATCTAATATATATACGATTTATGAATCCTTTGATGGGGTTTGTACTGCTATTCAATAAATTGAATATAATAATTTTTGAAAATGACTTATTTTAAGGAGGTTAACAATGGATAAAGTTCTTTCAGATAAAAAAGCAATACTATTTTTCTTATTTCCTGCGCTGATTTTTTTTATTCTAATTGTATTTCTACCTATATTTATTTCAGGTTATTACAGCACTCTTGATTGGGATGGATTAAAAAAGCCAGTATTTATAGGATTACAAAATTATAAAGAGCTGTTTGCTAATACTACAGGTGGGTTTACTCTATCTATTAAAAATTCATTATATTTTGTTCTTGTATCAGTGTTTATTCAATTACCAATTAGTTTATTTTTAGCATTAGTTCTTGCTAATGGAGTTAAAGGAGAAAAGTTTTTCTTAAATGTTTATTTTATACCCGTAATAATTTCTACAGTTGTTATTGGACAACTTTGGATGAAGATTTATAACCCGGATTATGGATTACTCAACAGTTTTTTGAAATCAATAGGTCTTGGCAGTATGGCAAAAGCATGGTTAGCAGATCCAACTACAGCGCTTGGAGCATCCTTTGTGCCTACATTATGGCAATACGTAGGATATCATATGTTACTAATGTATGCAGCCATAAAATCAATTCCTACAGATATATATGAAGCCGCAAAACTTGATGGAGCATCAGGCATTGGAATGGCTTTTAAAATTACTATACCACTAATAAAACCTATGCTAAAAGTATGTGTAACTTTCTCTGTTATAGGTGCTTTGAAGATTTTTGACCTTGTATATGTATTGACTAATGGAGGACCTAACCATGCAAGTGAGGTACCAAGTACATTGCTCGTTAATAATATATTTGTACGAAGCATGTATGGATATGGAAGTGCCATAGCTATTTTTATAATAATAGAATGTCTTATATTTACAGGAATTATACAGAAGTTTTTCAAAGTCGATGATGTGGAATAAATGAGTAGAGGGGTATGAAAAATGAGTAGTAATTATATTTCAAAAATTTTTGGAGGAAAAATTGTAAACAAGCTGTTATACATCTTTCTTATTGTATGGGCCATTATACAAATTTTCCCACTATATTGGCTGATAACATTCTCTCTTAAAAATAATAGTGAAATATTTGGAGGTAACTTAATTGGTTTGCCTCAACAGTTTTTATGGGGCAACTATGAAAAGGCATTAGTTAATGCAAATGTTGGTGGATACTTTATGAATAGTGTAATAATTACAGCTGTTACTATAGCTTTAACTGTAATAGTTTCACTAATGGCTTCATATGCATTGGTTAGAATGAAGTGGAAATTTAGAAATACTACTCTTTTGCTTTTTATGGCAGGGTTAATGATACCAATTCATGCAGCGCTTCTTCCAGTATTTTTAATATTGCGTAAAATTAAGTTATTGGATACTTATTGGGCATTAATTTTACCTTATGTTGCATTTGCTATTCCTATGGCTATTCTTATTCTTACAAGCTTTATGAAATCTATTCCTAGAGAAATTGAAGAGGCAGCTTGTATTGATGGATGCAATATTTATAGAATATTTTTTAGTATTATTGTGCCTATATTAAGGCCGGCAACAGCGACAATTTCTATATTCACATTTTTGCAAGCTTGGAATGAATTAATGTTTGCAACTGTATTTATTAATAAACAGGCCTATAAGCCACTTACAGTAGGTATTCAGTCTATGGCTGGGAAATATGCAACGGAATGGGGCCCTATAGGTGCAGCCTTAGTTATTGCCACTATACCTACGGTTATTATTTATCTTTTAATGAGCAGTCAGGTTCATAAGAGCTTAACAGCTGGTGCGTTAAAGGGATAGCAGTTGATTTTAGGCACATGGACTTGTTATTTTCTTGAATGTGTCTTAAATACCACGATTCGCATCTACCATGAAAACCACGCCAGAAAATGGCGTGGTTTTTTCATGTTTGTAAGGAATTTTAGAATTAGGTATAATCAAAAAAATAACATGAAGTGCAATATATGTCTATATTTAGTTAATATATTGCCAGATTAATTTACCAAATAGTTGTAATATGGTAATTGGAACGTATGGATCACCAGCAGATTGAGCAGGAGTATTCCAGCTAATACCATATAAACAAAGTGAGTTAAAAAGGAAAATATCTATAAAATTTGCGTGTAAAACTATAGATTATGGAAGATATATATGGGAGGTATAGAAATATGACTAACAATACACAAGTGGGGCCTAAAGCGCCAAAAGATCCACAAAAAAAACGTAGCGGCTTTTATATCATGGTAGATAAAATTTTAGAGGCTACTGCACGATTGGAAGGAAAACCTTCTCAGGAAGTTTATTTGGATGAGGGGCGATTGGCTTTTGATTCACAGTTTGTAGGCGGTGTTAAGGATGAGAACATTCTTGAACTACTAAAAAATTGCGACGGTGTTCATAAGGTAGTTCACAGTATCGGTGTGTGTGTAACAGCACCTGAGGATGCAGGAGCCATAGACTTTGTGCTTCAAAACTATGGAAAGGTAGATAGATTTGGAGGTGGAACACTGATTAAGATTCCTTGTACAAAGGATGGAGCTGAGGTAATCATTAAGCTAGAGGATTATGAGTGGTCAAAAGATGATGATGTTGTTGGAAAAATGGCTTTTGAGTTTGAAAAGCCTGGATTAACAGCAGTGGCAACAGTTAAGGTTTATCTCAATGATGGATATGAGGTGCCTGAAATTGCAATTGATCCACCAGTAGAATTCGGAAGTTCTCAGTATAATTCAATGATTTCAAAATCTCTTTTAAATTTAGGTAATAACAAAAGGCTTAAAGCAGCCATAGATAAGGCAGAAAGAGGAGAAGATGTAACCATTGCTTATATTGGAGGTTCTATTACCCAAGGAGCTGGTGCAAAGCCAATTCACACAGAGTGCTATGCCCACAAATCGTATTTGAAATTCAAAGAAATGTTTGGAAAGAATGGTGGAGAAAATGTTCATTTTATAAAAGCTGGAGTAGGAGGAACACCTTCTGAACTAGGGATGATACGATATGACAGAGATGTTCTTAGGGATGGAAAAGTTAAACCTGACATTGTCATCGTTGAATTTGCAGTAAATGATGAAGGGGATGAGACAAAAGGTATATGTTATGAAAGCTTGATTCTTAATATACTTTTAGCTGAGAATAATCCGGCAGTTCTCTTATTGTTCAGCGTGTTTGCTAATGATTGGAACCTTCAGGAAAGGCTTTCTCCAGTTGGAAGGATTTATGACCTTCCTATGGTAAGTGTATTTGATGCTGTGGTTGAACAATTCAAGCTTACTAAAGAGGAAGGAAACGTCATAACCAAGAGACAGTTTTTTTACGACATCTATCATCCTACAAATGATGGACATACTATAATGGCAGATTCAATTGCATATTTATTTGAACAAACTGCAAATAACAATTCCGATGTGAAGGATATTTCACTAGATAAAGAGCCGGCTATAGGAAACTCTTTTGTAGGGGTGCATCTCATTGATAAAAAAGATAATGCATGTGGTGCAGTAATAGAACAGGGAAACTTTAATGAGACAGATAAAGATCTTCAATTTGTAGAAATGGATGATAAGCCATTTGGAACACCTGAATTTCCATATAACTGGATGCATACACCTAAAGCTGGAGATGAAAGCTTTCGTTTAACAGTTAATAGCCGAAGCTTGATTTTAGTCTTCAAGGATACAGGAAGAATGGATTTCGGAAAGGCAGATGTTTATGTTGATGGCACACTTGTGTTAACAGCAGATCCACAAGCAGTGGGCTGGACGCATTGTAATAATGTTATATTGTACCAAGAGGAAAGCAGCAGGGAACACCATGTAGAAATAAAGATGGCAGAAGACAGCAAGGATAAGTACTTTACTATTCTTGGATTTGGATATAACTAGAGGGTTTCAAGGTAACTAAATGCATTTCAACGTTGTGTTAAACATAGAATTATTAAGGCACAATCAAGAAAGGAGGGCTTTTTTATGGAAGTGCTAAAGTTTGGATTCAAATATTGGAAGAGAAATTTGATATTGGCAGTTATTGCACAACTTATAAGTTTTGTAGCTATAATTGCAGATTTGATGATTCCGTTATTTTCAGAAATGTTTATTGATTATGTTATATGTAACAATAAACCTACAAATGATGGAGTATTTGCATTTATGCTAGGTGGAAAATATGGTCAGATTCATTCAATGAAACTATTTTTTAGTCTGGCAGTTATGTTAATGATTTTTCTGGTTACAAGGTTAATTCTTATTTATGTTAAAAATGTTACAAATCAGCATCTTGGACTTAACTTGGAGACAGATTTAAGAGTGGTTACTTTTCGTAAACTCATGGATCTTGATAGTGAAACTATTGCAGAGTATAACACTGGTGAACTCTTAACAACTATCAATTCAGATACAATTATGTATAAAGAACTTTTTTGCAGAATGATTCCTAATATATTTGATAGTACATTTGTACTTATTATATGTGGATTTTTATTGTCGTGTATTAATGTAAGCCTAATTGCCGTTCCATTTATTATGATGCCATTTTTTGTGATTGCATTGATGAAATTTAGAAAGGCAGCAAGGATTAATTATGGAAATATAAGGGAAAGAAACAGTGAAATGAATTTAAATGTTCAGGAAAATATTGAGGCAGTACGTTTGGTACGTTCTTTTACTAATGAGGATATTGAAAAGAGAAAGTTTGATGAGTCTAATGAGAAATTAAGAACTTCATATATTAATCAAATTAAGCTGTCATCTAAGTTTGAAGTTATATTTAGTTCAATTAAGCAAATATCATATATTGGAACTATTGCGGTTAGTTCAATTCTTGTTATAAAAGGATACATGCTTATAGGATATCTTGTTGCATGTTCAAACTATGTGCTCAAGATGATGGATAATATATCGCAAATTAATAATACTTTCCTTCAAATGCAGCAACAGCTTGTATCAGGACAAAAAATGATGAATTTTATGAACTGCAGATCGAAGATAATTGAAAATACAGAAAATATAAAAATAACAGATGCCCCTAACATTAGTATTAAGAATGCATATCTTACTATGGAGGATAATAGGGTGCTTAAGGACATTTGTATTGATGTTCCATATGGGAAAAAGGTTGGTATTGTAGGAGGAACAGGTAGTGGAAAGAGTGTACTTTTGGAATCTCTAGTACGTATCCATGACTTAACAGCTGGAACTATCGAAATAAACGGCAAGAATATAAAGACTTATTCACTTGAGTCACTTAGGAATAATTTTTCATATGTATTTCAAGAAGTATTTCTGTTCTCTAATACAATTGATTCTAACATAGCATATGCAAAGCCTGATATTGAAAATGAGGAAGTAATTAAGGCAGCAAAACATGCTCAAGCACATAATTTTGTCAAAAAGTTTCCAGATGGATATGAAACCATTGTTGGGGAAAAGGGAATTGGTATTTCAGGAGGACAGAAGCAGAGAGTATCTATAGCTAGAGCACTTCTTAAAGATGCATCTGTACTTATACTTGATGATTCAACTAGTGCTTTAGATGTTGATACAGAAAAGAAACTTCTTACAGACATTAAAAAGCATTATCCTAATAAAACTATTTTCATTTCAGCTCATAGGATGTCATCAGTTATTGATTGTGATGAAATAATATACATGCAAAATGGCAGGATTGTAGAAAGAGGGACCTTTGCTGAACTTATGAAGCTTGAAGGACATTTTGCTAATGTTTATAAAATTCAGGAAGCACAGAGAAAGTCTGTTATTGACTTTGATGCTTTAGCTGAAGGTGAGGTGTGAAGATAAAAAATGGCACAGAGAAATACTTATTTTCAAGATGAAATTATACAAAAAGAAATAGATATTAAACAGCTTGGTAGAACTATCAAATATGTGTTTCCTTATAAAAAGATTTTTGCACTCATATGCTTTTTAATGTTGATTGCAGCTACAACTTCTATGATAGCCCCATTATTACTCAGATATATCATTAATCATACGGTTATATCTAAAGATTACCGTGAATTAACATTGATAATTACTGGGTTCGTGATACTTGCAGGTATTGAGATAGGAATTAACTTTGCCCATCAAAGGCTTATGGGTAAGATGGGACATAATGTAATTGCTAAAATAAGGCAGGATATATTTTATAAGCTGCAGGAACTGCCATTTGATTACTTTGATTCAAGACCTGATGGGAAGATTGTTGTACGTGTTACTGATTATATTAATGATTTAGCTAACTTTTTCACCAATAATTTGCTATTGTTTCTTGTTTATATAGTAAAGATAGCAGTTGTTACTATATTTATGCTTGCAATAAGTGTTCAGCTTACAGCTATAGTTTTTGGAGCAGTTATTCCTATGATGATATGTATTTTTGGCCTAAGATATGTAATAAGAAAGCTATTTTCATATCTCAGAGCTAGGAATTCAAACAGAACAGCATTTCTTGTGGAATCAATTATGGGTGAAAAGATAGTTAAAAATAATAATAGAATTGACATGAATGAAAAAATATATATGGAGATTCAGGATATCTGCGTTAAAACATGGATGCGTATATTTATGAGGAATGAACTTAATATGCCGACGGTTGAGATGTTTTGGAATATTGGAACGTTATGTTTATTTGGAATATCCTTACATATGATGCTTCAAGGTAATCATAACATTGATGCAGGTACAGTCGTTGCATTCATAAGTTATATGAGTCTTTTCAGCGGACCTATTACACAGGTTGCTTTCATTATACAGCAGCTTGCTCAGGTGAGTTCTAATTTAGAGCAGGTATTTGATACAATTGATAATCCTGTTGACGTTGAAAGTAAAGATTGTGGAGTAGAGCTCAAGAATCTTAAGGGGAAGGTAGATTTTGAAAATGTTACCTTCGCATATGAAGATGATATAAATGTTCTAGAAAATTTTAATCTTAATGTGAAACCAGGGGAAACCATTGCTTTGGTAGGTCCTACAGGTGCAGGTAAGACAACGGTAATTAATACTATCACAAGATTTTATGATGTAAATAGAGGAAGTGTTAAGATAGATGGTATTGATGTGAGAGATGTTACTCTCTCGTCTTTACGTAAAGAGGTTGGAGTATTAATGCAGGATCCTTTCATATTTAAAGGAACAGTTATTGATAACATAAGATATGGAAGGCCAGATGCCACAGATGAAGAATGTATTGAAGCAGCTAAAACTATTTTTGCAGATAAATGCATAAATAAAATGAAGGACGGCTTTTACCAAGAGTTAGATGAACGGGGAGCAGGACTTTCAGCAGGTGAAAAACAACTTATTAGCTTTGCTCGTATTATTCTTAAAAATCCTTCAGTTATTATATTGGACGAAGCAACAAGTTCCATAGATACAGAAACAGAGAACTTAATTAAAGAGGCAATGGACGTAATACTTAAGGATAAAACTGCATTTATAGTTGCCCACAGATTATCAACTATAAGAGATGCAGATAGGATTCTGTATATTGCTAATAAAGGAATTGCTGAAGAAGGAACTCATGAGGAGCTTATGAAGCTTAAAGGATTGTATTATAGCTTAAATTAATAGCTAAATTTTAAAACAGAAGAATACAAATAGCAATTTGTGAATGAGTTAAGAGGTAATAGTGAAAAGGTAAGAGTTATGGAGAAAACTCTTCGAGTTTTTATAATTATAATTCTTACCTCTTAATTATTCACCAAATTGTAATTTGTAAAGTAATAAATAATTTAGATGAAGAACGAACTGTTGCCTAATTATTTTAGCCATTGAAAAAATACAAGGTGGGTGTATAAAAATGAAAGAAAAGTTTAATAGTATCTATCCTATAGTTAATTCAATACTTCTAATAAGTACATTAATATTTAAAAGTATTGATTATATACTTTGGCTTCTAATATTAGTACTGAATATTATTTCATTAAGCATATCATTAAAGGAGGATACGAAAGCAAAAGTCGGTATAAAGATATTTGGAGGAATAACTCTTGTTTTATCAATATGTTGTGTGCTTTATAAACTTTATGAAATTATTCTATAAATGACTGTGAATAAATAATATTATAAAAGAATATTAAAACAAATTCCAATTTGACACGGAGTGTCAATGAGGGAAAAGCGATGATTTTATCTAGTCAGTTGTAGGACATAAATAGGAATTTAAATATATGGATGTAAAAAGAAGGATGAGAATGTGAAGAAAAAAGAATTATTAGAAAAAATAGCTCCATGTTCTTTAATGTGTCATACCTGTAGTGCTTATGAACATGGGGTGATTTCTGGAGCAGCAAAACAATTATTAAAATATACGGAAGGTATCTTGAAGACAATTATTAATGGAAAAGAGTATGTGTTTACTAATGAAGTAAGAAATAATTCTTCAGTTAGACAAAGTTTTAATGAACTAGCAAAAAAGACTTTTGGAATTGATTTTGAAGACTGGTATCAGAATGGCTTTTGGGAAGAAGATTATATTCCATATGTACTTATGGATGGAGATACAGTGGTATCAAATATTTCTGTAAATATAATACATACAAATTATAGGAATGAAGAAAGATTGTTTATCCAGTTAGGTACGGTAATGACCGATGAACGTTATCGTAATCAGGGATTGAGCCGATGGTTAATAGAAAAGATTTTAGAAGAATGGAAAGAGAAGTGCGATGCATTCTATCTATATGCTAATGATAAGGTATTAGATTTCTATCCAAAGTTTGGATTTGTGAAAGGACAAGAGTATCAAGCAAGTGGAATGGTTACTCCGATGAAAGCAGAAATTAGAAAACTGGATATGACTTCTGGTGAGGAGAGGAAACTGCTACATGACAAATATGATTTATCCAATCCATTCTCAGATTTAACAATGGAAAATAATAACGGTCTTATAATGTTTTACTGTTCACAGTTTATGAAAGAAAATGTTTATTATATTCATCAATATGATTTGGTAGTAGTTGCTGAATACGATGCTGATAAATTGATATGTTATGATGTTTTTGGTAATACAAATGCTACGTTGCAGGAAATTTTATCGGTAATGGCAAAGGAAGATACAAAAGTGTCTATTCTTGGCTTTACACCAAAAGACAAAGATGCTTTTACCTTTAAAGAAGTGAATGTGGAAGATTTGACTCTATTTTGGTGGAGCGAGAAAGAAAATATATTTTCTAATGATGCTAGGGTAATGTTCCCATTATTGTCACATGCATAATCAATTATTCCTGAGAAGTATTGGGAGACAGGCTATAAATGAAATGATAAGGATGTAGAAGTAATATCTTATTTATTGAAATAGATACTAAGATTTTGGAAATGAATTTAATGAAAGAGCCAAACTTAACTTGAAATATTATTGAAAGGAGTTAAACTTTATGGATAATATATATGTTTATTAAGTATAAAGAAAAAGCAACATTTCATAGGGGTAATATTGAAATGTTGCTTCTTTATATTTATAGGGTAAATATTTATGAAAAAAATTATTATTAACTATATTCTATAATTTTTTCTATAAAAACTATAGTTATAGGGGTTTTAAATATTTATGCGAAGTTATAATATTATGAAAACGGTTTTTAAATCTAATTGGAAATAACACATTTTATACTATATAAAAGATAAGGTACAATCAAATATAAAATCTGGCAGATTATTTATATTAGTGGAGGTAATGGAATGAATGTTGAAATTAAAAAATTGACACCTGCTCACGTAGAAGAATATATAAATTTTTTCGAGACGACGCCACACGATGACAATATCCCTGAGCATACCTGTTATTGTGAGTGTTGGTGTAGTGCCGACCACCGTTTCGGAACAGGTATTCCATCGCGTGAAGAAAGAAAAGCAATGGCTATTGAATATGTTAAGAGTGGAAAGATACAAGGATATTTAGCATATTTTGATGGTTGTATCGTTGGTTGGTGTAACGCAAATACAAAGACAGAATGTTTGAACTGTATTGGCTGGTATCGTTTTATGCCCCAAGTAAATGAATTGGAGATTGACGCAAATGATAAAGTTATGAGCGTAGCGAATTTTCTTGATAGCTGGAACAAGTGGAACGAGCTGCTAGGTTGTTCCAAGGCTTGTTCCAGTAGACAAAGTTAGTTATAATGCCAGTTTGGCTATATGCTGGAACAAGGAACAAGAATGTCTATTTAGAAAAATAATAATAAATAAAGTAGTAAATGCACCTGTATGCGTATATGTACACGCGTAAGGGTTTTTTATTCCCTTGTTCCAGGGCTTGTTCCAAGTCTTGTT
>JARLHR010000005.1 GCA_031292145.1 Clostridium sp. | reverse complement strand
GAAACTGATGAAGATTCTGTCTTAGATGAAGATTAATAATTATAAATATATTTTCTAAAGTATAATTATATTTATAATGCCAGTTCATAAAGGAATAGAAAAAGGTCAGCCATATTTTCAATGGGGAGAACATGGAAAGAAATACTTTTATATAGCAGGAAATAAACCAACTCTAGATTATGCCAAAGCTAAAGCAAAACTTCAAGGTAGAGCAATTAAAAGACGCGAAAAGTTATTACATAATAAAGATGTAAATTTAGTAAAATCATACTTAATAAAGTCGGGATTTAAAATAATATAATCTAATATACTAATATGTAGAAATGTCTCACCCCAAGCAAGTGTTTGAAATGCTAGAAGATTTAGGTCTACCACATGATATTGTTAAATGGTGTATATTTCCATATGTTTATCAAAATACAAATACACTGAGGAAACAGCATAAAAAGCAACGTAAGGCGCTTATTGATCAAATATCTAAAATTTACATGCCATTCGTCAAATACATAGATCGTAAGGTTATCAAAGATAAATATGTTTTATCTCATTTTGTATATGATAGGACACTTACCAATGAACCAATACCAGTCTACGATTACGTTATTGTTAAGCAGTTAACTTGGCAAGTTTTCAAGTATACTATAACAGTGGAGCAAGCTATAGATTATGCTAATAAATATAAATATAATACTGCATAAAAGAAGTCTATTAGGTAATTGTAATAACCCTTTTCGTCTTTGTGCCGTGTCTAAGAACCGTCTATACAACCAAAAAAGCCGAAGCGGTCGGCGCTGTTTCGCTGTTTTCGCCTTTCTGCCTTTCTTGCGAGTGATCTCCGCAGCAGAAAAAGAATGAAAAAGAATCTGAATCAGCCATGGGAGGGAATTGAACCCTGGTCATCGATATTTAGATCGAGCGTTCATCCCGTTGAGCTAGATGGAAGAACACGATGATGATATGAACAGCTTTTTGACACTTTTTGCTCATTAATCTTCTTTTTGCTAAAAATTCTGTAAACAAACTTTTATCATTAGCCACACTAACAAAATTCCCTCTTCTATCAAATTTTAAAAATTCTGTTCTATTACGTAATTAAATAGGAAAT
>JARLHR010000081.1 GCA_031292145.1 Clostridium sp. | reverse complement strand
ATTTCTGATGCAGATGCATATTAAAAGTCTGGTAAATATGTAAATATATTACACTCGAATTAAGAATAAATAGTATAGGTTTAGTTTAAATGCCCTAAAATTCATTGATTATGTACTGACCACGAATTCGTGGTCAGTGTAAAACATATTCACATATTTGCTAAATCTTAAGTGGATATCTACACTAGAAATCAAATACATTTGTGTGAAGCAGGCATTTGAAAATTTCGATGCTAAAAGCACTTAGAGGTAGGTTGTTTCACTTTTGCTTGTCAAGCCTAGTTGCTGGAACAAGCAAAAGTGGGGGCAACCTGCCTCTTAGTGCTTTCAGCGGAATTTTCATAGTCCTGTGGAACACAAATGTATTTGATTTCGGTAAGTTATAGGTGTATGTTTTGAAACATTTTTTATCCTGCCATTTTCGACAGTATTACACTTTTCTGCTCATATATTGTAACCCTTTATTTTCTATGACATATGATATAGAACATATGTGCTTTTGCCAAATAATTCTATTTTATATCTATTTGATAGTTTATATACCATAAAATATTATTATGTATTATTATTCATATTTATGTTTACTTTTGTAGAGTGTTGTCAAGTGATATATTTTGACAAATTCTTTTGAGGAATTTAAACTAAATATAGAATTAAGAACTGTAAAAGATTATGATTTATTAATTATGTAAATGCAGTTTTCTATAATGACAATGCCAGAAAAACATATTTAAGGCACAATCAAAAAAATAACCATAGCATTTTGGACTTGTTATTTTCTTTCATGTGCTTAAATGCTAAAAGTGAGCTTCGGTGGATAGTGTGAAGATTAAAAAATATCTTAATAAAAAGTTATTATTGATGGTTATAGTTATATCATTAATGTATACTTATGCAATTTTAGATATAGAAAATGAAGAATTTAGTAATGTGGTTGAAAAGGTTAATATGCATAGCGAGGAAGAAACTAATTCAGTAGCAATTGAAGCGGAAAAATTTATTGTTGAGCATAAAGAAAAGTTTAAAAATATAAAAATCGTATTCACTTCTTGTATTAAACCATATGAATAAGTAAGGATTAAAGAGATGAAAATAAAGACTGTATTTAAAAATATGACAATCAGCCGTAGATTTACAGCTTCAGCATTAATAGTGTTCATTATTACTACTCTGTTTTTTGAAGTTCAAGGAATAATAGTGCTAGTTGGAGTTACCAATAATAATATTTCTCAAAAGGTTGAAACAACTTCTAAGCTTGTGGGACTGAGCTTTGCAGATCCGATTTGGAATTTAAATGAAGTTAGTATTAGAGAAACTAGTGATGCATTATTTCAAGATAATGAAATTGCATATATAAGAGTTGAGTCTAATAGTGCTGGTGAAATCTATACTAAGTATAAAACAGGTCAGATATATGAAGATAAAAATTTGTTAATGAAAACAGTAGATGTTTTAAAAGACAATATGACTATAGGTGAAGTTACCATTGGTATTACAAATTACTATAGTATTGAAAAACTACATATTTGTATAATAATAACTATTATGCGTATTTTAATGATATTTTTCATTCTTTGGTTAGCAATTAATTTTGTTTCACGCATTGTAACAAGATCAATTTACGAGCTAAGTATGGGAACTGATGAAATAGCAAGTGGGAATTTGACACATAGGCTTTCAATTAATACAGGAGATGAAATAGGCGAACTTGCCAGTAAATTTAATAACATGGCGAAAAATTTACACAATATGATTCAAGAGCGTGACAATGCTATTAGTGCACTTAGAGCTTCTGAAGAAAAATTTAACAAAGCTTTTAATTATAGTGCGGATGTGATCGGTATTCTAAGGCTTAAAGACAAGTTGTATGTTGAAATAAATGACGCTTTCTTACGAATTTTTAGCTATACACGCGAGGAAATAATAGGACATTATTCCTTGGAATTTAATTTATGGGAGAATGAGGAACAGCATTTAAATGTAATTGAGCTATTAGATAATGGTGAATTGCTGCGTAGTGAAGAAGTAAATTGGCGTAATAAGTATGGAGAGATTAGAGTTGGATTATTTTCAACAGAGGTGATTGAAATTGCTGGTATTCCATGCATAATATTTGTTTGGACTGATATTACAGAACGTAAGAAGGCAGATGAGGCATTAAAACGTGCCAATGACCAACTTGAAAATAAAGTTAATGAAAGAACAAAACAATTGCTTAAAACCTTGATGACATTAGAAAAACAGCATGAAAAGCTTAAATCAACTCAAGCTAAATTGGTGCATTCAGAAAAAATGGCTAGCCTTGGTACTTTAGTAGCGGGTGTGGCACATGAAATTAATAATCCTATTAATTATTCGTATTTGAGTTCTAAGATGCTTCAAAAGGATTTTGATGATTTTAAAGAAAAACTTATGTTTTTATTGGATGGAACTGATGAGGATGTTATTAATTTCTTCGAAGAGTACTTTAATAGATTTTCTCATTCTATAAATAGCATTTTAGATGGAAGTAATCAGATAAAGTCTATAGTTCAGGATTTAAGGTTATTTTCTAGAATGGACAAAGCTATAAAAGATGAAATGTATATTTCTGAAGCATTGAAAACAACAATAAGGCTAGTTAAAACACAGTATACAAAACAAATTGAATTTATTACAGATTTTCATACAGATGGAAAAATAGTATGTTATCCATCACAACTGAAACAAGTATTTTTAAATATTATTGTGAATGCCTGTCAAGCCATTACACAAAGGCAGAATGATCTGAAAGATGAATTCATGGGATTAATTAATATAAGTCTTTTGGATAATCATAAAGAAATCATAATAGTATTTAGTGATAATGGCTGTGGTATGACTAATGAAGCAAAGTCAAGGATGTTTGAACCATTTTTTACAACTAAGCCAGTAGGGGAAGGGACTGGGCTAGGTATGGCTATATCTTATGGCATAATAGAAGAACATAACGGAAAGATAGACGTGAAATCAGAAGAGGGAAAGGGATCCACTATTAAAGTCTATCTTCCTTACGATAAAAATTTGACTCAGTAATAAATAATATATTAATTAAGATAATCCATCCCAAAATATTAGGGGATTTTATTAAGGAGAAAAAGGAAATGAATTTTGCTATAAACAAGGATAAACTTAGGGAAATTAAAGAGAAGAGTAATACACAAAAAAAATATACTATACTTGTGGTAGATGATGAATTAGCAAATCTTGAAGCATTAACAAGGGTACTTGAAGAGAATTATAATATTATTAAAGCAAAGGATGGCTTTGAGGCATTAAATATACTTGAAAATGATCCTGATTCAGCAAAAATAAATTTAATCATCTCAGATCAACGTATGCCGGGAATGACAGGTGTAGAGTTTTTAAAACAGACAATTTCAATGGTTCCTAATGCAATTCGCATTATTTTAACTGGATTTATGGATGTAAATGATATAATTGATGCTATTAATGAAGGGAATATATATAAATTTCTCTTAAAACCGTTGGAACCAACTGATCTTTTAATTTCTGTAAAAAGAGCTTTGGAAGCATATGAATTAGAAGCAAAGAATATTAAATTAATTGAACAGCTAAAAGATATGAATGAAAAGCTTGAAAAAAATAAAACATATCTAAATACAATTTTTAATTCAGTAAATGATGCAATATTCATTTATGATATGTATGGAAATATACTTGATGCAAATGAAACAGCTTCTGTTATGTATGGCTATTCCTATAAAGAATTAGTAGGTTTTAATATAAGAGAAATAGTTATGAATAGTACAACTTATACATGGGAGAAAATATTAAATTTAATTATCAAAGAAAAAAATGGCGATCCACTCATAATAGAATTGGTTGCACAAAATAAAAATGGTGACCAATTTTGGATTGAAGCTAATGTTCGTATTACGATGTTTGATGGAGAGGATACTGTTATTGCAACTGTAAGGGATATTACTGAGCGAAAAAATGCTGAATTACAATCGCAAAAAGAAGCTTTTGAACTGGAAAGGCTTAGAACTGAGTTCTTTGCTAATATTTCTCACGAACTAAGGACTCCTCTTAATATAATATTGGGTGTAACACAGATAGTGAATAGGGATATTCAAGATGAAGAAAAAACAATTGATAAAAGAAAATTTGTTAATAATATAAATATTCAAAGACAAAACTGTTTTAGATTATTAAGACTAATAAATAATTTAATTGATGCAACAAAATTAGATGCAGGTCATTTTGAACTTGATGTGATTAATTGTAATATTGTTAGTGTAGTAGAAGAAATTACTTTATCAGTAGCTGATTATATAAATAATAATAACATAAGTCTTATATTTGATACTGACGTTGAAGAAAAAATAATAGCATGTGATCCTGATAAAATTGAAAGAATTATTTTAAATCTTCTTTCAAATTGTATAAAGTTTACCAAGGATGATGGAAGTATATTTGTAAATATTTTTGATGGAGATGAATATATAACTATTACTGTTAAGGATACTGGAATAGGTATACCACAAGAAAAACTTGATATTATATTCGATAGATTCAGGCAAGTAGATAAATCTTTTTCAAGAAATTATGAAGGTAGCGGTATAGGGTTATCTCTTGTAAAATCACTTGTAGAAATGCAGGGAGGGACGATTTCTGTAGAAAGTAAATATGGAGTTGGAACTAAATTTATTATAAAACTGCCTGTAAAGGTGTTGGAGAATAGTAAAGAAAAATCCAATATGGAGAATAATATAACAAACAGTTATGTAGAAAAAATTAAAATTGAGTTTTCAGATATATACAGGCAGCTTGGATAAATGAATTAATTTGGATTTTTCTTAAGAGAAAAGAGGTTGAAGTTATTTGGATATGCAGAAATTAAAAAGAATTATTTTAGATAATGAAGATATTCTTATGGAAAAAATCTTAAGTTATGCAAAGGAGCAAAATTATACAAAGTATACTTCAACTTTAAAAGAGGCGTGGCGAATGTCAATAGTGGGTCTTTCAGAAGTTATTGTAAAGATGATTGAAAAAAGTAGTGATATTCCTAAAATGGGGCCGGATGATGATTTTACTAAAAGTGAAGTTGCTGAATTTGGAATTGTTGAAGCACAGCGGCATCGATCAAGAGGAGTAACTTTAGGTATGTTCTTAGGGCTTATGAAATATTATCAGCAGGTATATATAGACATTATTGATGAAAGCCATTTTTCATATGAAGAAAAGAAGTATTTCTCTCAGTATATAAAAAGATGTTTTGACCATATGGAGTTGGGTTTTACTATAGAATGGGCGGAATTATGTGAAAAAGAAAAAATAGAAGAACTTAAAGAAGCTAACAGAAGAATTATAAATGAAAAAAATAAATACCTAACTATTTTTGAGAGTATTTATGACCCAATTATACTTGTTGATGAAGATAACAAAATTGAAAATATAAATTATAAAGCAGCGGAAATTTTTTTGAGTACTAATGCTCCGGAAATGAAATATTATGGAAATGTTAATATAAACACAATTATGAGTTGGTTAAGTGAAGAGCTTATTAAATTTTCAAATGCCAATAGAAAAAAAGTTTTGAGAGAAATGACAATTGAGACCAAAAGTGGTAAGAGAACTTTTTTGGTAAAATTTAAGAAAATGCTTGATATAAGTGAAAAATATCGGGGAACTGTTATAATATTCAATGATATAACTAAAAGGATAAAAATAGAAAGCAAATTGAAAAATCAGCATAAAAAGCTAATGGCAACTCAATCTCAGATGGTACAATCAGAAAAAATGGCCAGCATTGGTACTCTGGTGGCTGGCATAGCACATGAAATAAATAATCCTACTAATTATGCATATTTGAGTTCAAAAGTGCTTCAAAATGACATAGGTAATTTTAAGAAGGATCTTGCGGATTTATTAGATGGAGCTGATAATGAAGTAATGGATTTCTTTGAAGTGTACCTTAATAAATTTTTTGATTCAATAGATATTATTTTGAATGGAAGTAATCAGGTAAAGAATGTTGTTAATGATTTAAAGTTATTTTCGAGGATTGATGAAGCAGTGAGAAAAGAAATAAATGTTTCTGAAGCATTAAAAACAACAGTAAGACTGGTTAAGACTCAATATACTAAGCAAATTGAATTTGAAACAGATTTTCGAACGGATGCCAAAATAGAATGTTATCCTTCACAACTAAATCAAGTATTTCTAAATATAATTATAAATGCATGTCAAGCTATTATAAAAAAACAAAATGACTTAAAAGAAGAAACTCGTGGGTTAATTAAGATAAGTGTTTCAAGTAAACCTAAAGAAATAGAAATTGTATTTAGTGATAATGGATGTGGTATGACCGAGGAAGAAAAATCAAAGATATTTGAGCCATTTTTTACAACTAAACCTATAGGGGAGGGGACTGGTATGGGAATGGCTATATCCTATAGTATTATTGAAAGACATAATGGAAAAATAGATATAAAATCTCAGGCTGGAAAAGGAACAAAAACCACTATTGTTCTTCCATATTATATTAATTCTACTGATTTAATAAGTAAGGTAACCTAATTGACTAAGATTAATTATACTTGGGTTATTTTGGATATTATATAAGGAAAATGAAGGGCAGGGGTAATGTTGAAAGCTACTATTAGAAAATTTTTAGTTCCTGAAATGCTTTTTGGCAGGGGCAGCAGGAAGTTAGTTGGACAATATTCAAAAAATTTAGGTATTACTAAGGTTCTTATTGTAACAGATCAAGGTATAATAAGAGCTGGATGGTTAAAAGATGTGATGACAAGTCTTGAGGAGCATAATGTTGATTATGTAGTGTTTCAGCAGGTATCTCCAAATCCAAGAGATTATGAAGTAATGGAGGGGGTACAGGTTTACGAAAATGAAAAATGTAATGGAATTATTGCTTTAGGCGGTGGCAGTCCAATGGATTGTGCTAAAGGAATAGGGATAGTAGCAACAAATGAAAAGGATATATTGTATTTTTTAGGCGTTGATAAAATTAATGCTCCTATGCCTCCTCTTATATGTATACCCACGACATCAGGAACATCTTCTGATGTAAGTCAGTTTGCTAATATTTTAGACAGCAAAGAAAAGCTTAAAACTGTTATTATTAGCAAGGCGATTGTTCCTGATATATCCCTAATAGATCCAGAAACAACATCTACAATGGATTCATTTTTGATTGCTACCACAGGGATAGATGCATTAGTACATGCCATTGAGGCCTTTGTTTCCAAAGGGAGATCTAGTTTCACGGATATTCACGCCTTAGAGGCAATTAAATTAATTGTGAAATATCTACCTATAAGGTACAATGATCCACAAAATTTAGATGCATTAGAAAAAATGATGCTGGCAAGTACAGAAGCTGGTATGGCTTTTTCTAATGCAATTCTGGGAGCTGTTCATTCAATGTCTCATAGCTTAGGTGGATTTCTTGATCTTTCACATGGAGAATGTAATTCCATGTTAATTAATTCTACAATAAGTTTTAATTATGATTCAGAACCTGCGCGATTTGATGTAATTGCAGAAGCTTTTGGGTTAAACTTTAAAAATGAAACTTCAAAGGAAAGAAAGAAGGCACTTATAGAAAAGATAATGGAGTTTAAAACAAATTTAGGTATAGTAAGGAAACTTGAAAATGTAGGAATTAAGTCTTGTGATATACCATTGCTTGCAAAGAATGCGTATATTGATCCTAGCCATATTACAAATCCTAAAAAAGTTTCTGTAAGGGATATTGAGGTAATTTATGAAGAGTCAATGTAGTTCAGAACAAGAAGAAATATTTAATAAATTACTTGGTTTAGGAGATACGTCTGTACATAAAAATTATTACCCTATGCTTCAAGAGAAAATACACTCTCTTGAGGAATCAGAACGTAAGCTTGAATTAAAAGTAAAGGAACGCACAAAACAATATGAAGAGTTAAATGAAGAATTAAAACAAAAAATTAGTGAGCTAGAAAATATCAGGCAAGAGTTATCTCAAACAATTGAAAGATTAAGCTGCGCACAGACAGAGTTAATAAGCTCTGAAAAAATGGCTAGCCTTGGTACTTTGGTTGCCGGTGTGGCACATGAAATTAGTAATCCTGTCAATTATGCATATTTAAGCTCAAAAGTGCTTCAGGATGATTTTAACAATTTTAAAGAAGAACTTATGTGTTTGTTAGATGAAGCTGATGATGAGGTTATGAACTTTTTTGAAGGGTATTTCAAAAAATTTTCTAATTCCATAAATATTATTTTAGATGGAAGCAACCATACAAAGACTATAGTTCAAGATTTAAGATTATTTTCTAGAATGGACAAAGCAGATAAAAACGAAATCTATGTTTCAGAAGCATTGGAAGCAACAATAAGATTAGCTAAAACCCAATATACAAAGCAAATTCAATTTGTTACAAATTTTCAAACTGATCAAAAAATAGAATGTTACCCTTCACAATTGAATCAGGTATTTTTAAACATTATCATAAATGCCTGTCAGGCTATTACAAAAAAACAAAATGATTTGAAAGGAGAATTTTCCGGATTAATCAATGTAAGCGTTTTAAGTAAGCCTAATGAAATAGAAATTGAATTTAATGATAATGGATGTGGTATGACTGAGGAAGCAAAATCAAAGATATTTGAACCGTTTTTCACAACTAAACCTATAGGTGAGGGCACTGGAATGGGGATGGCTATTTCTTACGGCATTATTGAAAGGCATAACGGAAAGATAGAAGTAAAATCAGAAGCAGGGAAAGGCACTACAATTACTATTTTTCTCCTTTATCATATAACTTAGACTTATGCAATAGATTACCGAAATCATAAATATTTTTATTTCGAAGGACTATGAAAATGTCGCTGAAGGTTCTAAGTTGCAAGTTGCATCCAATTCAGCATGCTCCCGCTTTCAGCGTGACAAGCTAAATTGGAACAACTTACAACTAAGAACCTTTAACAGCTCATTTTCAAATGCCTTCTGCACAAAAATATTTAT
>JARLHR010000080.1 GCA_031292145.1 Clostridium sp. | reverse complement strand
TACTCAAATAAAAATTGCTGGTTTACTTAAATGTACTTATATTATTCTGTTCAATTTTCAAAGACCATTTTCTTTCTTACAACTTTCGCTGTAATGCTTTGTTTATCGCCATCAAGCGACTTTCTTATCTTATCACTTGGCCTTAAGCTTGTCAACAACTTTTTCAAAATCTTTTTTAGCTCTTTATTTTAGAGTCTTTTACCGATTTTCTTAAATTGCTTACCGCTCTTAGCGACGTGTTTTATCTTAACATATATAAAAATTATAAATATTCATTATATCGTCTTATATCGAACTTAAATTGTAAATTCTGCATTATACTCCTTTTTCATAGCATATTCTACTATTGACACGCCCCGCATAGTTATTGATGATCATATGAGTTACATTAACTAATTCTGCAATTACCTCTTAATATTTTCTAATCATTTTTTCTATGTCTTTTATGAATTATTATTTTTTTCAAAGATCAAATCAAACTTTTTAAGATTAACTATAATTCTTAGCTATATAAAGATATTTTTTTATAACTTCGATATCCCTTATAGCTATTTTTATAATAAAGTTTTAGTAATCTTTGTAAGTGTCAATATCAAAATGGTTCTTTCCATAGTTAGTTGAATTTCGATTTAATCGGATATATTATTATAAATATTTATTATTTTGAAAGTAGGCTTTTTAATGGATAACTTTATTAAACTTTTAGATAAAAACCTTGAATTTATTAATTATAAAATTATTGATGATACTATATATGTAAATGTTGCTTATAATCGACACGAAGTTATATGTCCTTTTTGCAAAACTATTTCAGTTAAAATTCATTCACATTATTCAAAGAACTTTCAGGACTTGCCTATTAAAGGTAAGAAAGTTATTATAATTTTGAACAATAGAAAGATGTTTTGTAATAATCCTAAATGTAAACACAAGACTTTTGCAGAAGAATTTGAATTTATATCTCCTAAGAGCAAGGAATTATTAATTTATCTTTAAATGTAAGTTCAATAACTGCTTCTAGATATTTAAAACGAAGCATTGCAAATGTATCCAAAAGTACAATTTACAATCTTTTAAAAAAAGAAAGAAGTAATTATAAATAAAGAAAATATAACAAAAGTTTGTATTGATGATTTTGCTATAAAAAAGAGACAAACATATGGCACAATGATGATTGATATGATATTTTCTAGAGAAGTTAATGAAGTTACAAACTGGCTAAAAACTTATCCCTATATACAAATAGTTTCAAGATATGGTTCTGTAATATATAACAATGCAATATCTTTAGCTCATCCTAAAGCTATTTAAATTAGTGATAGATTTTATTTATTAAAAAACTTAACTACTTATTGTAAAGACTACTTAACTAAATTCTTAAAACCTCAAGTAGTGATTGATAAAGATGTTGATATACCCAATAATATTAAAGTTTGTGTTAATGAAGATAAAAATATATCTCAACATGAAAAAGCTTTAAAAGCAATAAATATGATTAATAGTTGATATAACGAAACAGAGGCTTGCAAGACTATAAATATGAATATAAGCACTCTGAATAAAATACTAAAATTAAATGAAGATGATATAAGTAATTAAGGCAAAAATAAACTTACATTAATACAAGAAGAACGATTGAAGAATAAACAAGAACTTATTAAAAAGGTTAGAGAAATGAAAAATAATTATTGCTCTATAAGTAAAATAGCTAAAAATTTAAGTCTGACTAGAAGAACTGTGACTAAATATTTAAATGCAGATACAACAGGGATAAATGGTAATTCAGGAGTGAAAAGAAAAAGTATATTAGATACATATATTTCGTATGTAAATGAAATGATTGGTTTAGGAGCGACTTCAGCACAAGTTTCAGAAAAAATTAGAAAACAAGGTTATGTATGATCATCATCTACCATTAGAAATTATATGTCTAAAAGAAAGACGTTATTAACTTCTAATTATAAAAGTAATTCTTATAATAAAGAAGAACATACACTAATTGAAAGAAAATCACTTATAAAATTGATTTATAATCCTATTTATAAAATTAAAAGCTTAACACCTGAAATCTTAAATAAAGTATATCAAAAATATCCAGTTTACAGAGAAATAATAAGCGTAGTTTCGGATTTTAGGACACTATTAAAGGATAAATGTCTTAAAAAGTTAGATGCTTGGTTAAATAGAGCGTTAAGCTTAAATATTGGAGAAATCAATTCATTTATTAATGGCATTAATAGAGATATAAATGCAGTTAAGAATGCAATAATTTATGATTATAATAATGGATTAACAGAAGGCAGTGTAAATAAATTAAAGGTAATCAAACGCATTATGTATGGTCGATGTAGTTTTGATTTGTTAAGAAGCAACAATCACTCTTTATTGAAAAGAGCAAGAACTTAGCTACTACTGTCTAAATCTTTTGGGGAAAAAAAATTATATCCAAAATTGCAATTTATACTTGTAAGTTATAATTCCATAAATTCCATATTAAAAAAAAATTTTCTACATTAAACATTATTGAAATGTATGTTATGTATAATTGTATTACTAAGTATAATCACAATATACATATACTATCCACATAAATCAAAAACAGTCCACAATATATTTAGTATATCTGTGGACTGTTTTTGATTTCAATACTATTATTCGATGAAATAACGTCATAAATAAAAAAAGACAGTTATTATAACTATCTTTTAATCTTACCTCGCAACGTCCTACTCTGCCACACAGTCTCCCATGCAGTACCATCGGCGCTATAGACCTTAACTTTCCTGTTCGGAATGGGAAGGAGTGTTACCTCTATGCCATCATCACGAGATCTATTT
>JARLHR010000079.1 GCA_031292145.1 Clostridium sp. | reverse complement strand
CTATATAAGCTGTATGCACTTTAAATCCGTACTTTTCTTCTACATAGCTCTGTATCATTGAGTAAGTAACTCGCTTAGGTAGCCTATCAACACTCTCCTCATACTCCATTTTTACACTGATAAAACCATCTGCGTTTTTGTGGGTTAATTTGACTACCGTCTCAACGTGAGGTGTATTGGCAAACATATCCTTCACCTTAGTTTGAATCACCTTATATCCTTTTTCAGTCAATACCTTCAAATCATTAACCAATGTTTTAGGATTGCAAGAAACATAAATTATTTCTGGTGCATTAAATTTAATTACATAATCTAAAGCTTTAGGATGAACCCCTGTTCTTGGCGGATCTAGAATTATTATATCAGGCTTAACTTTTACTGTTTTAATTATTTCTGCTACATCACCAGCTATAAATTCACAATTATCTAATCCATTTAATTTTGCATTTTCTTTTGCTGCTTCAACTGCTTCTGCAATAAGTTCTATTCCTATAACTTTTTTTGCATTTGGAGCTACTATTTGGCCAATGGTTCCAGTACCACAATAAAGGTCAAATACAACTTTATCGTTGCTATCTCCCATAAAGTCCTTAACTATTGAATAAAGGCTTTCTGCCCCTTTTGTATTTGTTTGAAAGAATGAAAATGGTGATATGTTAAATTGTAATCCAAGTAAAGTTTCTCTTATATAATCTTTTCCATATAATATATTAACCTTTTCTGGGATTACAGCATCAGATCTTGAATCATTTTCTGTATGTAATATTGATACTAAATTTCCTTTATAGCTTTGATTTCTTAATAATTTAACATATTCACTTAAATCAAAGTCTATTTGAGTAGTAGTAACAAGATTTACTAATATTTCTCCTGTATTTTGTGCCTTTCTTATTACTAAATGTCTTAAGTATCCTTCTGCCTTCATTATTCTATAATAAGGTAAATCTTTTTCTCTAAAATAATCTGCTGTTAATTTTATGATTTTTCTATAATCTTCATCAACAAGCTTGCAATCATCTACTGTTACTATACCAAAAGATTTTCCTCTCATATGCATTCCTAGAGAAAGTGGTGCACCTTTAGTTTCATCTCCAAAAGTGAATTCCATCTTATTTCTATATTCCCATTGGTTAGGACTTCCTACTATTCCTAAGTACTCTCCCATATCAATATCAGCTTCTTTAAATAAAGACTTAACTTCTTCACTTAAAAACTCTAATTGTTTTTCATAAGGTATACTTTGTGATGAACATCCTCCACAAACACCAAAATGAGAGCATACTGGTTCTACTTCATAATCTGCTTTTTCATCTACAGTTAATAGCTTAAGCTCTGCATAATCTTCTTTTTTCTTTTTCACTCTTCCAGTTACAGTTTGACCTGGAAAAGCATTTTTAACATATATTACTTTATCCTCTGCATATCCAATTCCCGTTGATGGAAATTGTGATTTTTCTATTTTAACGCTTAAGTCGCTTCCTTTTTTCATTAATTTACTCCTAATATATACATTTTTTTATTTTATTAAGGCTTAAGGCACATTTTAAAAAATAATCATGGCATTTTGGACTTGTTATTTTCTTTCATGTACCTAATCAAATTGCAAATTATATATGTTCAATATATAATTTTGCCCTAAACAAAATTATAGAATATAAAAATATTTTTATATTCTATAATCTATCTTATAATTCTTATAATTAGTTCAAGTTTAATATTCTTTTTGCAACAGTATTCTCTAACTTAGTTCTTTCCATTATCGGCATATAAATACAATTTGCAATAAAATATATTATACCTCCTGCTAAAATTAAAGCTCCATTTTCTCTTACAAACATATATCCAAATGCTTTTCTCATTATTAGATCGATTAAAAATAATAAAACAGCAGAACCTGCAATCATTATTATTTGATCAAGAGCATTAGCTGCTATCAATTTACCAACTAAACTTTTCTTCTTAGCTTCATCACTTAATAGAGTTATATTTTCAGCATTTTCTTCCATATCCTCTTGTTCTTTTGTATCAACAACTATTTGTGTAGATTCAGCATCTAAGATTTGGTCTTTATCCTCTCCTACTTCATTCGTTACTTGATTTTCATTTATTTCATCTTTTTCCAACTTTTTTTCCCCCTTGATTCTACTTCATACTCATTTCACCATCGGCAAATTTGTATTTCTTAGTAGATAATATATATATAATACACTCTTTAGTGGCCAAAATTTGTTCTTTTAAGCCATCAACAGTGTTGTCTATCTCAACTTGTTTATCTCCATTTTTTAATTTTTCAATTATTTCTTTATTTATGTCTGAATAATCTCTATTTTCTTGATCTGTAAATGCTTCTATGTACTTCTTAAAAGATGTTTTTCCTAAATCAAAATTATTATTTTTTATAGCATCTTCACCATCAAATTTCAAACTTAATTTTAAGGTTATATCTCCAGTTTCTAAATTATCACCATAGGTCTTCATTCCAAAATACATACTTTCAATTTTATTTGCTTCAGGTTTATCATTATCAAAATATATAGAGTTATCATCTATAGACTGATCTTTGTCTTTTTTTACTTTGTCATCTTTTGAATATTTTACCCCTAAATCCTTGGTTATATTCTCCATCTTTGATAACTTATCTTTGAAAAGTTGTTGTGTTTGTTCTAATGTATAATTTTTTGCCCATTTTCCTTCTAAATTTTTATCTTTATCATCAGAGTTATTTTCTGTTGTTGTTTCAGCCTTCTTTTCTGTATTAGTCGTCGTGCTTGTACATGCTATTAATGATGTTGCGACTATTATACTCATAAAGATACTTATAATTTTTTTAGACACGAAATTTTCCTCCTTAATTCTGATAGTGTTACTTTTATGTCTAATGCACGGCAAATTAATAATACAATTTTATAATTTTTGTATTACAATTGTGTGTCAATGTTGTACTTTTTTAGGTTAATTATCAATCTTGTTATAATTTTAGTTATGTTTTCACTTGATTTCATTTATTAACATCAATACAACATGCATGTTTATTATATATTTTTTTACTTCCACATGCAATTATTATTACCATAACACTTTCAAAATCATATTTATACTCTTTAAATTTCGATTTGTTCTTTTATTTTTTCAAACATTTTTTCACTTATTCCCGTTACATTCTTTATATCTTCTATTGATTTGAAATCACCATTTTTTTCTCTATACTCAAGTATATTTTTTGCTTTAGCATCTCCTATACCATTTATTTTTTTTAATTCCTCAGTTGTTGCAGTATTTATATTAATTTTTTCATCAGAATTTTCTTTGTTCTTACTGTTTGAGTTTGAATCTGTATTTTGAATTCCTTTCATTACTTCATTTTTATTTGTAATGTAAATCAAATCATGATTTTGCAATTTTTTAGCTCTGTTTATATTAGATAAATCCGCATTTTCTGTAAGTCCACCTGCTGCTTCTATAAGATCTTTTATTATAGAATTTTCATTTAATATATAAACGTCAGGCTTTTTCACTTCTCCTTTAATTTCTACTACTATATTTTTATCTGCTTGTGAAGCTATTGTTTCTTTATTTTCCTTTATATTATTTTTAGAGTTACTATTTTTGTTATTAGTATTGGTATTTTTAATATTATCATTATTTGATGCATCAGTATTTTCCTCAACAAAAATACTTTCAGTATCATTTTTCTTTAATTCCTTGAAGCCAGAATTTAGATATAGAATTCCAATTATAGCTACTGTAATAATCAATGCTATCAGTATTCCTATTTTTTTCTTATCCTTTAGCAATTCTTCTACCATTACTTTTCTCACTTTCAAACTTTTTTAAATATTATATCCAACTTATATAAACTTATACTTATATTGTATATAATTTAAAGTTTATATGGCATAAATATATTTTTTTTGGTAAAATGAATACGACTATAATTAAAATATTTAATTAAATATGGAGAATTTTATGAAACGAATTTTAAAAACTATTAATATATTATTTTTGTTTTTCTTTTGCTTTGCCTTTACTAATGCAAACGCAGAGGTAACTCCACCTGAAATAAATGCTGATGGCTGTGCTCTAATTGATGCTTCTACAGGGCAAGTCTTATATGGTAAAAATGAAGAAAAAATTTTAGAACCGGCATCCACTACCAAAGTCATGACTGCAATTTTAACTTTAGAAAAATGTAAGTTAGATGATGAAGTTACTGTTCAGGAAGACTATACAAAAGTAGGTGGAACAGGCATCGGATTATTGAAGGGTGATGTTTTAACCGTGCATGATTTGCTTTTAGGTCTTCTTTTAGACTCAGCTAACGATTGTGCAAATGCCTTAGCTGATCACATTTCTGGTAATATAACTGAATTTTCTAAGCTTATGAATGCTAAAGCAAAAGAACTTGGAGCTTTAAATACAAATTTTAAAAATCCAAGCGGTATGCCAGATCCAGAACATACAACAACAGCACATGATTTAACATTGATTTTAAGAGAAGCTATAAAAAATAAAGACTATATGGATATATCCACTACTCCATCAGCTACACTAACATTGAAAAATGATTCTTCAAAAACTTTTGCTGTAAACAATAAAAATTATATGATAAATAAAAATTCTAGATATTATTATCAATTTGCCATTTGCGGGAAAAATGGGTATACAACAAAAGCAAATCAAACCTATGTAGCTGCTGCTGAAAAAGATGGCCATGTGCTTATAGCTGCTTTTTTAGACGCACTTGATAAGGATAAAAATTTTCATGATATGCAAACTGTCTTTAATTATGGTTTTGATAACTTTTCTTTAGTTCATCTTTATAAAAAGGGAGATGAAGTTTCAGAATATAAAATAACTGATAATCTTACAATCCCTTTGTTAAGTTCAAAAGATATAGATTATATTGTTCCTAAAGGAAAGGAAAGCTCAGTGTCTTCTGAAATAAAAATAGAAGATAAAGATTTAAGTAAGGAATCTTTTGATAAAGGCGATGATATATTAAAAGGAACAGTTTACGTTAATGGTAAGGAATATACAACTCTTGATTTAGAGGCTGGAGCTTCAAGACATTATGAATTTCCAATAAGTACTTTAACTGAAGGTAATAACACTAAAATCTATTTAGGTAGTGCTGCTGTTATTTTAGCTGGATTATTTGGAGTAAGAAAATTTTTAAAAAACAAAAAAAGCAAAAAAATAAAATAATTTATTTTATTTACTGACTACATTAACACCGTCCTAGTTGCACAGCTCTTAAATTTGATGTCTATATAGATATCAAATTTAAGAGCTGTACTTAAGGAAAAGACTTTATACAGGTAAGAAGTAATAGGTAAGAGATACGGAAGAAAAGCCTGTGGCTTTTCAAAAAAATATATTTTTTGAAATCCCATTCAGGAATTTCATCATTAACTCTTAACTCTTAGCTCTTAACTAATTAAATACATTATTCTTGATCAAATATCATATAGTAAATAAACTTCTCAATGCGTTTCCCTATATAAAGATATTTTTTATTTTGCAGTTAAATATCCACAAGCTTTTAAATACTCAGCTGATAAAACTCCTCCACCAGCTGCACCTCTTAAGGTATTATGAGAAAGGCATACAAACTTATAGTCAAATACCTTGTCTTCTCTTAATCGTCCCATAGTTATTCCCATTCCATTTTCATACTCTCTATCTAAATTAGTTTGAGGCCTGTTTTCCTCTGTGAAATATTTCAGAAACTTTTTAGGAGCACTTGGAAGATTTAAAACAACTTCTGGTGCTTTAAAGTTTTCCCATAAATTTATTATCTCATCTTTTAGAGGCTTTTTCTTAAAGTTCACATAGACAGCTGCTAAATGTCCATTGGTTACAGGTACTCTTATACATTGAGTTGTAATAATAGGATTTTTAGCATTCACGATTTTATCATCTTCTATTTTTCCCCATATTTTCAATGGTTCATTTTCACTTTTTTCTTCTTCTCCGCCTATAAACGGAATAACATTATCGAGAATTTCAGGACATTCCGTAAAAGTCTTACCCGCTCCAGAAATTGCTTGATAAGTACAAGCAAGAATAGTTTGTGGTTCATATTCCATAAGAGCATTTATCGGAGGCACGTAACTTTGAATTGAACAGTTAGGCTTTACTGCTATAAATCCTCTCTTAGTTCCCAAACGTTTCTTTTGACTTTCAATAATCTGTGCATGTGCTCCATTTATTTCAGGAATTAAAACCGGCACATCATCTACACCTCTATTTGCTGAATTATTAGAAACAACAGGAGTTTCGTGCTTTGCATAATCTTCTTCAAGTAATTTAGTCTGTTCTTTATTTAAAGAAATTGCACAAAAAACAAAGTCGACCATATTACAAATATCTTCTACTTCATAAGCATCCTTAACCATCATATCTTTATACTTATCAGGTAAGGCGACAGTCATCTTCCATCTGTTTTCTACGGCTTCCTTATAAGTCATTCCTGCTGAGTTTTTACTTGCGGCAAGTACTGTAACTTCAAACCAAGGATGATTTTCTAAAAGGCATGCAAAGCGCTGTCCAACCATACCAGTAGCGCCTATTATTCCTACTTTTAACTTATTACTCATCACTAACACCTCTTAAAATTAAATTTTGCTTATCACTTATAAATATGATATCATTTAGACATATATTAGTAAAATTGATAATTTCTATTACTTTAATCAATAATTTTGATGGAGATGATTTCATGGATTTTAAACAGCTTAATGCTTTTTTAACAATAAGCAAACTTCAAAGTTTCACTAAAGCTGCTGATGCCTTAGGTTATGCCCAATCCAGCATAACAACACAAATTAAGCTATTAGAAAATGAACTAGAAGTAAAACTTTTTGAGAGAATCGGAAAAAATGTAACCCTAACCCATGAAGGAAAAAAGCTTTTACCATATGCGAAGCAAATGTTAAAGCTTTCAAGCGATATTAAAAATACAGTGTTCAGTAAAGAAACTCCAAGCGGAACTCTAACTATTGGGGCTGCTGAATCCTTATGTGTATTAAGATTACCTGAAATACTTAAAGAATATAAAAAACTTTATCCTGATGTTGAAGTTTCTTTAAAATTCGGAAGTTGTTCAGATTTTAGATATTTTTTAACTGATAATATAATTGATGTAGCATTTTCCTTAGGCATAAAGATTGATTCAGAAGAATTTGTGTCTGAAATAGAAATTCCTGAACCTATGTTACTTTTAGCATATCCTGGACATCCACTTATTAATAAGAACTCAGTGTTACCTAAAGATATTGAAGGTGAGCCTCTTATACTAACAGAAATGGGATGTAGTTATCGGGCTGCTTTAGAAAATATTTTAAGTGGTTGCAATATAAAACCAAATATAGGTTTAGAAACAGGAAGCGTTCAAGCTATTAAACAGTTTACTATGAGCAGACTTGGAATTACACTGCTTCCAAAGGTTGCTGTAGAAGATGAAGTAAATAGCGGAAAGCTTATTCCATTAAATTGGGCTGGTCCTAATTTCGATATAATTTCTCAAGTACTTTATCATAAGGATAAATGGATTTCTCCAGCATTAAGAGAATTCCTTAACTTATCAAAAAATTTCATGAAAGATTTAAAATAGATGGTAAGCTTCTATAAACCTAAAAAAGAAGGCTAAGGAAATCAATAACAACTCCTTAGCCTATTTTACACTTTATTTTTCTATTCTCTATGATATATAAAAGCTCAAGCAATCAAAATAAAAACTGCTTGAGCTTTCTATATTATTAAATATTAATTTAATTCTTTTAATTTATTAATTAATTCCTTCATATCATCAGGAAGTTCCGCTCTGAGTGCAAGTTCTTCTTCAGTTCTTGGAGATTTAAAATTTAATCCATAAGCATGAAGTGCCTGCCTTTCTATTAAATCCATTTCTTCCTCACCATATCCATATAATGTATCTCCATAAATTGGGCATCCCAAATGACTTAAATGTACCCTTATTTGATGAGTTCTGCCAGTTTCTAATTTACATTCTACTAAACTGGATTCTTTAAATTCTTCAACAACTTTGTAATGAGTTATACTTCTTTGGCCTCTTTCATCTATTACTCTTTTCGTTCCATTTTCAATATCCTCTGGTTTATATATTGGCAGATCAATTGTTCCCTGCTTTTCTTTCATAATTCCATGAACTATTGCTAAGTATCTCTTTTCAACTTTATTTTCAGTCATTTCTTTTGATAACATACCATGAGAAAATTGATTTTTAGCTATTATAATAAGACCTGAGGTATTCATATCTAATCTAGAAACTAATCTAACTATGCAGTTTTGATTACTTTCCATAAAATAATTAATTACTCCATTTGCAAGAGTTCCACTTTGATAACTTTTAGTTGGATGAACCACCATAAAAGGTTTTTTATTAACTACTAGTATATCCTCATCTTCATAAACTATATCTATATCCATCTTCTCTGGTGCTATATCTTGGCTTTCATCCTTTGCTAAATCAATTTTTATTGTTTCCCCCTCATTTAATACCCTATTCATCTTTACTACTTCATCGTTAACAAATATCCTTTTACCAAGAGATGCACTTCTTATTAACCTTGTTGATAAACCTAGTTCAGCTTTTAAATATTCTCTTATTTTAGTTCCTTTCTCTATATTAATAACTTGTTTTTCTAAAATACTCATGTAATTTATCTTCTCCTCATGTTGTATACTTTACTTCCCAAAAGTCTCAAAATCCTTACCTAAAATTATAATCACATCATACTCATTATATTCTGCATTATTTGCTTTTTTATCGCTGTTTTTTATGTTTAAATCTTGTTTTACAATTTTTAATTTATTATCATCATTAGACAATATTATACTTTTATCATTAAGCTCAATATTACCTGTATCTATCTTTGTATATCCTGAATCATTTAATTCATTCTTTACTTTTGCAGCTAATCCACTGATCTTAGTCCCATTTAATACTTTAATTCTAATGTCATCCTTTGATGTACTTTCTGATATATTTTTAGAAATAGTAGATGAGGAAAGTTCACCTAATAAGTCACTGTTAGCATTTTTATTAACTATCAAAAATGATTCCCTATTTATAGTTTTAGGAGTTCCATTAAGGGTCTCCATAGTCATATTTTCTTTTTTAATATTCATAAATTTTAATCCATAACTTATAATTTCAGTAGGTGACATATTAGTTTCCACATTATCACCTAAAGCTGACATTATTTTAGAAATTCTAAATAATATTAAAGGGCTTGTACATTTATCAACAACTTTTGATATAAACTTATGTTGATTTTCTATTCTATCTAAATCACCATTAGCAAATCCACTTCCATCATTATTCTTTCTCCATCTAAAAAATTCTTCCGCTTTCTTACCATCTAAATGTACTGTTTCTCCAGCTTTAAAGTTAATATGCAGCTTTTGCACATCATCATCATAAATCATATTTCTATCAATCTTCATATCAATACCTCCAATGGCATCAATAATTTCATCAAACGCATTATAATCAATCTTTGCTATATAATTTATGTTTATATTCAACAAATTCTCAACTTCTGATGTTATCTTTGGATATCCACCAATCGCATATGCTGCATTTATTTTTTCATTTTTTCCATCAATCTCTATTAATGTATCTCTTGGAATTGATACAATATGCAAAGTTTTACTTTGCGGATTGTAATTTAATACCATTATTGTATCTGTCCTTTTGATAGATCTATTATCAACTTGTTTGGGATCTCCTATATCCATGCCCAATAATAAAATATTGGTAGAACCATTCGAAGATATCTGTGTACTGCTTGGCATTGATTCCCCTTGCACCTTCATTAGTGCAGAAACTCCCGATATAATGGAAATTATAATAAATGTTATTATAAGAGCCATTAATCCCAGAGCCACTTTTTCTACAGCTGTGACAGAATCATTATTTTTTCTAAAAATTCTTAAAATTCCTGCAAATTTTCCTTTCCTCTTTACTCTTCTTCCCATATTCTCACCTCATAAATTTAGGCATATAAATTTAAAGCTAGTAATAAAGTATATTTAGACATGCACGCTATTTGTAATCTATTAATAAATTATACTAGAAATTAAACTTGCATGGTTATATAACTTTAGAAACTTATCCTCCCTAGCATGCTTTAATTAACTATACATCTTTGAGCACTTCTTTAAATCTTTGATCAAATAAAAAGTAATTTCTAGCTTTTATACTATTTTCATCAAGCAATAACTTTTGGATTAATAAAACCTTTATACTGCTTGTCAAACCATAAAATACACCTCTATCTAAATTTTCAAAAGTAGTCTTTCTTAATTTTTCAACACCTTCAAAATTTCTGTTTGGTTCTATCATGTCTGCTATATAAATTATCTTTGTTAAAACAGACATATTCTCTTTCCCTGTAGTATGCCATCTTATCGAATCTAATATTTCTTCATCATCAATTTTAAACTTATTCCTAGCCTCAACAGGGGCAATTATGCTATGCCATAAATTTGCGCTAACTTCTTCAACCCTTGAAAGCACAATATTATTTTCTTTGATTATTTCTTTCATTTTATCTTTAGATATATTTTTAGCAATATCATGGGCAAGACCTGCAATTTCAGCTTTTTCTTCTGAAATCCCATTTAACTTTGCTAATTTTTTTGCTGTTTCTGCAACGCCCAAAGTATGGATATAACGTTTTTCCATTAAATTTGCCTTAAGATATGTTTTCATTTCTTCTATAGATAACAAGAGTATTCCCCCCTATTTATATCATAATTTTGATTAACTTCTTAATTATTCTTTGTATAAACCTTTTTCATAAATAATATTTGCTACTTGCTCTGGCACAAAAAAATCAATTCTTTTATTACTTTTTACCCTATCTCTTATTTCTGTTGAAGATATTTCAAGTTGATTTAAATCTAAAATAACAATTTTCCCATTATATTTTTCTTCTAGTATACATTTCTTTTCTAACATTTCGGTTTTGCTCATTCCATCCCTTGAAAAAACTACAAGAGTTGATAGTGAAAAAATCCTTTCAACCTCTTTCCATTTTTCAATGTTAAGTAAACAATCTGCACCTGTTATAAAAAACAATTCTTTATCTTCATTTTCATTAATGCCTTTTCTTTTCAAATATTCTAATGTCTCACAGGTAAAGCTAAGTCCACCTTTTTCTATTTCATAATTAGATACTGAAAAATTTTCAAAAGGCTCTATTGCTGCTTTAACCATATAATATCTCAGACTAGAATCTGTGATTATATTATCAACTTTAAATGGTTGTTTAGCTGTAGGCATAAAAATAATTTCATCTAAATTTAATTGTTCTTTAGCTTCATAAGCTATATATAAATGTGCATAATGAATAGGATCAAACGTCCCACCTATTATACCATATCGTTTCATAATTTTTCCTCCAAAAGATAAAATTCATATCTATTATTATACCATGAAGTAGTAATAAATATAGATATCCAAAGCAAGACTTAAACTTATGCAATAACTAACCGAAATAAGTAAACTCTTATGTTCCGCTTTCTCTGAAATTTTGATGGATGATTCTAAAACTAGAAGTTGTGCCCAAACAGCTTGCCTCAAAGGCACGCTTTGAACAAGCTGTTTAGAACAACTTCTAGTTAAGAATCATTACCATCAAAATTTCAATGAAACACTCCACATAAGAGTTTACTCATTTCTGATATAGCATTTTACTTAGCTTTGGTTAACCTTCTTAGTTATTCCAACTATAAGTACAGTTCTTAAATTGAGTATCTATATAGATAAACAAACCATAAACTAGATTTATACTTTGAAAGATATGCCATACTAGAAATTCCATACATTTTTGTGAAACAGGCATTTGAAATTGAACTGCGAAGGTTCTTAGTACAAGGTTGTACCATTTACTGCTTGTCACAATTTTATATTGGGAGCATGCAGAAATGGGCACAACCTTGTGCTTAGAACCTTCCAGTGAAAATTTCATAGTCCTGTGGAACAAAAATGTATGAAATTTCGGTAGACTACCACATAAGTCTAAGCTCACATTGGGATATCTATATAAAAAAAGAAGTTACTAATTAATTTTAATAGTATCTTCTCTTTATACTCTAATCTCTATTTAGTTGGTAATTCTATTTTTCTCTTTTTAAGATTACTTGATTGTTTATATAAAACAATTTTATTACCGATGGCTTGGATTCCTTCACATTTAATCGCTTTACATATCATATCAGAAGTTTCTCTAGTTTCTAATCCACTATTTTCTAAAACTTTTATTTTTATTAGCTCTCTAGCTTCTAATGCTTGCTTAAGCTGTATTAAAAAGTTCTCCTCAACACCATTTTTACCTATTTGAAATAATGGTGACATATCATTAGCTAAACCTCTTAAATAAGCTCTTTGTTTTCCTGTTAACATTTTTTTATTCCTCCTAAATTCTTGTTCAACACATTTGTTGTATTAATTATCCCTGGGGGCCTTGATTTAGTTAAGAGGTATGAATTAAGAGTTATTGAAGAAATCACTTAGTAATTTCTATATTTTTATTTATATTGAAAGTCTTTTGTTTTTTCCTTAACTCTTAACTTTTAACTCTTAACTACCTAAAGTACATATTCAAATTCAAAGTCATTTAATCTTACCATATCACCATCTTTAATTCCCATTTCTCTAAGTTCATCAAATATACCTTTATTTCTAAGAACTTTGTGGAAATATCTTAAAGAATCTGCATCATGTACATTAACAGCAGTCAATAGTCTATCTACGAATGTTCCTTGAACAATGTAAACATCATATCCTTCTTCTTCATTGTTTTCAACAGTAATATCATAAGTAAATTTCTTTTCTTCTGGTATATACATTTCATCTTCTGCAATTTCTAATTCGGTAACTGGAATTTCCTTAAGCATCCTTGCTGCTTCTTTCATTACTGCATCAACACCTTCATTTGTAGCTGCTGACATTTTAAATACTTTGTCAAATCCCATTTCTTTAACTTTCTTTTTGAAATCTTCAAATATACTTTCATCATAAAGCATATCAGCTTTGTTAGCCACTACAATTTGAGGTCTATCCCAAAGCTTAACTGAATATTTCTTTAACTCTTCATTTATTTTAATAAAATCTTCGAAAGGTTCTCTTCCTTCTACCCCAGAAATATCCACTACGTGAATTAAAAGTCTAGTTCTTTCTATATGTCTTAAGAATTGTATTCCAAGACCAACACCTTCTGCTGCGCCTTCAATTATTCCCGGAACATCTGCCATTACAAAAGGATCAATTCCGTCAACTGCAACAACTCCTAAATTAGGCTTTAATGTAGTAAAATGATAATTTGCAATCTTTGGTTTTGCTTTTGTTGTCATAGAAAGTAATGTTGATTTTCCTACATTAGGGAATCCTAATAATCCAACGTCTGCAAGTAATTTTAATTCTAAAACTATACTTAATTCTTCTCCTGGCATTCCTGGCTCTGCATAATGAGGAGCTTGTTTTGTTGCGGTAGCAAATTTAACATTACCCTTTCCGCCTTTTCCTCCTCTTAATAAAACTAATTCTTGCCCTTTATGAGAAAGGTCTGCAATAATTTTATTAGTTTCGGCTTCTCTTATAATTGTGCCCATTGGTACTTTTATGTAAAGATCTTCTCCATCTTTACCATAGCACTTAGAACTGCCTCCTCTTTCACCATCCTCAGCAATAAATTTCTTTTTATATTTAAAATCTAGTAATGTAGTTATACCAGTTTCTACTTGAAAAATGATGCTTCCACCTTTTCCTCCGTCACCGCCATCTGGTCCACCTAATGGTACATACTTTTCTCTTCTAAAAGAAATAGCACCATCTCCGCCTTTTCCCGATTTAATAAAAACCTTAGCTATATCTATAAACATATAATCACCTTTCTTTCCCTATTTATTTGAGGCACATGAAAGAAAATGATAGACAAGCATACTGGTCTATTATTTTTTTGATTGTGCCTAAGACATATTTTAAAAAAACAAGTCAATATATATGGATGTTGAATCTCGGACCTGTTATTTTATTTCATATTACTAATTAATAGATCTACAATAATTAAAGTTTCCCTAATTATAATGTAATCTATTCTTCATTCATTGAAAACCACATACATTTAAAAAAAGCACTCTTATTTTAAGAGTGCTTTATTTCTTAAATATTATTCAGCTATTGCTTCAACGTCTACTGGGTAAACACTTGCTTTTTTCTTATCTCTACCAAGTCTTTCGAATTTAACAACTCCGTCAACTTTTGCAAATAAAGTATCGTCCTTACCTCTTCCAACATTTTCACCTGGGTGGATTTTAGTTCCTCTTTGTCTATAAAGGATATTTCCTGCAAGAACAAATTCTCCATCAGCAGATTTAGCTCCCAATCTCTTAGAGTGAGAATCTCTACCGTTCTTAGAACTACCAACTCCCTTTTTGTGAGCGAATAATTGAAGGTTCATAATTAACATGTGACTACACCTCCTCTTTCATTAAAGTTATATATTCTTTCCGTTTCTTTTCTCCAACTAATTGATCAAATCCTAAAATTACGCTTTCCAAGCTTTTTTCAAAAGTTTTTAATAAAACTTGGGCTTGGTTTAGTTCTTCTAGATTAAAATCTTGAAGATCTAATTTTAAGTATCCATCTTTCATTTCATAAGTTGAATTAAGCTTTAAAACTTCATCCAATCCAATGATTACACTTTGTGATAATACTGCAATTGAATTACATATTAAATCAAATGCTTCTCCAACTAAGGCTAAATCATTTGAAAAATCTCTATTATCAGATAATGCGTGACCATTTATTACGAAACCAACAATATTGTTATTATGTTGTTTAATTTTTACTTTAACCATAATTTTATTATGCTTCGATCTTTTCGATTACTAACTTAGTGTAAGGTTGTCTGTGTCCATTCTTTCTTCTATAGTCTTTTTTAGACTTATATTTGAAAACTATAACCTTTTTAGCCTTACCTTGTGCTGCAACCTTAGCTACAACTTTAGCACCTTCAACTACTGGAGTACCAACTTTGATACCAGCATCAGTTCCTACTGCTAAAACCTCTTCTAATTCAACTGTTGCATCAACTTCAGCGTCTAGTTTTTCAACGTATATTACGTCTCCTTCTGAAACTCTGTATTGCTTACCACCTGTTTTTAATACTGCGTACATTAAAACACCTCCTCATAACGGTCTCGCCACTTTTGGTACAAAGATTTAACTTTGTTTTATAAATAAACCTTACGTGTGCGGTTCACAAAATTCAGTTTAACACATATTCCTCATCATGTAAAGAAAAATTTGTATAAAATTAATAATTAATGATGAAGAATGAATGATTGAGGATTAAGGCACATGAAAGAAAATAACAAGTCCAAAATGCCATGATTATTTTTCATCAGGCAAGGAAGTAGATTGGTCTCATAGCGGGCCTATTAGGGCAATCTGCTGACGCAGCATGATGGGAAATAGGCTTGGCAGATGGACTTGTTATTTTTTTGATTGTGCCTAAATTCCTACTGAATTTCTGAATTTATATTTTACAGCATTTTTGAAACTCCTTTAGAGTTTTAAAAATCCCCCTTAATCATTCATTACTTTAACATTTTTCTATAACTGTAATTTTATAATCCTTTAAAATATCCTTTTGGCCTTGAAATATCAACGGCTCAATTTTGTATCCTTCTATATTATCTGTGTAAGTTAAATATATTTCCTTATCTAAGGCTTCTATTTCCTTTATAAAATTAAACATATCACCTTTGATTTTATCTTTATGAATACTGTCTAATTGTATATGGAAACAATTTATTGAATTTTCTTCTTTCATTCTGATTATCTCATTTTTTATTAACCCTTCAATATAAGATAGCTTTAAAGTTATTCCTCTTCCTTTACACAAAGTGCAATTTTCTTCCATGTATTCATATACACTCTTTCCTTGTCTTTTTCTTGCAATTTGGACTAAATCCAATTGAGTAAATGGAAATATCTTTATATTACCTTTATCTGATTTTAAGCTTTCCTTAAGTGCCTCCATTACAGTATCCTTTTGACTTTTATCTCTCATATCAATAAAATCTATAACAATAATACCACTTAAGTTCCTGAGTCTTATTTGCTTTCCTATTTCTTTAGCAGCTTCTAAATTAGTTTCTAGAATAGTTTTATTAAAACTTCTTTCTTTTATATTTTTTCCGCTATTAACATCTATAACGTACATTGCTTCTGTTCTATCTATTACTATATATCCACCGCAAGGTAAATTTACTTTGTTATGTCTTAATTTTAATAATTCTTTTTCCACTCCATAAAAATCAAAAAGATTTCTATATCCATCATATCTTTCAACTTTAAGGTTTTCTTGCACTTCTGCAACCAATGATATCCTATTAAAATCCATATCATTATCTACATAGATTTTGGTAATTTCTTCTCCGCTGCAATTATTTAACATTTTAGTCAAACTTAAATCTTCACCATAAAGTTTTTTCACGCCTAATGAATGCTGCATTTTATTATCTATATTTTCAAATTCCTTATAAATCTTACTTATTTCATTTTTAAGAATTTCTAAGCTTACCTCAGCACCCTCGGTTCTTACTGTTATGCCTACGTTTTTTAATGGCATGATATTATTTAAAATTGCATTTTTCTTTTCATTATCTTCTATTCTTTTAGAAAAATTTATTCCTTCGTCATAACAATTTAAGACAACATATTTCCCGGGAATTGAAACTTTAGAAGTTAATTTAGCTCCTTTATCATTTAGCGGTTCTTTTATTACTTCTACTAAAATTTCTTGACCTTTTTTTATACCTTTTTCCTTTAGCTCTTCGCTATAATACATATAGCCTTCCTTATCTAGTCCTAAATCAACAAATATAGAATTTATAGCTGGAAGAATATTTTTAACTCTTCCCTTATAAATTTCACCAATTATAGGTTCATCTTTCTTTTCTTCCACAATGCTTTCTATTAATTCATTATTGGATTTAACAGCTATTCTTAAAAGCTTTTCTCTTCTCTCAATAAAAATCTCTTTCATTTTTATAACACACCTCTATTCAGTTAACAATTAACAGTTAAATAATAAATATGGATTACGTGTTGTTTATTTATATGCACTTGTACAATGGTACAAGTTCATTCTTTTTATAAAAATACATTTCTTCTCTTTTTACACTAACAAATGAATCCAAGAGTGCCTTTGAAGTTTTTTGTTGAATATATTGAACTAATAAATCTGCACTTAAATGTTCTCTACTTCCTGTACTTATTACTACATTAAGTATTAGTTCTTCATCTTTAATCCAAAAACTAAATTCTTTAACTAATAGTCTTATATTAACTTCTTTTTCACCTTTTTTGCTTTTCTTTACTATGTTCCATTCCTTAATTTCTAAAAGCTTATTGATTTCTTCTTCTAAATTTGAAACATCAGAATACTTAACCTTAATTGTATATCTTGCTGCATCTATTAAAGCCATTGCCTGTGGAACTTTCTTTTCTCCTTCTTTATAAGGAATTGCCAATGCACTTATATACTTTATTCCACTTGGAGCCGTTTTATTTAATTTATCCACAATTTCTTTTTCATCCATCTCAGTTATTAACACCATATCCATATATTCACCATTTGAATATACACCCACAGATAAAGGCTGTGCTATTGATGTATTCATGTGTGGATTAAATCCTTGAGAAAATTCTATAGGGAGTCCTGCTCTTCTAATATTTTTTTGAATAGTTTTTAGTACATCTAAATGAGATATAAACTTAATATTTTCTTCCTTGGTAAATTTAGTTAAGTATCGCACCTTCAAAACACTCCCTATCTTTAAAGTTTACATTAGCTCCACATCCTGTACATCCTACTCTACAGTTTTGTGTTAATTCTGCTCTTTTAGCCTTTTCATTTTCTGTTTCTAAATATTTTCTATTTACTCCAATATCAATAAAATCCCATGGTAATACTTCATCGTAGCTTCTTTCTCTATACGCATAGAAATCCACTGCTACATTGCATTCTTCCATTGCTTCCATCCATATATCAAACTTAAAATGTTGATCCCATCCATCAAATCTAGCACCTTTTTCAAAAGCCTTTATTAAAACATCACACAATCTTCTATCTCCTCTTGCAAAAACAGACTCCATTACAGATGTTTTTTGTTCGTGATAATTATAAACTATACATTTAGATTTAATTGAAGATTTAACAGCTTTGATTTTTTCAGTAACATCTTCAAATCTTGCCATAGGTGCCCATTGAAATGGTGTAAATGGCTTAGGTATAAGTATTGATGTACTTACTGTAAGTCTTAATCCCTTATTATCATTCTTCTTAGGTGCTTGTTTATATCTGTATACAATTTTTTCTGCAAGGCTTCCAATCCCTATGCAATCTTCTAATTCTTCATAAGGAAGTCCTACCATAAAGTAAAGCTTAAGAGTCTTCCAACCAGCTTCAAAAGCACTTGTAGCTGCATCTAAAATTTTATCTTCAGTAAGTCCCTTATTTATTATATCTCTCATTCTTTGAGATCCAGCTTCTGGTGCAAAAGTTAACCCTGTCTTCCTTACCTTTTGAATGTCCTTAAGTAGATCTACTGAAAAAGCATCAACTCTAATAGATGGAAGTGCTATACCAACTCTATCCTCTTCATGTTCATTAATTAAATCTGTAATTAATCCCTTTATATCAGAATAATCACAGGTACTTAAAGAAGAAAGAGAAATTTCTTCATATCCTGTGCTTTTAACTAATTTTCTAGCTAAGTCCTTTAAATCTTCTCTCGTCTTTTCCCTAACAGGCCTATAAATCATACCAGCTTGGCAGAATCTACATCCATTTGTACATCCTCTAAATAACTCTAAAACTATCCTATCATGAACAATTTCTGAATAAGGAACTATTATTTCAGTCGGGAAATCTACCTTAGTATAGTTATTTATAATTCTCTTCTTAACAGTCTTTGGATCATCATCATACTTTGGTTTAAATTCCTTTATTGTATTATCTTCATTATAAATAACATCATATAATGAAGGCACATAAATGCCTTGAATTTTAGATATTTCTCTTAAGAATTCTTTCTTCTTTCCTTTACCTTTATACTTCTTATAAACATCCAAAACATCATTCATCATTTCTTCGCCTTCACCAATTTCAAAGAAATCAACTATATCATATAATGGCTCTGGATTATATGCACAAGGCCCGCCTGCCATAACTATAGGTTCATCTTCGCCTCTTTCTGAAGCTCTTATAGTTACACCAGACATATCTAGCATATTTAAAATATTTGTATAACTCATTTCATATTGAAGAGTAAAACCCAAAATATCAAATTCTTTTAAAGAATCTTTAGTCTCTAATGTAAATAATGGAATATCGCTTTTTCTAAGCTGTTCTTCCATATCAGGCCATGGTGCAAATGATCTTTCACAATATGTATCTGTTCTTTGATTTATAGTATGATAAAGTATTCTGCTTCCTAAATGAGACATTCCTACTTCATAAACATCAGGAAAACAAAATGCAAATCTTATGTCAACCTCTGATGGGCTCTTAACCACTTGATTTAATTCTCCACCAGTATATCTACTTGGTTTTTCAACCTTAAATAAGATATCATCTGAAATTTTATTCATTAATAAATTTCCTCCTTAAAACACACCTTTTTTGTGATAACTTCCCGAAATCAGATACACATAAAAAGTCAGTAAATATTTATAATTATCTAACCGTAAGTAAAATCTAGAATATGTTTGCTTTATTACATATTCATAATTAATATAGTTAATTTAACTAAAACCTTCATTGTTAAATACAAATTTTTTGATTTTATCCTTGATTATGCATAAATAAAAGAAGTATAAACTTATATTGCTATACTTCCTTATTTACTCTCCCTATTCTAACACAATTAATGTTCATTGGGAATATTATTAGTAACTATACCTTTTATCTATTTTTTAATTGTGCCTTAATTATGCAACATTTCTATGTCCTTTTTAGAAGCGATTTTACTATATCTCCAATCTAACATCCATAAAATAATAGACAGCCATACATTGATACCAAATACAAATCCAAAGACACCATAAAGCTTTAATTTATAGAAAAGATCACCTGCGAAAGAATTAAACAATACATCAATTTCTCTTGGGTTAAGTAAACCCATTTGTCTCATTGTTATATCTTTTAAATCAACTTCTTGTAATACTGGTACAATATGCTTACTCGATGAATTTAATCCTATTTCTATTGTTTTATTTGCAATATAAGCCTTAGTTTCACCTGAAATAAATTCAAATTCATTGTCAATTGTGTTATTAATAATTTGGTTGATCTTTGATATATTATTTTCATTAAATGTTTTATTTCCAAAAATGGTCTTAATAAAATTATCAATATCACTGCTTAATGCATCCATATCAATAAATTTTTCTATTGATAATTTAGAAATTGTATTATCATAAGAATTCTGTAGGAACATATTTAAATATTTATTTGTTTCTTCACTTGAAACTACTAAATTTAAGATATTAATTACACTTTTCTCAACATCTATTGATGTAATACCTGTAAATATCTTAGAATTATTGATATTAAATAGCGGTATAACTATTTGGCTATTTAAAAATTCTCCTAATTCTTTAGATAATTCAGTGCTATTATTTTTAATGTTATTACATGCATCTTCTTCTATCATTCTGATTTCATTATTAAACTTACTATAAACTAGCTCCAAACTATTTAAACTGCATAAATCAAGGTATTCTATAATTGGAGTTGCAATTATAGAATCTATTATTAGGCTAACCCCATCACTTATGTGTTCTTTTGATTTAATATTTTTATTTAACTCATCAAAGATATTATTAACTAAAATTACTGTATTAAATTCATCAGCCTTAATTTTTAAGCTGCTGATTTTAATAGGATAAAGACTATTATCTAATGTAATCTTAGCAACATCTACAAGTCTTTCCATCTCATTCTTAAGCATTATTGGTAACTTTTTATTTAATATAATTTCTACAACTTTTCCCGCTATCTCATCTCCACCAAAACTTGCATAAGCTATCTTTTCAAAAAAGTTCAATTCATCCTTAATTGTTTGCTGAACCTCTATAGCTATTTCGTATTCATGATTTTGTAGATACTCCAATACTTTCTTTGTAGCAATATTAGTTAATGAATATAAATTAGTATCAACCAAAGTTTTTATTTTTCCATTAAACATTAGACCAATATTGTTGCGTTCATCCAACCCATTAGATAAAAATTGTTTTAAAGAATTATTTACCTGATCTTTTAAGTCATTAAAAACATAAGTACATGCCTTTTCTTTAAAATTATTTTTAACATTTTCTAGTAAATCCTTATCAAAAATCTCATCACAGGATTTTCTAATAGTTAAATCATAACGATCCTTATATTGTTCATAAATAAATTGTTTTATAAAACTTAAACTTTCCGCATTTTTAATCCTATCTTCAATTAATATTCCTGCTTCACTTTTAATGTACTGATCTATTTGAGAAACAGCTGATTTTGGTAAAATATCATTTAAATTATAGTTTGAAGATATTTTATTTTGTGCCATATTAGCTAAACTATCTTTAAGATTAACAATACCACTAATTAATTTAGCTGATATATCAGAAATATATTCTTCTTTTAAGATCTTATTAACTTTAATATCACCTAATAATTTTGAAAGCCTTTTTGATAGACCTGAATTTTCATCACAGTATTTAAGTATTTTTTTATAAATATAATTCGCTGCAGCTGTCTTCTTATCCCTAACAAAGTTTATCAACATTTGATAATTATTGTTTTTAACTAAAGACATTAATGAAACTTGAATATTATTCTTTTGTAAATTAAATGATTTATTAATTTCTTCTTTATTTAATAATTGTTCATCAATCAATTTTGCCATACCAATTGCAAATTCATTTTTATGTGCCGGTATATATCCCATAGCAAAATTCTTTATAAACGGTATTTTAGAAGCAATTTTATTTTCTTTATATGGATGGAAAATCATCCATAAAGCTATTACATTTGTGATAATTCCAATAAAGGCCATAATTCCACAAGATACTATACCATCTAATAAACTGCTAGGGAATCCAAAGTTACCTAAGGTGCTTATTGGATATATTAATTGCCATAATACACCTACTATTACTCCTAAAAATGCTCCAAATACTGAAAGAGGTTTAAGCTGATTTCCCATAAAGTCTTGAACTATATCACAAATTTCATCTTCATTATATTTATTTAAATTATTCTTAACAAACTTCTTAATCTTTCCATCTAGTAAACTTGGTAACTTGTCTACCAGTAACGGATATCCCTTATTTATAAGGAGATTAGATAATTGTTTCTCATTAAAGTACTTACCTATAAACTCTTTTAAATCATAATCTTTATAATTATCAACAGTTTGCCTATAAAATTCTAAGGAGTTATCCACAATAAACCTTGATATATCCACCTTGTAATCTTGAAGAACTGACTTTAAATCTGCATTTTTAGCTTCTGACATTATGTAATCTTTAATTTTAGCTTCCACTATTATATTATTTTTCTTTAAAAATTCGCCAGTTACCTTTCCAAAATCCTTAGAAAAACGCTGAACTATATCACCAGATATTAATGCATTTAAATTCTTATTAAAGATTTTATGACTTTTTGAGGTAATAAAATTAGTAATTAAATCATTAAGCTTTTGGTGTACTTTATCTCTATTATTAAATATATTTTTATATAATATTGGCTTAAGCTTTCCATTGAATAACTTTACTAAATCTAAATTAAAAACTTTATGCATCTTCTTTAAAAATTGTGAACTTATCATTGCATTAACAAGTTTTTTGCCATGCAAGCTAAATTCCTTAATAATAAATTGTACTAATTTTTCTGAATTAAATAAGTTCTTATTTTCTAGTGTAATAAGCATTTCTTTTATTTTAGTATTTTTTAAATATGTAATTATTGAGTTAGATAGATTACTATAGGATTCCTCGTCAAAACTACTATTAAGATAGTCAATAATTTTATTAACAATATTATTTTTAGCTGATACATCTCCCATAAGTGCACTTCTAACCTTTGAAATTATAAGCTTCTTGATATTCTCATCAACACCATCAATGGCTTCATCAATAGCTTCTTCAATCATTTCATCAAAGGTATCTTTATTACTATAAATCCAATCTGAAATGTACGGCATAACTTTAGGAATAATCATTCTTATAAACTGTGTGAGAGACTCCTCCATTTCAGGCGGAAGTATTTCATAAATTGTAAAATTCATATCTTTCCCAATCAGAAAAATATCATTTACTAAATTTGCTGCTAATTCCTTTCCATTCTCAGAATTAAGAAACTCATTAATTTTATTAAATAAGTTTAAAGTAAATTCTCCTTTATCAGATTTATTGAAAAATTGATTAAGCTCATAATCTCCAATTAATCCTTGTAATTTTATAAGTGTAAAATCAATGTTTGCACATAAAAGAAGTTTATCAAAAAATAATTTACACTTTTCTTCATTTTGTAATATATTTTCTTCTACCATTAGCATAACTTCTTTAATGATATTCTCATTTAGTTTTTTCTGAACGTCCTCCGAAAAGATACTTGAAAGAGTTATATCAGAATTTTCTTTATAAATGCTATAAATAAATTCATCTAATGATGTATCCTTTTCAAGCTCATCATTTAATAAATCATAGATAACTTTTGCTATTTTTAAAACTTGAGTATCTGTTATTATATTATCTATTCTTATGCCATCAATAACATCATTAAGTATTTCTGGAATAATAAAGTTAAGTTCTTTTCTTGCAAACTCTTCACTTTTAGCAATAGTATTGTTAAAATCAGAAATTTCTCTAATTTTAGTATTTCCCAGACTATTTTTTAAGCCATTTTGAAAAACACTTTGTGCAATTTGCTCAGCATATACATTAAAATTCTTATTTGAAATTTGTGCCTTTAATGTTTGAGAATTTATTACATCTCTTTCAACTAATTCACTCATTTCTTCTATAAAATTTTTTTTCTTCTTTTTAATAACTCCACCTAATTTCAACGGGGTATATTCTTTAAAAAGCATATCTACCGCATATTTGTTAGTAATATACCCTGAAACCCCGCCTGAAATTCCTTGAAACGCTAGTAAAAAAATTGATGTTAACAAAAATGTTCATCTCCTTTTACTTAAGCATATTTTGAAAATATGCTTTAACTTACAATCAATCTATTGTTTATCTCTATCAATTTAACCACATAATACTGTAAAAATCAATTTTATCATAAACAAACAACTCGAAATCACGCCATTTCTCCACTTACTTATAAATATTACTCTAGAAATATAATTTTATATACGTAAAAAAGATAGTTATTACAACTATCTTTTAATCTTACCTCGCAACGTCCTACTCTGCCACACAGTCTCCCATGCAGTACCATCGGCGCTATAGACCTTAACTTTCCTGTTCGGAATGGGAAGGAGTGTTACCTCTATGCCATCATCACGAGATCTATTT
>JARLHR010000078.1 GCA_031292145.1 Clostridium sp. | reverse complement strand
GTTAATGGAATCACTTGATGAGTTTGCTAAAAGAAAAAAATGTGCTTATGCAATTCTTGTATCATCTGATTTTAGAAAAAATGCACATAAATTCTATGAAGGTATGGGATTTACAGATAGTGTACGAGGATTTAGAAAAGTTTATTAGCTTAAACGGAGGAGTAAAAAATGAAATTTTTATGTTCATGTGGACATTGAATATCAGATACAACTGATTACTTACCATATAAAGGGCATATAATATCAGATCAAGATTGGTTTGATTTCTTAGATGAAATTGATGCTGCAATTGAAAAATCAGGACCAACTCCCAAAGATAAAGAAAATGCATTGATGGGATAGGCTTAATTGAGGGAAAGCAATATGATAACTTTGAAACTCTTGAAAAAGAGTATTATATAATGTTCTGTGAGTTGAAGAACAAAAATATATTGAGATACAGTACACTTAAAAAAAATAACACTATAATTCACTCATGGAGTTTGCATGAATAGCGAGGAAATTGTAATGATCGAAAATAAAATAAAAGAGCCAATTAAGCCCGCATTACTACATCTCCACAATAAGGAGACTGAATATTAATTATAGCTTACAACTCACTTCTTGGTGGTGAATGGATTCGAAAACTTATTAACAAGGAGTGTATTAATTATGAGAAAGATAAAAACAATATTTAAAAGAGATCTTAAAACAAGAAAGGTGTTAGATTGTCTTGATGTAGAATTTAACTTGAATTTTTGGAAGCATATGCTATAATTAGGTAAAAATGGGGATTGATTCTAACATTCAAAATATGCAAAGAATGTATAAGACAGAAAAATGTTATAGAGATCCCAGAAAGGAAGCATTTCAAGACTATAGGCATCATAACAAAACTAAATTGTATTATAAACATGAATGTAAGTATATTAAGAAGTTGACCAAAAGAATTTTTAGAAGAAAGCGAAAAGCAGAGTTATATAATGAAGCTTATTACAATCTAAGACCTCATGATTATAAAACCTATGGATGGATTACATGGTAAAATTCTGTGAAATCATCTTAAATATTTAATTTAAATTTTTTATAATGCCGTAAATTTAGAAAAATTTACGGCATTTTGCCATATTATAAACAGTCCAGAAGAATATGCAAATGCACATTACTTACCTCATTGGTACAATAGGTTATTGGGATGGCAAAGTGATAAATGAATATCCTGAGTTTGTGGATGAAGTTTTAGAAAAACTTAAAAATGTAAAAAGCAATTTCTTTACTGTTGATATAGCTAAAAAAAGTAATGGAGAGTGGATTGTCATGGAACTTGGGGATGGATAGGTTTCTGGACTGCAGGATTATGAGGTAAAGAGATTTTATAAGGATTTGATTGATTATTTATAACTAAGAAGTACCTTAATATCTTAGATTTTGAAAAGTTAATAAAAATAGATAGAATTAAAATTTAATGACGGTGGGTGGGTTTTTATGAAAGTTTATATAAGAAAAAGTTTTGATAATGAAATGGCAAGTTCTAATTTTTTTGCAGCATTTAGTGGCTTTAAGCAAATGGGATTTGAAATAAAATTCTTTAGAAATATAAGAGAAGTAGATGACAATGCGAAAGAAGATGTAATAGTTAGTTATGTAGAAGATGTAAGGATAGCATTACATAAGTATAATATTATAACGCCTGAGATTGATTACCCCGAAGAATTAAAGAATTATTTAGGAAGAAAAGTATGGAAAACAAAACTAAGTGTTATATCCAATAATCCAGAGAATTGGAATGTTTTTATTAAACCAATTGAAGATAAGAAATTTACTGGAGTAGTAGTCAGAAGTACTAAGGATTTAATTGGTTGTGGCACTTATAATGAAGATCCTGATATATTATGTTCAGAGATTGTAAATTTTGTTGCAGAGTGGAGATGCTTTGTTAGATATGGAAGAATATTAGATATAAGGAGATACAGAGGAGACTGGAAAGTGCATTTTGATCCTTCAGTAGTCGAAAATGCTGTGTCCCAATTTAAATCTGCATCGAAGGGATATGCTATAGATTTCGGCTTAACAGATAAAGGTAAAACCTTATTAATTGAAGTTAACGATGGATATTCTTTGGGATGCTATGGATTATTAGATATAGATTATGCAAAGCTATTATCTGCACGATGGGCTGAATTAACTAATACAATTGATGAGTGTGATTTTTAGTATATTAGTTATGGATTTTATGTTTGATATTTTAAATTTATATTATTGTGATAGTCAAATAATAAAAATATGAATTCATAAAAGGAATCAAGAAATGAATAATTATGAAAAGAGTGAGAATTAATGAAAACATATAATAAATTAGTGAGAGATAAGATTCCAGAAATAATAAAAGCAGATGGAAGAGAATTTGATACCTTAATTGTAGCTGGAGAGGAAAAGTACAAGCTCCTAGAAGCTAAATTACAAGAAGAAGTTAGTGAGTTCCTAGAAGATAAAAATTTAGAGGAATTAGCTGATGTTATGGAAGTATTGTTTGGACTTGCAGATAGCTTGGGTTATTGCAAAGAAGAGCTAAGGAATTGTGCTTAAAAGTGTATCAGGACTACCATTTTAGGTAGTCCTAATTAGTTTAGAATTAAGGCACAATCAAATAAATAATGATTATAGATCAATAGAATTAAAGTCTATTTCCAGATTATCATAGATGTTTACTTTAACTTTATCATTAAAGGTATAAGATGTAGGAGCATCATATCCATTTTCAGTTAATACATAAACTAATATATTACTCTTCATAGGATTAACGATCCAATATTCTTTAACCATAAATTTTTCATATAGATTCAATTTTCTTATATAATCATTTCTAGGACTTCCAGAAGATACAACTTCAGCAATCATATCAGGGGAGCCACTGCAGCCTTTATCAGTTAATTTGTTTTTATCACATATAACTGATATATCTGGTTGAACTATATTTTTACTATTAATTACGTCTTCATCATTATTTTTAAGTATTACATCAAAGGGCGCAGGATAAACTTCACACGAACCATTATTGGTTTCAATATATTTTCTTATTTTATAAAGTATTTCAGTTATTATTTTCTGATGTATTCTACTTGGAGCTGGGCTCATATTAATAATTTCCCCTTCTATTATTTCTATTCTTTCATTTTCATCAAAGGTGAGATAATCTTTATAAGTATAAGTTTTGAGTGGATCTATTAACATGAAAAAACCTCCTTCATTTATATTATTGCCTAATAATTATTTATTTAAAATACTGTAGATATTTATGAATTTAAAATTTATAAAGTGATACAAAATTTTACCACCAAATTAAAGAGAATTATTTATAATGGAAAAATATATTTATCTTTCATAATCTTTTAATAAAATAATAGCATTAATTAAGAGTTAATTCTATAAATCAAAGAAAGAATTTATGATAGTGTTGAAGGAATGTATGAAGCTGTAGTAAGTGATATTATTTTATGTGGAAGAATTATATAATCTTATTTTAAATGTTAATGAAACTAACCGTAATGATCTTATAGAACAAATGAAGCAAACCAATAGATAGGTAGTTAAGCTCTTATTTCTACGATAGAATACACTTATAGTTTAAAATTAAAAAATAAAGAAATATTGATAATGAAATTCAAACATGATAAATTAAACACAAATAAACATAAAAATAGAGGATGGATGCATAAGAATGAATAATATTGATAGTACAATAAATGATTTTGAAAAATTTATAGAATTTATAGAGAATGAAAGACCTATACTGTCAGCAACTCAGGAAGTATTGGGCAGAAAGGCTTGCTACAATTTAAATATGCTGCTTGAAAATAAAAAAGATGTAGCAACTCCGAGTTATAATCAAGATAAATATTTTGCAATAGATTTGATGTTTTCATTAGCTCTTGTAAGTAAGCTTTATATAAAAGCTAACGATGAAAAAGGAAAAGTTAGGCTATTTAAAACAGATAAGTTAGAAAGCTTTCAAAATTTAAATGAAGATGAAAAATATGTTTTCTTACTCCAAACTTATTGGACTAAATATGATTTTGAAATAACATTTGATAGAAATCATAATATAGCAGCTTTTTACAATATTTTAGCTGAGGTAGCTAGTGCTAAACAAGGGGATGTAATTGTAAAAGACGAAACGAATATTTCAAATATAATGTATTCTACAGGTGCTGCATTTTTTCATCATTTAAAGTTCTTTGGTTTTGGTGAACTTGAGTTAATTAATGGTGTAAAAGATAGATATGAAGATTCAATAAAAAGTTTTTCTCCAAATGAATTTGGGATTAAAACAAGTATTTTCTTTTTAACAAAGGCTATACAGTACTGGAATAGAGAAGATGTTTCACTTTTATTAGAATATTTCAATTTAAAAGTTAAAACTAATAAAAATGAAAAAGCATTTGATGTTTTTACAACTATCTTTAAATGAAACACTGTTAAAAATACAGTAGAGGAAGAAATTAAAACGAATAAAAGTGGAACGTATACTTTTAAAGTAAGTTTGTCAAAGACATTATGGAGAAAAATAAATTTAGCATATAAGCATACTTTTGGACATTTACATAATGCTATTCAAGAAGCTTTTGAGTTTGACAATGATCATTTATATGCATTTTATATAGGCGGCAATAGAAGGACAGGAAAAGGAATATATTGTGAGTATGCAGACCATGAAGGACTTATAGCAGAGACTACGACTATAGAAAGTTTAAATCTTTATAAAGGAGAAAGATTTTTATACTTATTTGATTTTGGGGACGAATGGGAATTTAATGTAGAGCTTGTCGAAACAGATGGAGAAGCACCAGTTCCTTTGAAACCTATGATTATAGAATCAAAAGGAAAGTCACCACAGCAGTATCGTGGAGGATGGTAATTTAAATATATAGTATAATTGTGAATATATACAGTATTTAGTTTTAATAAAATTAAATTTAGGTTATACTAGAGGCTTTTAACGAGAGTTTATATTAGGATATAAATTTCTTATATGATGAAACATCAAGATATATAAGAAATTAGAAGAGAAAGGTTAATGAAACTAACCATGATAATCTTATAGAACAAATGAAGCAAACCAATAGACAGGTAGTTAAACTACTATTATTAAAAATTGGAGAAAGTAAGAATATTGGTTTTATAAGATTTTTAACAAAATGGGAAAGCGTTGAAGTAAAAAAAGTGCGTTATATGATAAATGGTACTATTTCTAAATTAAAATCTGTTTAAATTATTATGATATTATAATGTAATAGCTCTGAAAAGAGTGAGAGTTTATGTAATGTAAGCTCTTATTTTTATGGTAGAATACACTTAGAAATAGGATTGTTTATTGTATTGGAAAGTATAGTGTGAACTTTTTTGTTAAATAAAAACTTAGAAGAATTAGTTAAGAATGAGTAATAAAAAGCTTTGGAGGTTCAAATGATGAAAGAAAAATACAACTTAATTAGTCGTTCAAAAGAAGAATTGATTACATTAATAGAGAAATTAATGAATAAATTGCCTGAAAAAGAGAGGATAGAGTTTGTTTCAAAATGGATAAGTCCTGAGGATGCACTTATGGAAATAGGTATAAGTGATAGAGACAGTTTTATTAAAAGCGTGGAAGTATTCTGCAAAGAATGCTTAGATAGAGAATATTATAATGAGTTGTATTATGATAGTTATCGAAATTGCTATTTTAATGAAGAAGGAGAAGAAGTAGAGGATTATGATGAAAGTGAGTGGGCTTTGAAGTTTGAAGAATTACTAAAAATGGTTATAATGTTTTCTAGAAATAAAGAGTATGAGGTTTCATATAAAGCCTTTGAAATTTTAATGAAATGTTTGCATGAAGCAGAGTTTGATGAAGAAATTCTTGGAACAGATATCCCAAGAGATTATATTAATATTGATTGGAATGAGTTATTTGAAGAATATTATATTTCAATAAAAAATCAGGTATCAAATGAAGAGGACGCGGCAGAGAAAGCTATTGAAATTTGGATAAGTTTTGGTGAAATGTGCACTGAGGGCATTCTTAATAATTTTAAGGATAACGCTCATATAGAAAAAGTAATTAGAGAAAATATTGAAGACAATAGTGATTATTGGGAGATACAACATATTTTATATGAATTATTGAAGAGCTTTTACTTAAAGCAAAACCTTAAATTTGATGAAATAACGGTCGCAAAAAGTTTGATTTGTTATAATCCTAATTTTTTAAATGACGTATCACAAGGATATATTGACGCAAAAATGTGGGAGGAAGCTGTTAAAGTTATTGAAGAGGCAATGAATGAAGTTCAAAATGTACAAATAATTTCAGCTCTCAATAAAAGATTAGTACTTTGCTTTGAAAATTTAAATAAATTTAATGAAGCATATGAAGTTGCAGTTAAAATGTTTAAGAATGACAATAGCCATGAATTGTATTTGAAAGCAAGAAATTTAGCAGTTAAAACTGGTGAGCTCCATAGCTTTATTGACAATATGCTAAAGTTTATTAAGTCTAACAAAGGGTATGACTCAATTTCAATAATATTAAGGATACTTTCATTTGAAGGAAATACTTTAGAACTTATAAATACAGCATTGGAGTCAAAAGATTATTCACGCTATGATTACTTAAAATATACTGTTAAATCCTTAATTTATCGAGTTCTGATAGATAAAAACATAAAATTTAATGATCTTCAAGAATTTATACAGGAGATTGAAGATAATAAGATAGATGGAATTGTAGACATGATTAAAAATCCTAAGGATTGTGAAAATGAGTATCAGCTGTTAAATAGTTCTATTGATATTCTTAGAGAAATGGTGCAATTCCATATAGATGCAGCACAAAGAAATAGATATGCAAGAGCAGCATATTATTGTTCAGTAATAAAGGATATTAATACATACATGGATGAAGAGGAAAAATTTAACCAATATTATAACAAGATTCTTATGGAAAATAACAGAAGACCAGCTTTAAAAGATGAGATGAAAAAAAGAATTTTTTAATTATAATAAAATTTTATATTAATATAGTAATTTTAGGAGATAAGGATGAAAAAACGAAAGAATAACTCTAACGTTCCAACGCATAAAAGATTAAAAAAATCTTCGAGATTACAGGCTGCAAGATGCTGGATACCTAAATATGATGGCCAAAATTTAGTTAAAGGGTATAGTAAGCATTTTGGAGTAGATAAGTTATGTGCAGTTAAAGAATTAACTTTATTAGGGTATAAAATCAGAGATGAATATGTAGAGCAATTGAGGCTTAGCCTTGAGAATCAAATAAGGATTAATCAAAAGAGAAAAGAATTAAGGAAAGAGAATTCAAATATTACCACATATGAGGAATGTGAGGATATGTTTTGGGATTTTGAAGAATGCTTACAAGAAAAGAATGATGAGTGGTGCAAAGAGATGCCATTTTAATTGTATCAAATAGAAAAAGTCATAGATAGAAATTAATTGAGAAAGGTTGCTGAAAATGGTTAGAAGAGCGAAAGTACAATATCAATTGAGTGATTTACGAGGTCAGAAAGTACCATCTGAAGAAGATATCAGAAATATTCTCAGAGCAGCAGATGAAATTATTTTTATAGCAGGAAGAACAATGCTGGCAAGGATACTTAAAGGTTCTAAAGATAAGAAATTATTAGAAAAAGAACTTAATAAGTGTCCAAGTTATGGTTATTATAAACATTTGTCAATTGAAGAAATAACAAAAAACATAGATTGGATGATTGTAAATGATTATTTGGACATTGACTATAATGGAAGGCTTCCTATGATAATTTTTTCAGAAAAAGGCTGGGAAACTTATAAACCTTTTTATGTGGAAGAATTATATAATATCATTTTAAATGTTAATGAAACTGACCGTAATATTCTTATAGAACAAATGAAGCAAACCAATAGACAGGTAGTTAAGCTCTTATTATTAAAAATTGGAGAAAGTAAGAATATTGGTTTTATAAGATTCTTAACAAAATGGGAAAGCGTTGAAGTAAAAAAAGTGCGCTATATGATAAATTGTGCTATTTCTAAATTAAAATCTATTTAAGAGGATTAATAGAGGAAGTTAATGAATTTTTAGAAGATAAAAATTTAGAAGAATTAACACTTTGCCAAAGCCAAACAAATCTGATGACGAATTAAAGGCTAAAGACTATTGAATTAAATTGCGAAGATATGGACTTGTAGCTTAAAGTAAAGCATTATGTTTAATCGAAGGAAGGTTTTTATATGGAGAAAGATACAACTAGTAAATTGGGAACGGAGGATATAGGAAAATTATTATTTAAATTAGCAGCGCCAGCTATTATAGCTCAATTAGTTAACATGCTTTACAATATTGTAGATCGTATTTACATAGGGCACATTCCTAACATAGGAGTACATGCTTTAACAGGGGTAGGATTAACCTTCCCCATTATTATGATTATTGCAGCCTTTAGTTCATTAATAGGAATGGGGGGAGCTCCAAGAGCTGCTATAAAAATGGGGGAAAACAAATATGAAGAATCAGAAAAAATTCTTGGTAATTGTTTTATATCAATTATTGTAATCTCTATAATATTGACAATAATATTTTTAATTTTTGGAAAGACCATGTTAATGTCTTTTGGTGCCAGCACAGAAACGCTGCCTTATGCAGTAAGTTTCTTAAATACTTATGTTATTGGAACAATATTTGTTCAAATTACTTTGGGATTAAATCCTTTTATTTCAACTCAAGGGTTTTCTAAAATTAGTATGCTGTCAGTTGTTATCGGTGCTGGGTTAAGTGTAATACTAGATCCTATTTTCATATTTGTTTTTGGAATGGGAGTAAAGGGGGCAGCCTTTGCAAATGTTATATCACAAGCTATTTCAGCTATATGGGTATTAAAATTTTTACTGGGAAATAAAACAAAACTTAGAATACGTAAAAAAAATATAAAGATAGAAAAGTCTGTAATAGTACCTGTCATTCTTTTGGGAGTATCTCCTTTTGTTATGCAAAGTACAGAGAGCCTTTTAAATGTTGCATTTAATTCGTCGCTACAAAAATATGGTGGTGATATAGCGGTAGGGTCTATGGCTATTTTATTTAGTTTACTGCAAATAGCATTCACCTTAACAACAGGATTAACCCAAGGGGCACAGCCAATTATTAGTTATAATTATGGGGCTAAGAATAATAAACGTGTAAAGAAAGCATTTAAGCTTCTTATAAGCTGTTCGCTATGTGTTACTTCGGTATATTGGACGTGTATAATGTTAAAACCAGAAGTATTTATCTCAATATTTAATAGTGATCCACAATTTTTAGAAACCGGTATATGGGCTATAAAAATTTATATGGCAACTTCATTTGTATTAGGAGCCCAATCTTCTTGTCAGCAAACTTTCATAGCGGTTGGACAAGCAAAATGGTCTATATTTCTTGCATTATTACGTAAAGTAATTTTACTTATTCCACTTATATATATTTTTCCGAATTTCTTTTCAGATAAGGTCTTTGCTGTATTTCTTGCAGAACCTGTATCAGATTTAATTGCAACTACTGTAACTGTAATTACATTTAAAATTCAGTTTAAGAAAATGTTAGATAAAAATGCTAAATTAATGGAGTCAGGGATTGCTTTGTAATTGGCGTGATTTTTCATAGTTACATTTTCATAAATATAGGGGAGCAGCCTTGGTGTTTTAAGGAGTTAAATGATATTAGGCACATTCAAAAAATAACAAGTCCATTTGCCAGCCTATTTCCCATCATGCTGCGTCGGCAAAGTGACCTAATAGGCCCGCTATGAGGGCAATTTGCCTCCTTGCCTGATGAAAAATAATCATGGCAACTTTGGACTTGTTATTTATTTTCATGTGCCTTATGGTGCATAAAGAAGCATACAAGAACATACTAAAGTGAGTTTGAGCTAATATGTTTTAAATCAATTAATTAAGAAAAAGATGTGTTGAATATTGTCGAAAAGATGATAAGATAGAGAC
>JARLHR010000004.1 GCA_031292145.1 Clostridium sp. | reverse complement strand
TACCGAAATCAAATACATTTGTGTTACGCAGGACTATGAAAATTTCGCTGAAAGCACTAAATGGGAGCTTGCATCAACATTAGCTTGCTCCCACTTTCAGTGTGACAAGCTAATGTTGAACAAGCTCCCATTAAGTGCTTTTAGCATCGAAATTTTCAAATGCCTGCTACACACAAATGTATTTGATTTCTAGTGTAGGTATATACTCAAAATTTAGTATGATTTCATAATAATTTAAGTTATAAGTCCAAATCTTAAATCAGATATCTATAGTTACTACACCAATTAAGAATATTCCGAATTACCTCAACGATAAATTGAAAATTTGTAGAAGTGTTAGTGAAAAATATAGCTTTTATTTCTATATAAATTTCAATAGAATATATTTTGTATTTCTCTCTCTATTTCTTCCATAAACAAATCACCTTTATCAGAATCAGCGGCCAAAACATAATCTCCGAATTCACACGAAATATCTAATTCTTCACCATCTATAGAAAAAATCACGAAATAATATTCTGGAATAGCTAATGGTGTCATATCTTTTACAGGATATATTAGTCTTGAACCATACATATCTCTCATAATATTAATGATTTTTAATCCAACTATGTCCCCATCTATCCAAAGCATATTATGTCCACTTGTAGTTTTATCCATATCTCACCTCATTAATAAATTGGAATTTATCCATTAGAACTTATATTTCCAACAAAATCTGAGCAACTAATAAAAATATGACTCAACTCCAAATTCCAGTTTTATATTTTTTCTGAGTTTTGGCCATCTTTATAATGCCCACAATAAATCCTATTGTTCCTACTGCTAAAGCAGTAAAATCATAAAAATCATTGTCAGTTAATCCAAGCACAAAGACAAACAATTCTGAAATCCCAAGGATAATATATGCTTTACCTATAGATCTTGTATATTCTTCTATATCCTCTTTTTTTATGTTTACCTTATTCTTACCATGAATTAAAGATATTTTTTGATTTTTCCAAATTTGAATACCCCATAAAATAATAAAAAATCCTAACAATAGAATTCCATAATTAAAAATTTTCATTTTCATTTCAACTCCCTCACAAAAATTTACTATTCTAATGTAATAGAACACAAATTACAATTTGTATGTGTCTTTTTTTTAATTTTTGTTTCGCAGGACTATGAAAATGTCGCTGAAGGTTCTAAGTTGTAGGTTGTACCCACTTTAGCTTGCTCCCACTTAAAGTAGTGACAAGCTAAAGTGGAACAACCTCCAACTAAGAACCTTAGACAGCTCATTTTCAAATGCCTGCTGCACAAAAATATTTCTAATTTCTGGTGCAGATGTATATTAAAAGTCTAGTAAATATATGAATATATTACACTAATAAATCTAGTTCTTAAATTGGCTCTCTATAGTTACTACACCAATTAAAAACATTAAGCACTAAATTAAGTTAACGGAAACTGAAGTTCGGTTATATATTCCTCTGGATTATTTGTTGCCCATTCACCTTTATGATATATTTCACGAACTGGTCCACTTACCTTATAATTATTTTTCTCAATCCATTGACTTATAGCTTTGTAAGTTTCGCCTATTGTATTAAATGAACCCTGATGAACAACACAAGCCATTTTATCTACAGCAGGTAATTCATAAACTTTAACAGTATCATTGTTATCAACGTATTTTGTAACAGGTTCAGCAACTTCTATATCCCACGATTCTACCATTTCCCAATTCCATGTTGAGTTATAGAACAATATCATGCATGGAATGGTACGCTTAATTTCAGCCTTATCTATAAAGCTATTAACTACTGACCACATATTACCAGTCTCCTCAAAGTCACCTTTATTAATATTCTTCCTTGTTGATGCAATTAGTATTGGTTCAACCCTTTTTATTGTTATCTCATTCATAATTGGCACACCTCCGTTTTTAATTAGAAAAATATTGGTTCTAAGACGATTGAGCCTTTCAGATTCATTTTTTAGTGCTTGTTCAAGTGTTTCAGCTTTATCTTCAAGCATTGAAATTATAGAATCAATTGAAGGAATACTATATAAAATTTGAGCTATTTCACCAAGAGAAAATCCCGCATCTTTCAAAGCTATAATTTTATTTACAGTAACAAGTTGAAGAGCACTATAGTAACGGTATCCTGTAAATTTATCAACTTGTTCAGGTTTTAGAATGCCGATTTCATCATAATGATGTAAAGTATTAATAGATAGTCCACTTAGATTTGAAAATTCGCCTATTTTAAACATAGTATCCCTCCTTTTTCAGGCTTTACAGGTGTGCACCCCTGTCGTCTATCTGTATTATATAGTAATTGGTAACCATAGAGTCAATACACAAATTAAGAAAATCTGTTCAATTTCATATTCTTTTGAACTACAATAATTTACTATTGCATTTAGTAAAAATAATATAGTGGTAAATTGAAATTTATTAGTCATAAAACCGAAACTTTCTATATTAATTTAAAGTGTTTAACAATTTGATTATATCTATCCTCTAAATTACTATTTTCTCTTCTAATAAAACATTTAAATCCACTATTCAAAAACTCATTATAATGTTCTAAACTATTTACTTTTTCAATACATTTTTTAAAATTATCCAAAGTAAACTCAGGATTTTTTGTTTTCATTATTTGGTTGAGGATAAATAATTTATCTGGGTCTTTTCTATTAAAAAATTCATCTACAGACATACTCTGCGGTGATAATAATATAGCTACATGATTATAATCAGATATTTTATGCAAAATATCCACTGGAATATTAGTATCAACAATAACCTTTTGGCCTTTTGATAATTCTATTAAATCTTCAATTTCAAAAGGAGTAATTTCTACTTGTCCACCTGTAATCCACGCATCATATTCCTCTGGTGTGCGAGATATATACTCATCCCAACTTTTCATAGTTTTAAAATAACATAAATTAGGACATTCTTCAGTTTTTACTTTTGTTAGAACTTTATCAAGATTGTAATTTTCACCACAAAAATAAAGACCTAATCTATCTGACATCATTTTTACAATAGTTGATTTTCCAGCATAGGCAGTACCATTGATAAAATAAACATTATTTAATTTATATTTTATTTCTTCATAATTCATTAATTCATCTCCAATTCAAATTACTATTGTTACATTCTTTAAAAACATGATGTATTAATATCTATTGATTATCCTCATTTTCTTCCGTATGTAATTAGTAATCCCTGTACTTTTAGAAATGATTTTTTATTTTCAGTATTTCTAAAATATTCTTTTATTTTAGATTGCATTTTAATATAGGCTTCCGCCTCAACTCTGTCAATTCCTCGATTCATAAATGTTTCAATTAAATTTTCTTTATCGGATATACTAATAGATTTATCCCATTCATTGATTTCAATAAAATCTTGTACTTTTTCCTCATAATCTTGCATATTAGGATTTACATACATCACTTTATCATCCATACGAATATCAATATCATTCAAACCTAACTTTTGCATATAAAATGGCATTCGCATTCCAATTGCATAATCTCTACCTTCATACTCCAGTTCTTTTTTCCACAATTTATGAAAATCAAAAGTTGTGCAAAGATAATCATAATCAATGTCATCAATATACAATCCGATATTTTCAAATTCTCTATTAATTTCAATGCAAATAACAAGACCATTTTTCTTAACAGACTCCACCATATTTGCTAATGCTTCAATCGACTTATTCATATGTCTTAATCCTGCTTGGCAAATAGCCATATCATACTTTTTATTCGTTTCAAAAGAATACATATCTGATACAATAAAATTCACATCGAATTCAGAATTGTCAAAATTCACTTTTGCTTCATTAATAAAATATTCGTTATCAATACCCGTATAAGTGCTTCCTTTAGGTAAAAGCTCAAGTAATTTCATTCCTAAATACCCATTTCCACACCTAAAATCAATAATATCTATTGGTAATTCTATATTCCAAACATTTTTCACAAGAAAATTTAAGTAGTCATCATTCCAAAAGTATTTTCTATTTTTATATAATTTGTTGCTCTTTCCATTCCAATTATCACGTTTGTCTGTGTTTCTTGGTATGTACTCTTGCTGACGTAGTGGTTTTAGCCCTAATAATTCATCTACAGAAACATCGAAATATTCAGCTATACTTGGTAATAAAGTGATATCTGGCATTGTTGTACCAGTCTCCCATTTACTAACCGATTGGAACGATACACCTAATACTTCGGCTAAATCCTGTTGTCCAATTCCCTTATCTTTCCTTAATTCTGCAATTTTAAGTTTAACTGTTGTCATATAAAGACCTCCTTGTATTTTATAACTTAATGCTAACATGACCATTCAGTCAAACCCATAACGCAATATGCGAATTAACTCGCATATTAGTTGAATTAAAATAATTTTCACTTCATCTTAATCTACATGTACGCACCTTTTTATTAAGTACATATTCTTATATTCTTATATTCTTATATTCTTATATTCTTATATTCTTATATTCTTGGCATTTTACCTTAATCTAAGTAATAAATTCAATATTTCTCTTATAATTATTTCATTATTTTGTCCTATATTTATCTTCATTTCTCTATATTAGATTTTCAACAATTTTATAAATTTCTTCAGCTATTTGTATACACTCTTCTACCTCATAATCGCTTACTATAAGTGGATTATCTGCTGGATATCTTGTTTCAATATAATATTGATTTAAAAAAACACAATCTTTAATAAACTTCTTAAGATAACTATATTATACCCATTTTCAATTTGATTGCATACAAAATTTCCCTTATTAATTATAAAAAGGTACTAGACATTTTGTAATTAAAAATGTTTAGTACCTTTTTAAGCATAAGCTTATATCTAATTTCATATTAATTATCTGTTCTGAGAAGAAACCTTAAATCCTTTTAATACAAAATTTATAATTATCAAAAATAACATATCTCCTATAACTGAATAAGGAAAAATCTTAACACCTCCCAAAGTAATAATATCTTCAATCATTACTATTGAAATTGCTATAATTATAAACCATATTCCCTTTTTATTTGCAAAAGGTTTGTCTAATAAAATTACGTTTAAAACAAGTAATATTCCAAGTAAAATTAGTGAAAATAGAAATAGAATTGTGCCTTTATCTATTTCTAATATAAACCCATATAAATAACTTACCTGAACTGTTACCTTAGACATTTGCATTATTGCCCCATAGATAATACATACTATCGCTGCAATAACATAACTTCCTCCGAAACTTAATGTTTCTGATCTTAAATAAACATAAGTTATTGCCAGCACAATAAGGGGAATTGATAAGTGATTTAAAAATATTACTGGCTTCAAATAATATATTATATTACTATTCTTAAGTATACATAAAAGAAATAAAGCTATATGTCTTAATAAAAATAATGTAATTACTATAGTTAAATAAATTTTTATTTTCTTTGGTGAAACTTCTAAATTCTTTTTTATAATTGAAATAGCTAAGAAAATTATAAGTAACAAAAATAAATAATATGCAAACTCCACACTTGCTCTCCAATCTACAGTTCTGTTACTTATATTTATTATTATTTATCTTATTTTATACCTAAAAGTTTAATTCCACCCTTAATACATTCAATTTTTAATGGAAAATTTGGCCCTCTTTCTCCATCAATATCTGTAACAATATCTTCTGAAGATTCTATAAAGACTTCATCTGTTTTAAAATACACAACTTTATCTGAATCTAAATGTTCTCCTTTTAATAGCTTTATAAATAACGGCAAAAGTTCTATTATTGGTATAGCTTTAAATATTATTACATCTAATTGTCCATCTATAATTTCTGCTTCTGTAGCTAAATTAAAATTTCCAGCAGTTCTACCGTTAAAAACTAAAAGCAAATACATTTCCCCATCATAACTGCATTCTTTAGACGATAACTTTATTTTTAGATTTCTAAAATTAGGCAATTCCTCAATTCCCTTTAAATAATAAGCTAATTTTCCTATTGTGTTTTTTAAATTTATATCTGTTTTTTGCGATACATCAGTAAATAATCCTGAACTTGCAACATTTATGAAATATTTATCATTTATCTTTCCAACATCAACTGCAACTGGCTTTGATTCTAAAATTTGCTTACATGCTTCTTGTACATCATTAGGCATATTAATCAACTTTCCAAAATCATTTGCTGTTCCAACTGGCAAAATACCTATAGGTATGTTTATACCTCTAATTTTCATAGCATTTACAACAGAGTCTACAGTTCCATCACCGCCTGCTACTAGAATATAACTATATGTTTTATCAATTATATCTAATGCTTCGCCTAAATCCTTACCCTTTTGAATTCTATAGGGAACAACTGTTAAATTTACTTCTTGATGCAATTTTATAACATTATCTAGTTGATTTATTATACTATTTTCTCCTGAGTATGGGTTGTATATGAACCTAACCTTTTTCATAAATTAACCTCCCTCCAATTATTTTTTTATGTTAAAACTTATTTAGGCACAATCAAAAAAATAATAGACCAGTATGCTTGCCTATTTTGCACCATACTGCGTCAGTAATTTAAGCTAATAGGCCCACTATGAGCATAAATTGCTTCCTTGTCTGGTACAAAATATGCGTCGCATCTTTGGTC
>JARLHR010000077.1 GCA_031292145.1 Clostridium sp. | reverse complement strand
TAGTTGTTGGTACTAAGAAGAGTTTAAAATTTCAATCATGTAAGCCATCAGCTCATTATCAGCTTCCATTAATATCAGGGTGTATGGGGCAATGTGAATATTGTTATTTAAATACAAAGCTTGGTGATAAGCCTTTTGTAAAAATTCATGCTAATATTGATGAGATTCTTAGTCAAGCTCAGAAATATATAGAGGAAAGATTACCAGAGATAACTATATTTGAAGGAGCTGCTACATCTGATCCAATACCTGTGGAACCTTATACGAATTCATTAAAGAAAGCCATAGTGTTTTTCGGAAATAATGAAAATGCTAGATTTAGGTTTGTGACAAAATATAATGATATAGATTCATTACTTGACCTAGAACATAATGGTCATACAGAGATAAGATTTAGTATTAATACGTCTTCAATAATAGACAAATATGAACATGCGACAGCTTCTCGTGATTTAAGAATAGAGGCGAGTACAAAAGTAGCAAAGGCTGGATATCTCATAGGATTCTTAATTGCACCTGTATTTATTTATGATGGCTGGAAGGAAGAATATCATGATTTGCTAGTGGAATTAAGTAATAAGCTTCCAAAGGATTTAAGGTTTCCAGTTACCTTTGAAATAATATCTCATAGATATACTACAACGGCTAAAAATATAATACTTCAGGTATTTCCAGAAAGTGAACTGCCTATGAAGGAGGAAGAACGTAAATTTAAATATGGACAGTTTGGATATGGAAAGTATGTGTATCCAAAGGAAAACATAGATGAGATAAAACAATTTTTTATAAACGAAATCGAGAAACTATTCCCCAATAAAGAAATTAAGTATGTTATATAAAAACTAACATTTCTCCATGCTTTTGCTACATAATAATATATTATTATTAAAGTTGTAAATATATAATCTAATTAAAACAGATATCGATTTCAAAGTGAATTATAGTATACAGATACGAGGTTTGGAAATAGAAAAAATTTTACTTAGAGAACAGGAGCGAGAATATTAATGAATAAGATTAAAAATGAAATTATGCTTATAACTTATGCAGATAGTTTAGGAGAGAATTTAAAAGATTTAAAAGAAGTTTTAGATGAACATTATTCTGGTGCAATAGGTGGAGTTCATATACTCCCTTTCTTCCCATCATCAGGGGATAGAGGCTTTGCACCTATGAGATATGATATGGTAGATGAAGCTTTTGGAGATATTGAGGATGTTAAAAAAATAAGCAAAAACAATTATTTAATGTATGATTTTATGGTAAATCATATTTCAAGACAATCTGATTTTTTTAAAGATTTTCAAGAAAAAAAGGATGAATCTAAATATAAAGATTTCTTTATAAGATATAAGGATTTTTGGG
>JARLHR010000076.1 GCA_031292145.1 Clostridium sp. | reverse complement strand
TGAGAAATAGTAGGTTCTTTATTATTGTCTTTTATAAATTTTTCCCTCATAATTAGAGCCTTATACGCAATATCCCTTAATGATCTGCTTACCCTAATAGAATTATTATCTCTTAAATACCTTCTAATTTCTCCTATTATCATTGGAACTGCATAAGTTGAAAACTTAACGTTTTGAGATAAATCAAAATTGTCTATTGATTTCATTAATCCAATACAACCTACTTGAAATAAATCATCAATATTTTCGCCTCTATTATTAAATCGTTGAATAACACTAAGTACTAATCTCAAATTTCCCTTTATGAAAGTTTCTCTTGCACTTTTATCTCCTGATTTCATTTGTATAAATAGCTGTTTTTTTTCTTTCTCTTTAAGTATAGGGAGTTTTGAAGTATTAACGCCACATATTTCTACCTTGTTAATTATCACAAGTATTCACCCCTTCGAAAGTAATAATCCATTGCATTAAACATTATCTCCGATAGGCTATACTTTTATACTTGAAGACAAGCTAAATCATTCTACTTATTTCTTTTTTCAATCTTTTAATTATTTTCTTCTCCAATCTAGATATATATGATTGAGATATACCAAGCATGTCAGCTACTTCTTTTTGTGTCTTTTCTCTAGTTCCATTTAATCCAAATCTAAGTCGTACTATTTCTTTTTCCCTATCATTTAAGCTTTTCAATGCTAAAATTAACAGTTGCTTGTCTACTTCATCTTCAATCAAATTATAAACCGTATCGTTTTCAGTTCCTAATATATCAGATAACAAAAGTTCATTTCCATCCCAATCAATATTCAATGGTTCATAAAATGAAATTTCAGCTTTTATTTTGCTATTTCTTCTTAAATACATCAATATTTCATTTTCTATACACCTCGATGCATAAGTGGCTAATTTAATCTTTTTTTCTGGATTAAAAGTATTTACTGCTTTTATTAACCCAATGGTACCAACCGATATAAGATCCTCAACATACACACCCGTATTTTCAAATTTTCTGGCTATATATACAACTAATCTTAAATTTCTCTCAATCAGAATACTTCTAATATTTTCATCGCCATCATTTAATTTATTTACTAAGTCTTCCTCTTCATCCTTTGACAATGGTGGTGGCAAGGCATCGTTTCCTCCAACATAATATAATTTCTTTCTAAACAATTTAAATCTACTTATTAGTTTATTAAAAAACACAATTAGTTTTTCCATTTATATCCCCCTTAATACTATTCCCCTTGATAATAAAGCATTGAATTCGCGTTCCTTACTTAATTTCTCCTTGCATGGGCATATTATTGCATCGATTTTATCATATAAACATTTTTTATTTTTTAATATAATATTATTAACTTTTATTCCTTTGAGTTCTCCTCCATATCCAATTGAACTGTAAAGTATATGATATGTGTTTGTACTATTAAAATCTATATCATTTATCAAATTATTTTCAATTAATATACATGGAAGATTTGTAATAGGTTCTCTTAACTCATTTCCAGTATCCAAAAAACTTTTAAAGCTATATTCTTTATCCTCTATTTTAAATTCAAGGTCAAATATATAATTATTTATAAATAATTTATCTCTTATATATTCAACAAGCCTGCTATAAACTATATATATAATCATCGCTCCTAGCATAATATATTTAATTGAGTACTTTTCTATTTTAAAAGTATTGCCTATTAAATATGTATTTTGCTGTAATGATAGCAGGAAACATACTCCACTTAAAGTAAATGTAATCATCAAGAAGACAAATAGAACTTTTATATTATTGATAATGCTTGTCTTTCCATACACAATTCTAACCATAATATATGCAACAACTAGTTCAAATGGCAAGTAAGATAATGTATTTAATTGTGGAATAAGCAAAACTAATGTATATATTCCACCTAAAAGACTAGAACTTATCAATGCAGTAATTTTACATTTATGTTTCGTGGCTTTCAAAGTTAATGTTAATAAAAAAAAATTTACTATACTATTTTCTAAAATTAAAACATCTGCATAAATCTTCATCTTACCTCCTCCTGTATGAACTTTATTATATACTTAATTATTTTAAAAATTTGTCATAATCACATTAGATATTATTGTTTTTTTACTTAACCTTTTTACATATATTTACATTATATATTTGGGCATATTCAAAAAAATAATAAGTCAGCATGCTAGTCTATTTTTCGTCATAAAGGAAGCTCACCTCCCATATGCTCGCTGAAAAATAAATAAAAAAAAAAAAAAAAAACAAAATCTAATTAATTAGATTTTGTTTTTTTAATTCTAGCTTACTCTCATCTAATAATATAGAGAATAAGTTACCTTTACATATATTTATTAGTGTCTCTTTTGTCTTCTTAAGAAAACAGGAATATCTAAATCATCAGCTTCAAAATTATTAGAACTTGTTTCTGTTTCTTTTACATCTACAGCAACTTCTGGTTCTTTCTTTGCAACTTCTTGCACTTGCTGTTTCTTCGGTTCTTCAACTACCGAATTCATTCCAATTGAATAACTTTCGTTTTGAAATCCAGTTGCTATAACTGTAATTCTAATTTCTTCATTAAGCGACTCATCTATTACAGCTCCAACGATTATATTGGCATCTGGGTCAACTGCTTCACGCACAACATCTGCTGCATCATATACTTCTAAAGCTCCAAGATCTGCACCACCAGTAAAGTTTATGATAACATCCGTTGCCCCATCTATCGATGTTTCTAACAATGGCGAAGATATTGCTTGTTTAACAGCATCTTGTGTTCTAGTATCGCCTTTACCAAAACCAACCCCCATGTGTGCTAATCCTTTATTAAGCATAACTGCTTTTATATCTGCAAAGTCAGCATTAATTACACCTGTTATTGTAATTAAATCTGAAATAGCCTGAACACCTTGTCTCAATACTTCATCTGCTAATTTAAATGAATCTAATAGTGTTGTTTTCTTATCTGCCATATTCAGCAATCTTTCATTTGGAATTATAACTAGTGTATCAACCTTCTCTTTTAATGTTGCTATCCCCATTTCAGCATGACGCATTCTTCTTTTACCTTCAAAAGGAAAAGGTTTTGTAACTACACCAACAGTTAAAATATCCATAGATTTAGCTATTTCTGCAACAATAGGAGCAGCACCAGTTCCTGTTCCACCACCCATACCAGCAGTAATAAATACCATATTTGCACCCTTTATAGATGCTGTAATTTCTTCTCTACTTTCTTCAGCTGCTTTCTTCCCTATTTCAGGATTTGCACCAGCACCTAACCCTTTAGTTAACTTTTCTCCAATTTGAATTTTTTGATTTGCATTAGAAAGCATCAATGCTTGCTTATCTGTATTTATTGCGATAAACTCAACATTTTTTAATCCTTCCACTATCATTCTATTTACGGCATTATTTCCACCGCCACCGCAACCAATTACTTTTATATTGGTTAATTCTTGTATCTCTGTCTCAAAATCTAACAAAACAATTCCTCCCCTTAAAAAATCTTACCCAAAAAATCTTTGAATTTTTTGATAATATGATTTTCACCTTCATTATTGTGTAAATCTTCTTTTTTCCCATTAATTTTATTTTCATTATTTTTATCAAACTGAACTACATCTTTATACTCTAATAAATTTAATTTATCATATACCTCTTTAGCTATTGCCATGGAAGTAATATTTTCTGGATTTTTTATTCCCAATTCAGTTTTCCTTATAACTTTAGTTTGAATTTTAAAAATTTTACGAACGATTTCATCTATATCTTCAAAATAATTGACTCCATCCCCATATAGAATTATACTATAAATCCTATCATAATGACCAGTATTTTTTAATTTTATATTAACATAACTTAGTATTTCTTCAATTCTAGCATTTACTACTTCATAAAACAACTTTTTTGACACTTTAATAGTTCCTACTTCAATTTCGTCCGGCACAGAATTATCTTTATATAAAGCTTTATAATTACTTGAATAAATCTTTTTCATATTATCTGCTTCTAAAAAAGAAAATTGTCCACAAATAGCTAAATCATTAGTTATATTATTTCCACCTAGTGGAATACTACTTATACTTTTAGGAATGCCAGTATTAAATAATGCTATATCTGTAGTTCCAGCTCCAATATCCACCAAAGCCACATTTCCCATCAAATTTTTTTCGTTTAAAAAAATTTGCTTTCCTGTGAGTATATTTAGTTTTATAAACTGAATATTGTATTTTGTTCCTTTAAATAACTCATGATATTTTTGTATTTCCTTTGTTTGTGCTATTACAAGTGTAAGGCTTATCTCTAATTCTCTACCTTTCCAATTAAGTATGTCTTTATGTATTACTTTACCATCTAATATGTAGAAATTTATTAATTCATCTACTATACATTCTTCTGAACTTATAGTGATGCTTTTTTGACCATTTTCCAATGCCTTTCTTATGTCATTACTTGTAACTTTTTCTTCAGCTAAATTAATGGAAGTTGTTATTTCAGTAATACGGACCTTGTTTGAAGAAATTCCAATAGCTATATTCTTAATATCCTTTTTGGTCTTTTCTTCTAATTCTTTTAATAAATTTATAATAGCCCCCTTACATTTCTCAACATCTGTTAATAATCCTTTTTCAATACCAATTGATTTACATGACCTTACTGCCAAAACTTCTATTTCTTCTTTTTTTCTCTCTGCTATAGCTACTGACAACTTTTTACTACCAAAATCTATTGCTGTAATTACCTCTTGCTGCATACTCAATTCTTTCCCTTCTCACCGAAAAAATCTATTACTTGCTTTATATTCAACATACCTCTTTAAATTCCTCTTTATTTTTATAATTAAATTAATTTTAACAAAAAATAAGATGCTACTTTATTAAAAATAGCAATCTTATTCTAAGTATATCAACCTTCCATTACAATTAATACAAATACTTATACACCTGATTTCTTATACCACCTGATTACATGTATAGTTCTACAAATCAATTTTTCACAAATAGTTCCTTCTTTAATTTTTTTAAAGCTTTCTTTTCAATTCTTGATACATAGGATCTGGAAATTCCTAAATTTACTGCTATTTCTCTTTGTGTTTTACATTTTCCATCTATTAATCCATATCGCATTATTAAGATGGCACTTTCTCTTTTAGTCAGTGACTCTATTAATTTCTTATACAAAGCTCTAAGTTGCAAATTACTTTCAACTTTCTCTAAAACACAATCTTTTTCACTGCTTAATATGTCCATAAGGCAAAATTCATTTCCTTCTTTATCAACTCCAATTGGATCCTGCAAATAGATTTCACTTTTTTGCTTTTTGTTATTTCTAAATAACATCAATATTTCATTCTCAATGCATCTTGACGCATAAGTTGCAAGCCTAGTACCTTTGCTAGAATCAAATGAATCTATGGCTTTTATTAATCCAACAGTACCAATAGAAATCAATTCATCAACATCTTTATTTGGAAATGAATATTTTTTAACAATATGAGCTACTAATCTCAAGTTTCTTTCAATTAATATACTTTTTGCTGCCTTATCTCCCTCTTTAAACTTCTTTAAGTATTTTTGTTCCTCTGCTTCGTCTAATGGTAATGGGAACGTATTACTGTTTGTTACGTATCCAGTTAAATACAACGAATTACATATCAAGTCTATAAAATTACTTAATATAAACACCTTTTTCCTCCATAGCAGTGCTTGATATTATAATATGTTTAAATGTTAGAAAAGTTGCTCATGCATCTCTATTTATTTTTATTTGTTTTCTAATTAAATAGTGAATACTCCAGATTAAATACTATGAAATTAAATGTGCCTTATTTCGTGTTTAAGCTTTTTACTATATCTTTAAATATTGGTGCTGCTGTATCTCCTCCACCTAAGTCTTCATTATTATTAGTATTTCCTTTTGATTGTATATCAGGAGTAAATACCACCATGGTATAATTCTTTTCTCCTACACTAAAATACCCTGCAAACCATCCATGGGTCTGACCTTCACTACCAGTTGACGTACCAGTCTTACCGCCTATATCCAAATCTCCTGCATATGCTTTAATTCCTGTCCCTTTTATAACTACTTGTCTCATAGCGTTTTTAATTAATTTGGCAGTTGTATCACTAAATATTTTCTTTTGGTCAGTTTTAAATTCCTTTATTAAATTTTCATCCTTATCTAAAATACCTTCAACTATATATGGTTTTTCATAAATCCCATTATTAGTTATAGTATTTATAGCTCCTAACATTTGCACTGGAGTTACATTCATACATTGCCCTATAGAAATATTATTTATTCCCGCTTCCTTATCTGGTTTTACTCCTTGCGCCTCATTTACAATACCACTATTTAAATTTAATACCCTATTATATAATCCTAGTGATTCTGAATACTCCATTAATTTTTCATATCCAACCATAGATCCAATTTCTGCGAATATGTCATTACAAGATTTTTCAAATGCTTGTTCTACAGTTAGTTTACCATATGCTTTTTTATCTATTTTTCCTGTTCCAACAAAGGTGTCATTAATGTTTATTAGCCCCATATCTAGAGCTGCTCCCAGAGTTATTATTTTATAAATAGATCCGGGCTCATATCCAATTTGTTGGATTCCTAGGTTTATATTAGCTGCACTTTCATCTTTTTGAACCATAGCTCTTATTTTACCAGTATCGCTCTCCATTATAGTTACACCTACATTATCCAAACTGGAATACTCTTCTTTATTTAATATTTCATTCACTTTATCCTCAATATCACTATCTATTGTTAATTTTAAATTTTTATTATTTTCATTTATACTTACTGATTGTTTAGCATAAACAGCTCTATTGTCTAAATAAAATTCACTCTTAGGTTTTTCATTGTCCTTTAAATAATCATACATTTCACCTTCAAGCGATCCTTGTTCATAATTATCATCTAATATTTTTGATAACATACTGCTAACATTCCATGCTTTTTTAGTATCTACTTCATCAGTAATATAAGTATATATTCCTTTTATATTTTTAAGATTATTTATTTTATTATAAGTATCTTCTGAAATATTATAATATATTTTTCCACTTTGCTTCATTATTTCAGAATAATTAAATTCAGGATTTTCAGACTTAATTATGAAATTTAAAGCCATTAAGTCCTCTAGTGTTTCTTCATAGTTATTTAAACTGAATGGCCTTGTATCAATTACAAGTACATATTTTTTATTATATTTCATCAAATCTTTCCCATTAGTATCTAAAATCATATAATTCATATTACTAATATTTTCTTCTTGATGGTTTTGGTACGAACTGATGACTTTTTCCGATGGATATACTTGTAACACCCATAAACGTGCCGTTAAACTTACTATTATTGTCATAAACAAGGCAAAAACTTGTACTAATCTTTTTTTCCTATCAAATTTGTCAGTAAAAATATTAAACACCTCCTTTTAGCTTAAATTTTAGCCTTAAGGGAGGTGTTTTATTCACATTATTTATCTTTAACAATTAAATCTTTAACTTTTAGAGGTACATCAACTCTTACTTTATATATCATTTTCGCTCTAGGTGCTGAATCTATTGGAGTTCCGTCTTCTTCCGTCATATCGTGAAGAACAACTTCAAAGTTATCTCCTTCTGGTCTAAGTATTTCTACTGTATCACCACTTAAAACTTTATTTTTTTGCTCGATTGTTGCTATTTTAGTTTCTTCATCATATGCTCTTACAATTCCAATGATATCAGCATTTCTTATATATGCTGAATCTTCATGAACCTGCTCACCTGTTTCTCCATAATAAAACCCGGTATGATATTGTCTATGACTTACTTTATTTAAATTTTCCATCCACTTTGGATCAAATTTATAATTATCAGGATCTTTCATATACGCATCTACAGCCTGCCTATATGATTTTACAACTGCTGCAACGTAATATACACTCTTCATTCTTCCTTCGATTTTAAGAGAATATACTCCGGCCTTAATAACATCATCTATATGTTTAAGCATACATAAATCTTTCGAATTCATTATATATGTTCCCTTTTCATCTTCGTATACAGGATAAAATTCATTAGGCCTTTTTTCTTCAACTAGGTGATACTTAAATCTACATGCTTGAGCACATGCACCTCTATTTGCATCTCTTCCGACCATATAGTTAGAAAGCAGGCATCTTCCTGAATAACTTATGCACATTGAACCATGAACAAAGGCTTCAATTTCACATTCTTCAGGTAAATTATCTCTCATTTGTTTTATCTCAGTTAAGCTAAGTTCCCTAGCCATTACTATTCTCTTAACCCCTTGATTATACCAGAATTTAGCTGATCTCCAGTTAACATTATTGGCTTGTGTGCTTAAATGAATTTCTAAATTAGGTGCCACTTCTCTAGCCGCTCCTATTATTGCTGGATCTGATGCTATTATTGCATCAACACCTATTTCATATAAATCTCTTATATAATCCTCAACCCCATCTAAATCGTCATTGTGAGGAAAAACATTCATTGTCACATAAACTTTTCTATTTCTATTGTGAGCATATTCTACTCCCTCTTTTAATTGTTCATTAGTAAAATTATCTGCAAATGCTCTTAAATTAAGTTTGCTTCCTCCAAGGTATACTGCATCAGCTCCAAAATCTATTGCTATCTTAAGTTTATCTAAATTTCCTGCTGGTGCTAAAATTTCTGGTCTTATCATTTTAAATTTACCTCCTCTTAGTAACTGCAATTCCATCTCCCATTGGTATGACAGATGTTATTAAATTTTTATCTTGAGTAACTAATTCCAAATAAGTTCTCATTCTCTTTACTATTGTTATTTTTCTTCTTTTAACCAATTCTGGTGATGCAACCATACCTCTAAATAAAACATTATCAGCTATTATTATGCCATCATCCTTAAGTAATCTTAAGCAATGAGGTAAAAAGTGATTATAATGCCCCTTACCTGCATCCATAAAAATCAAATCAAACGGTTCTTTTAGTCTTTCTAAAACTTCAAGACAATCCCCTTCTTCAATCTTTATTTTTTTATCTAAGTTAAACCGTTTCAAATTAATATTTGCAAGTTCTATCATCTTTTCATCTCGCTCTATTGTTACAATTTCTGGTTCGGTTCCTGAAGCTTGATACATTAATATAGATGAAAAACCTATTGCGGTTCCAAGTTCTAATATTCTTTTTGGTTTTTTCATACTTGTCATAAATTCAAGAAATACCCCTGTTTCTTTTTGAACAATAGGCACATGATTTTCTTTTGCAAAATCTTCTATCTCTTTTAAAGCCCCACTTCTATCAGGAATTAAACTCCTAATATATTCTTCCATATAATCATATGTAATTTCGCTCATGAATTCCCTCCAATTTCAATTCTAAATATAAATCGGTTGTATACTCTCTTTAATAAATTTAATCTTATTATTATTCTAACATCTACTTATAATTTTTAAACTCTGTAAGAGTTCATTCCCCACTCTTACCTCTTCACTCTTACCTCTTACCTCTTACCTAAATCAATATCCTAATTCTTTTTTCTTACTTAAAAAATCTTCATAATTATCAGTAAAATAGTGAGACCCGTCTTTTTGTAAAATATAATATAAATAATCTGTTTTTTCTGGAAGTAATGCTGCTTTAATACTATCTGTTCCTGGGTTTGCTATAGGTCCAACTGGCAACCCCTTATATTTATATACATTATAAGGTGAATCTATTTCTAAATACTTATTTAATACTACATCAACATGATATCCTAAAGCATAAATTACTGCTGCATCTATTTGAAGCTTCATATCCTTATCTAATCTGTTATATATAACAGATGAAATTAACGGCCTATCCTGTGGCACCCTAGCTTCTTTTTCTATTAAAGATGCTATAGTAATTGTTTTTTCAATATCTTCGTCCTTTATATCGATTTTTGTTTCATCTTTTATTTGCTTTAATACTTCATTAAATCTATTTAACATAGTCTTGATTAGGTCATTAGCATTACTGCCTTTTTTAATCAAATATGTATCTGGATATAAAAATCCTTCCAAATTATATCTTTTCTTACTATCAGCTTTTACAAAACTAGGTAGTGCATAACTTTTAACTGCATTTAGAAAATCTTCTTTAGAGCAAATCTCTTTTTCTTCAACTGTTTTCGCTATCTCTTCTATCGAATATCCTTCTGGTATTGTTAATTTAACTAAATCCTTATCACCATTTTCATTTTCTAAAGAGTTTATGAGGCTTTCTAGTGTAGAATTAGTATTTATCTCATATATTCCTTCACTTAAATTTACTTTCCTCTTATCCATAATTAATTTCAATTTTATAAGAAGTTTACTAGATAATTTATTTTCTTTATCTAATTCATTCAATATATCATTAAAACCTTCCCCTTGCTTTACTTCAATAATTACGGTGTCTTCATCAGACTTTAATGGTTTTTGTATAGCTTTATTATAAGAAGTTGTGAAAATCAACATTATTACAAATAAGAAAAATAAACATAAAAGTACAAGTTTTTTAACGGATTTACATCGGTTCATAAACTTCTCCTAGACATAATTAAAAGTAAATAGTCTAAAAAGACTATTTACTTTAATTATATTTATTTTATTTAATATTTAAAGTGTTTCCAGCAAAATTATTTCTTACTTCTGCTAGTCATTCTTCTTCTTTCAGCACTATCCAACACTCTTTTTCTCATTCTTATATTTTGTGGTGTAACTTCTACTAACTCATCACCATTAATGAACTCTAAACATTGTTCAAGAGACATTTCAACTGGTGGAGTTAATTTCAATGCATCATCAGCACCTGATGATCTTGTATTAGTAAGTTTCTTCATTTTACATACATTAATTTCAAGATCGTCTGCTCTTGCTGAAACACCAACAACCATACCACCATAAACTGGAACCCCAGCTCCTATAAATAATAATCCTCTTTCTTGAGCACTATATAATCCATATGCTATTGAATCTCCAGTTTCAAATGAAACTATTGATCCTCTGCTTCTTCCTGGGATTTCACCTTTGTATTTTTCATATGAATGGAATACGTGGTTCATTATTCCATTTCCTTTTGTATCAGTCATAAATTCATTTCTAAATCCAATAAGACCTCTAGCTGGAACTGTAAATTCTAATCTTGTATATCCATTTACTGCTGATGTCATATTAACCATTTCAGCTTTTCTTGGCCCTAACTTTTCCATAACAGGTCCCATAAATTCTTCT
>JARLHR010000075.1 GCA_031292145.1 Clostridium sp. | reverse complement strand
TTTCATCCAAGATACCTAATTCAATATCTGACGAATAGTAACTATAAAATGGTCTGGGCGAGTCAAAGCGAGCGAGCAAAAACGAAGTGTTGCGGGGATATGAGTTGTGATTAATCACAACCACATAAAAGAATAGTAACAAAAGCAAAAGGTAAGAAAATCTATACTACAAAACAGCAGTAGTAAATAATGTTTGTTGGTGTTAAAAAGGGAAGAGGGGAGAGAGTTGCGGTCTTTCAACGGTGGTTATCCCATTTGCAATAAATGATTATGTTTCTTTGTAAGTTTATGTTTTGATAAATATCCTTTTGAAACTTCATCTCCACACTCACATTCTATATAAGTACTCTTCCATTTTTTCCTTATTTCTTTTGCCCTTTCAGGGTTATCTTTAGCCCATTGCTTAGATTGTTTGAGTTTATATACTCTCCATCCTTCAGCTTGTATTTGTTCATGTTGTCTAATTCTTTCTTGTTGTTCTTCTTTAGTTAAATCATCCCAATTTTTAATTTCAGACATATTATTATAATAAAGTAATATAGACCATTCTTTAAATGTTAATATATGGATTAATTTAATAATTAATTTTGCCATATTTGTCGTCTATGAGTTGGTTTGTAGGGTTTCTTGTTCTTGGTCTATTTGTTCTTCGTTCTTCGATATTAGAAATTGGTATATCATAATTCTTATCTACTTTCTTCATATTCTTTAATCTATCTTCAATTGTTCCTTGTAGATCAGCAGGTTGAACATTCATTTCAACACCTGAGACAGGTTGTAGGTTACTCCTAAAAAATCCACGCTTTTCACCATCAACATAATAATAGTATTTATCTTTAGAAATAATCTTATGCGTTGTAAGACCAAACTTTGGACGATATCCCTTTTTAAAGGATTTTGGTTTTAGTTCAATACGAACTATTTGACCAATCTGAAGAGGTGGAAGATTTTTCAATGTTGCATGTTTAATAATATTAATTTGGGCAATGTGCATGGTTGATCGATTTACTTCATTTGGAGCCATTCCAATAGTCTGGTGAAAGGTGTTATTATAATTTGAAACCAATTTAGGTAATACATTAGTTATTGTTTTGCTATCTGTACATTGTAAATATTAATGAATTTTCTCCTTTATTGTTCTGTTAAATCGTTCAATAATTGTAGCATGGGTAAATGTAAATACTTGTTCAATATCTAAACGTTTACATAATTTATGAACTTCATTATTATCAAATTCACTTCCTTCATCTGAAAATAATACATCAGGAATACCCATATTTTGAAATATATCAATCAATGCATCTACAGTGTCTTCTTTGGTTTTCTTCTTCATTAATACGATATCGGCTCTTTTAGTGAATGCATCTATTGCACATAATCCATATCTTGCCTGATTTAAATGTGGATCATCAATATAAATTAAATCAATTTGAAATTCCTGTAACGGGTACTTACCCACCCAGCTATTTTTAGGTTGTGTATTCTTTTTATTTCTTTGAACTACACTTTGTTTATCTAAAAATGTTTTAATATCCTTCATTGTTATGCCTTGGGGTTTTAGCTTTTTATACAGTGCATCAGCACCAATAAAACCTTCTGATGGGCTGTAGTATAATTCCTTGATTGTATCTTGTTTATTAGTCATATATATTAGGATTATATATTATTGTTGACATATCCAATCGGAGTCCAATTATTATTTGAGTAATTATCAGGATTATGGTGATTTTTATAAAACGTGCGTTGTTGAGAACAGTTAATTATAGAAAAATGAGAAATACCATTATCAACATCAGCATGAGTAAGATTTATTTTTTCTTTTTTAATCCACTGATTAGAACGGGGGCGGGGAGTTCATTTATGTAGAATTCAGATTTCAAACTTTTGTTAGGGATACCTTTCATTTTCATAACTTCTTTTAATAATCCATCTTTTGTTAAATATGTATATTTATAAGATTTAGGAGCTAAATTCATTTCATCTATAATAATTCCATCATCATCAATATCATTAGTTAAATAACCTAAAATACTATCTTCTTTTGATTTGATGTAACCTAAATCGAGTAATTTTTTATGTAAATCACCTTTAATGTGTAATGAGTCAGTATCAGAATAAGTAAATACTGTAGATTGTAAAGTAGGGTCTATTTCTTTCATGAACAATATCATAAGCTTTCTACTATAAGCAGTAACGAAACAACCTAATTGAGCAGGCTTTGTAATTTTCTTTTCTTTATCTTGAACTTCACCACTCAATAATAATTTTCCTTTCTTGCAAAATCTCCAATTAATTAATTTATGTTTTAAATGAAATTCATTGAATTCATATGCATTATTAACCATATGATTGATAGTAAACATAGCCTTTTGCAACATCTTCCCATATAAACTATTAAGTAATAATTTAGCTATTGATCTAAGAACTGGGTTCTTCTCTACCTCAGCTTCTTGCTTTAATTTAAAGAAAGTATCAACATATTCAACGAATACAGAAGAACTTTTGCTATCATAAACTAATGCATCATCTAAGAAATCAATTGTATAGCCGTTTTCTAGGGCGTTTTCAATATCAACGCTTATATAGACTCCTTCGCCATCAATATTTGTACCACTAATATTAAGCTTTCTTCGTGGTAAGATTGGAACTCTTATATTTTTGGGGCATTCAAACTTAACATTATAAAATCCCATTTTTCCATTTTCATAGTCTGCTTTTGGTTCTGTACTCCATCTTGATCGACCAATAGGATAATTTACATTCATTAGAGCATTACCTCTCATACTTGCAGGATATAAACTTGAAACATCAGCATTAAAGATATAATCTCTTGATTGCATTAATTGATTATACGTCTCTTTGAATAGATATTTATTATCTTCTAATCCTGATTTCTTTCTTTCGTCTACAATTTTCATTAACTCAGGATACATTTTGCTTGTAAATCGTTTTTGGTTACATGTTGTTCTACCTCCATATTTAGATTTCATAATATGATTATACTTTTTCATATCTTTTGGTAATTCAATGATATCTTTTAATGTAGAACTCCATATTTCAAAACCCATACTACCTAATGTCATAAACTTTGTAATATTAATTTGAAACTTTTCATACATCATATCATTAAGTTTAATAAACAGTTCATTTAATGCTAATACATCAAGTTTTAAATATGGTACTACTTTGTTCATATATGTCTCAACATCTTCCCAATCTTTCATTAAACTATGATCGAAAGATGTTTTAGCATTTATAATTTGAAAGTCTTTACATGCTTTATCTAATGATGAGTTGATGAATAAATATAAATCAAAAACTTTATTATTCTTTCCAAATTCAAGATACATTAATTTGCCATTATTAATAATGAAATTATGTATATCAACACCCCTTTCCATCAATTCATCTAGTAAAAAATAAAAATGAAATCCAGATCCATTGTAAGCAGTTAGGATTTTATTCTCATAAGTTAGAAATTGATCAACTGTTTTATTCATACAACCAATACCATATAAACAAGTATACTTTTCATTGTGTAAAAATCCACTAGCATAAGCTTCATGTCTTATTGTTTCTTGAAATGTTTCTAAATCCCATGATACAACGTTATTATAATCTAACTTTTCTTTTTCTTTTATATTTTGTACCTTAACAATATCATTCTTTTCTTGTACAATTCTATTTCTATATGATACATTATTGATATTGCATTTATGATTTATATTATCCTTTCTAAGATGTATTCCACAATCTTCACATTTTTTATAGTTGATATAACTGTATAAATAATAATGATCAGATCTAATATATAATTGAATATAATCATCAACACAACCACCAACAATAACATCTTCTAAATTCTGATTTAGTAATAAATAACCTAAGTTTTTATTCGTTTTCTTATTGTAATATTCTGATAATTTAGGTATCATGTCATAATGAATTAAAGAACCTAATTCTAGATTTAAATCCTTTCGAACTTGATCAGGTTTTAAAGTATTACCACAGATTCCATAGCATTTATTGAAACATTGAATCAAACAGTTATTATTTGTTGATTTCATACTTTCTATTTTAATTGTTTCTCTACTCTTTGTTTCTTTATTCCATCGTTTAAATTTCTCCTTTTGCATCTAGTTGAACAACCTCCTTTGTCAGACAATGGACTTACAATTATATCAATAAATCTTAAATACATAATATAATCACTTGTTGCATATTTTATTTGTGACATTTTATTTAGTTTAACTGATAAACTTTCATTTGTTTCATCTACTCCATAAACAAGAGAACTAATAATATAATATTTTTATCCTCATCACCACAAAAAGATAATTTAGTTTTAAATATCATTCCTTGAGGATATTTCTTTTGATACATCACTGCTTTTTGTTTACTTTCATTCAGAACATACTCAATAATATGAGGAACTGTTGAAGAAGCTAGAGGATATGGCTTTAAAGTTGTAATATAGACATCATAATTAGCAGATTTATCCTTATTTGTTATTACCTTATGTTCATTATTTGTAATGTAATTGCTAATATCATATTCATCTTCATTATCTGATTTAGATTGGAATTCATGAACTTTTGGAATCTTGTTGTTGATTGAAAATCGTTTGATAGCTTTTTTGATTTCAGTTCTGTATTCTTTATGTTTTCTATTGTAAGTATCACCAAGCTCTTCTCTAAGAATGGCTATTTGTTGTAATTGATTTAAAGTATATCTTTTTGAAATCATACTAACTAGTTTAGATTTATCATTTGTTTTGTTCTTAGCCAATCTTTGTAAATTCTTTATGTTTAATTTTTTAATGTCATTCAAGTAAGCTTCTCTATTTTGTTGTTCAAATTGTTCTTTTAAACTTAACTTCTTCTGTTTAATAATTAACTCTTGAGGAATAATGTGATATTCTGGAATTTTATGTTTATTTCGTGTGTATTCTTTTTCTACTTTATCAATTTGTTTTAAATTCATTTTCATTTTGTTTTCAAAATTCTTATCTCCTTTGGGTTTTACATGATAAGAGTTTTGTTTCATCTTTTCTAGTTCCTTTAATTGCTTCTTTAAATCAGAAATGTTTTTGACAAATCCATAGTTTTTTATATTTATATATATTATAATATATTCAAATATTTAAGTAAAAAATAATTTTAAAATGATTTAAAGAAAATATTTTTAAATTTCAATATTATTTTCTTCAATTAAGTTTTTCATTTTTCGTTTCTGTTTATTCTCTAATGCTCGTTTTGGTACTTGTCTTGATATTTATGATAGTATTCAGTGTTCATTATTGATAGACATTTTATACAGCATCTACCTTTATTGAATTGATCTTTTGGGCCTAATTTAATACAGTCAGGACTTTTCTTATAGTGACATATTTTAAAATCCTTTGCAATAACTAAATTTAATTCTGTCTGATTCATCTTTTTAATTAGATCTATATAATATTCTCTTAAATCAATTTAAATTTATTTAACACTTCAACATATATTAACTTAAACATGTATAATATATATATCACAGCGTGTGATTTTGGAGCAAGTAGAGAAGATTGTGGTTGTAGAGATTGTAGAGAAGTAGACGATATGATGGAAGTTAAAGAAGTGACCAAAACAACAACTACTAAAACAACTACAACAACGACAACTAAAATAACGAAAACAAAAGGTATTAATAAAATACAAAAAGATAAAGAGACACAAGTAGCATACGCTGAATTTGAGTATGAAGAAGGTGTAGCATGTGGATATTGCAATAGACCATTTAGATTAGGTAAATGGTCTTGGTGTGAAAACTCAAATTGTGATTCAGATATGTTTTAATATATTTAATCAGTAAACCAACATTTATCTTTATCTGAATTACTGG
>JARLHR010000074.1 GCA_031292145.1 Clostridium sp. | reverse complement strand
TCGAGTAAAAGCTTTTGTGAAACTATCTGGTGAAGCGTATCCATATTTTAGTGCAATATCAATAATTTTTTCATCAGTAGAAACAAGCTCACTGCCGGCAAGTGTAAGCCTTCGTTGTCTGATGTACTCTCCCACCGTAAAGCCACAAAGCATTGCAAAGCCTTTTTGGAAATAAAAGGTCGACATAAATGTTTTTTCTGCAATATTTTTTATTTCGATTTCTTCAGTGATATTCTCCTCAATATAATTGATAGCTTCACCAATTCCTTCAATCCACCCCATAATCATCCCCCCTGTCTGTACATATATCTTATCTTTTTTAGAAGGCTTTTGCCCGACTTTTTGTGTTATGTTTTGTCTTTTCTGAAAGATTATTAAATAACCTATACGTAAAATTACAATTTATTAATCATCAAATGTAAGTACAATATAATTCACTTTTGGTTAATTATAACATATTTCTCAAATATAACGTTGTTTTCTTTATATTCTATAATTTGATTATCCCACAAAAAGTATTATGTATTAAATTTTCTTTGATAAACCTTACCTTGAATTTTTCCTCAAGTTATTCACGCAATAAAAACTGAGTAATAATTTTTAAATCTCAATCTTTTTTATAAACTATAATTATACTTACTTATAAATTATATTTAAAAGAGTAATAATAAACTTATATTGACTGCGAGGTGTTATTTTATGATATCAAAGTTTCTTGTTCGAACTTTTATAAAAGATTATACCAACATAGAAAATCATAAGGTTAGAGATGCCTATGGTTATCTAGGTGGAATAGTAGGAATTATTTCAAATGTTACTTTGTTTCTAGTTAAATTTGCTATAGGAATTATTTCTCATAGTATATCTGTTATAGCAGATGCAGTTAATAATTTAACAGATGCTACTTCTTCATTGATAACTATAATTGGCTTTAAAATGGCTTCTAAGCCGGCTGATAAAGAACATCCTTTTGGCCATGGAAGAGTTGAATACATTTCTGGCCTAATAGTTTCCTTTCTAGTTTTGCTAGCCGGAGTTGAATTTATTAAATCTTCTTATGAAAGAATAATAAATCCATCTATAGTAAATTTTCAATGGACTTCTTTTATAATTATATTATCATTTATATTAGTTAAGTTATGGCTAAGCAGTTTTTCTAAATTCATAGGCAGAGCTATTGATTCCTCGGCACTTAAAGCCTCTGGCCTTGATGCTTTAGGTGATGTATTTACCTCTGTTTGTGTTGCTTTATCCTTAATTTTATCTAGATATATCACTTTTCCAATTGATGGTTATATAGGAATTTTGATTTCACTGTTCATTTTATTTTCAGGTTATTCCTTAATAAAAGAAACTTTAAATCCTTTACTCGGAGAAGCACCAGATCACAAACTTGTAGAAAAAATAATGCGTGAAATCGCTAAATACAACCATATAATTGGTGTTCATGATTTAATGATTCATAATTATGGGCCAAGAAATACACTTGCTTCAATACATGTAGAAGTTCCATACACACTATCTCTAATGGATCTTACGGAAACAATAGACAAAGCAGAAAGTGAAATTTCTAATAATCTAAATATCTGCATGGTAATTCATGTGGATCCAGTAAAAGAGCAACTCCAAAAAAGCAGCTCAACAATAACCCATATACACTAAACTTAAACTTTGTCCATAAAAAATGAAGGATATCCAGTGACACCAGCCTGCACTCCTTCATTTTTTCACTATTATTTAATTTTGGTTGCGCTGACGCGCTTTTTTTATTAAGATCTTGGTTGCGCTGACGCGCTTTTTTTATATGTGCATATTATTTATGGCACTTATTTTTAGACGGACAACTATCACATCCACAATTACAAAACTTTCCTTTTTTTATATCCTTATATTTTTTATATAAAACATATCCAGTATATAAACCAATTACTGTTATAATTAAAATTGTTGTCATCTTTATCACTCCTCAGATATTATTTGCATATATAAACAAATTAAAACTTAGACTCATACATTAATTTAAATAAACTAGTTTCAATGGTAAATCATTTAATCTTAATCATTGTTTTAATAATAATTTTATTAAAACAATGATCCAATTTGAAATATTAATGTTGACATTCCCCACGCTATGAATAATTGAAATACTATCATAAATGTTGTGAATTTCCATGAATTTGTTTCCTTCTTAACTGTTGCAATTGTTGCCATACAAGGTGTATATAAAAGACAAAATATCATAAGTGAGTATGCATTAAGTGGTCCAAATCCGTATGCTCCAAGATTCCCAGCCATTGCTGCCATTCCAGCTGCTGATGTAATATTATTAATATTGAATAATACAGTAAAGCTTGATACAACTACTTCTTTTGCAGCTATTCCAGATATAAGCGTAACAACTATCTGCCACATTCCAAGTCCGCCAGGTTTTAAAACTGGGACTAATACCTTTCCTATACTTGCTCCAAAACTTTTAGATATATCATCTACCATTCCAGTAGAATTGAAATTTAATATAAACCACATAAAAATTGAAGCTACAAAAATTGTTGTTCCTGCTTTTGATAAATAATCTTTTACTTTTTCCCACACATAAATTGCTATTGTTCTTGCATTAGGTGCTTTATATTCTGGAAGCTCTATTAATAATGTATTAATTTCTTTTTTATATCCTATCTTCCCTGCAATAATAGCCACTATTATTGCTACAACTAATCCAATTACATACATTGAAAAAGCAACTAGCATTGAATAATGTGGGAAGAACACTTCTGAAAATAAAACATAAATAGGAAGTCTTGCGCTGCATGACATAAATGGTGTTACAAGTATTGTCTTCAATCTATCTTTTTCATCCTCAAGTGTACGTGCTGCCATTACTGCTGGAACTGTACATCCATATCCTAATATCATTGGTATAAATGCCCTGCCTGACAGCCCCATTTTAGCCATAAGTCCATCCATCACATAGGCAACTCTTGCCATGTATCCGCTATCTTCTAAAAAACCTAAAGCTAAGAAAAGAATAAAGATATTAGGCAAAAATGTTAATATACCTCCAACTCCAGCAATGATACCATCTACGACTAACGAAGTTATTGTAGAATTAACATTAAGGTTTTTTAATAATGTTGATACCACTTCTGAGAATGCATCTAACCCAATTTGAAATCCACCCTTTAAGAAATCTCCAATGATAAATGTTAAGAAAAATACTAATGCCATAATCATTAGAAAAACAGGTATTCCAAAATATCTATTAGTTAATACATTGTCAATTTTATCTGTTACTTCTGCTTTTTCATCTTTGTTTACTAAAACTTCAGCTATTATTTCTTCTATAAAATCATATTTTTCATTAGTAATATCCGCTTCATAATTTTTATCTATTATATCTGATAAATCAATTGAATATTTTTCTTGTATTTCAACATCCATTTCTAATAATTTAATTGCATGCCATCTAACATTATTTATTTCTCTATATGTATCTTCTAACCTTTCAGATATAAGGTCAATCTTTTCTTCAATTTCATCACTATAAACAACTACACAATCTTTATGATGATCATGTTTATGACAGCTTTTCTTGTTATTCTTATGTTCATGCTCTAGGTTGTCCAACCTTTTACCTTTATGATGAACAACCGCATGCATTAATATATCCAGACCCTTTTTCTTTCTTGCTGACACAGGTACTACTGGAATTCCAAGCATTTCTGGAAGTCTATGAAGATCAATCTCCATACCTCTCTGCTCTACTATGTCCATCATATTTAATGCAAGTACAACAGGTTTTCCCAATTCTATTAATTGAAGTGTTAAATATAAATTACGTTCTAAACAAGATGCATCTGCAATATCAACAACTACGTCTACCTCATCTTCTAATATATACTGCCTAGATACCTTTTCTTCCATTGAATAAGAAGTCAAGCTGTAGATTCCAGGTAAATCTACTAATTTAAAATTATTATCATGATAATTATAATTGCCTTCCTTTTTTTCTACACTTACACCTGGCCAATTTGCCACTTTTAATTTTGCCCCTGTATAAGCATTAAATAAAGTTGTCTTTCCACAGTTTGGATTTCCAATAAAAGCAACATTTAATGATTTCTCCACATCTATTCCTCCATACACACTAAAATTCCTTCTGCTATCTTCTTTCCAATAGCAAGTCTTGTTCCTCTTACTTTAAAAATAACTGATCCACTTTTCTTGTTATTTAATATTTTTACTTTCGTTCCCATGGTTAAGCCAAGAGCTTGAAGCCGTCTACTTATATTTTCCTCAACTTTTATATTTATCACTTTATATTCATTTCCTATTATTCCATCAAGTAAATTCATTATAATCACCTTCTCTAACATTTAGAGTAATTTTGTTGTGTTTAACTCCTATATATATATTACACCTATTGAATTCTTATTTCAATAGTAATTGATAATCATTATCTTTTCATATGCATTTCTAAATATGTATTATTAAAATGGTTTCTCTAAAAAAAATAATACAATATATTGGGTTGAAACTCTAATATATCGTATTATTTTTCTTTTTAAAATGGATATAAATATTCTGTTTTAGGGTTAGGATCTTTTTCTATATGTTCCACTACTATAACTGGCTTTACTGCATAGTTAACAGTTTCAGTCTTAATTTTCCCCTTTATTATTACCCATGTATCATTATCATAAGTTTCTAGATTATTACTATCACATTTAATTCCTTCAATTTGTAAATCAGCTGCACAGCACGCCATTACAAATCGACCTATTGTAAACTCATTATCTTTTAGCTTTTTATCTTTATAAACAAACCCTGTTATTTCTATTTCCTGTCCCTCATATTTATCTGCGTTTCCCTGAAGCTCATCAATGGAACGTAGAAAATTGTTGGCATCCACTTCTATAACATTATTTTTTCTAGATAGATTATCATCATCATCTTCTTGAGATGAATGAAGTTTATAACTATCATAAGTTACATTTGTATTTATATCATCAGTTTTTATTGAAGAATTTGCGCTAGTACTTTGCATGCAAAATATCATTATTAATGGAATTATAAAAATCACATAATTGTTTAATCTTATTTTCTTTTTTTTGATGTGATAACTATTTGTAATTAGAAATATTGCAACCATAAACATTGATATCATTCCAAAAATTGCAAATGGAATAATTCTCGGATGTACATACATTATTATTTCATTATTCCTGATAATTCTAAAGTAAAATACCGCAAAACACAATAATATTAATATTTTAATAATTATATCCGAATTTAATTTTTTCATATCCTACCTCTTTTATTTAATTTGTTAATATACGGATAATTCATATAAAATATACGACTATCTATTAAGTTACTTTTCAATATTGATAAGCTAATTTACAATTAATCAAAACACCAAACGACACCACAATAATAATAAATATTAACTTTAATACAAATTTCTTTTTAAAGCTTCCAAAGAGCATAATTGTATTTTTAACATCTAACATTGGTCCAACTACTAAAAATCCCATTATAGAGTTTATTGAAAATACTTTTAAAAAACCCTTAGCAACAAATGCATCTGAAGTTGAACAAACTGAAAGTAAAAAAGATAATAAAATCATTACTATAAGAGAACTTCTGTCATCGTTTGGAATATACATACTATTATTTATTGATACTATATTTTGAAAAATGCTAGATAAAAAAGTTCCAATAATCATAAATTTGCCCATATTAAAAAATTCATCTCCTGCATGAATAAATATTGCTTTAATTTTTTGTAATTTACTTTTTGAATAATCATAGTTATCATTACAAAAACCACAGTCACATTCAACTGTATCAGCATTATTTTTCAAAATCTCTTCATCTTTTTTTGTGCAAAATTGCATAAATAAACCTACTAAAATAGCGATTATAATTCCAGTACTTACCCTATAAATTACTACAGATTCCATTCCAGGAAATGCATATATAGTTGAAATTATCGTTATTGGATTTACTATTGGTGCTGCTAACATAAAAGTAATTCCTGCTGCTATAGGAATTTTCTTCTTCATAAGTCCTTTAACTATAGGGATTGTCCCACAATCACATATTGGAAATAATAAACCTGCAAAAGCTGCAATTATACAAGATAAAAAAATATTCTTTGAAAATATTTTAATAAACGTGTCCCTGGATACACAAATTTGTATCATTGCAGATACAAAACTCCCAATAAAAATGAAAGGAAAACCTTCAATTAATATGCTTATAAACACATCATAAAACTTTTTAAATCCATCTAAATATACACTGGATATTTTAATATTTAATGTTGTCAGTGTAATTATAAAAACAAGTAAAAATATTACAAGACCTAAATAAAAAAAAGTATTAAACAACGAAAAAACATGTCTTTTTATCTCTACATATTCTTCTTCCTTTGATTTTTCCTTATTTATCATGGCGACATGTTTCAGAATTTTAGCTGTTTCATTAATATTTTCAATTTCTTTTTGTATTCTTGAAAATTCTTTTTTCTCTAATTGATTTGTATTGTTTAAGATTATCGTTTCACCATTAAAAATATGAGTGCTAATTATACTTCTCATATTTCTAAAATACATATTAAAGCTTATTGCATCAATTAAATTTATTATATCATCAATTTTACATATTTTTTTTATCCCTTTATTATTAAATATACTAATTATATTAGCAGAATCTTTCATTCCATTTGTTTCAATAAAAATTCTATTTGGAGTATATTTACTTATAATTTTCTTTATATAATCTGCATTGATTTCTTTATCTTCATCATTTTTCATTACTATAATTTGATTTTTATTATTCAAGTCATCTTTTATTTCACAGTTTCCAAATTCATCTTGTATAACAACAATAGTTTCGTCTTGTAATTCTTTCTCTTGTAACTTAGAATTTATAAAACTTGTTTTTCCAGAGCCAAGAAATCCAATCACTATTTCTACTTTTGTATTCATATTTCACCTCAAAAAAATCGATTCAAATTATTTATAATCACCTTTAAATAAATAATTTAACTTATCTTTATTTACATTACTTCCAATAATGCACATTTTACTAATTTCTTGCTCGTTTATATCACTTATTGCAAATTTTCCAGGTACATAATGAAATTGAATGCATTTTCCTGTATCTAATTTTACTATGCCTTTACCTCTTAATATAAATCCATAATCTTTGCTTTTTGCAATCTCCTCAAATAACTCTTTTAATGTATATTTATTAAATTCTTTTTTTGTTTCTAATGACCAAGTACTAAACATACTATCTGCGTTTTGATTATGCTGCTTTACATATGTAGCATTTCTTAAATTATTTTTGCGAATTAACTTATAATTTTTAAATTGCTTTTCTTTTTCATCTATCCTTATATTTTTCTCAAGATTTATCACTTCACTAAAATCTATTTCATTTAAAGTTTCTCTAATTATTTTTGCATATGGATTTATTTCTTCTATTAAGCCTATTGTTTCATTAATTTTTTCTTCAGAAACATTTTCTATTCTAGTTAAAATAATTGTTTTTGCATTTTTAATTTGATCTTTATAAAATTCTCCAAAATTTTTAATATATACTTTCGCATTAAAAACATCTAAAACTGTAACTAACATATTAATTTTAATACTACAATCATCATACAAATCTTCACATACTTTAATCACATCACTTAGTTTTGCCACTCCTGAAGGTTCAATTAATATCCTTTCTGGAGAATATAAATCTATTATACTTTTAATAGAATCTTTTAAATCACCCGTGAGACTACAACATATGCAGCCCGATTTTATTTCTTTTATATTAAACTTCAACTCTTTTAAGATATCTCCGTCAATTGAAACTTCACCAAATTCATTTTCTATAATTGCAATTTTTTCGTCTTTAAGCTTATCATCAATTAACTTTTTTATCAAAGTAGTTTTTCCTGCACCCAAAAATCCAGATATTATATCAATCTTTGTTTCCATATAATCTCTCCTTATTGCGATAAATTTGCATTTTTAGCTAAATAAATTATATCCATGTGTATATAAAATTACAAGAATAATACTCACATATACCATTCCTGTAATAAATTCTTAATATATATTCCATATTTAGTTGCATTATAAATTTCTAAAGAATAAAAATAGACTGCGCTATTTTCAGTTGGTATTGTTAGCATAAATAGCTACTCAAATATTAACTGAAAATTAGCACAGTCATATTTAGTTATTTTATAATTTTAAATTCATATCCTTGTCCCTTTAAATACTCTATTATTCCCGGTAAAGGTTTTGCAGTTTCTTCTTTTCCATAAGTATCATGCATTAATATTATTGCTTTTTGTCTGCCTGCCACAGTTTTTATAACTTCTTGTTTTAATTGTTCTGCATTTTTAGGTGCACCTTCTGCATCTCCAGATAACGCATTCCAATCAATTTGATAATAACCTGTCACTTCTTTCTGTCTGATTTTCACAAAAAACTTCCTCAAATTAAATAACTACTCCTGACCCAAAGTCTAATCTGCTATTAAAATTAATCACTCAAAATCAGTATTAATTATGTATTTTAAAGTTTCTTAATTATTTTTATTATCTTTGAAATAATTTTTTTCAATAATAGTTTCTGCAACTTTAAATTCATCTTTAAGATGCTGTACTTCTTTTTCATCCTTTGGATTTCCAACAATTTGACCTTCATTTAAAATTGTAGCATCTCTATTCGTATTTACTAATACTCTTCCCATTGAATTGTTCTCAAATTCACTTCTATCTGCTCCAAGTAAGTATAATATCGTCGGCTTAAAGTCTGTTTGTCCGCCTGTTGTTGATATAACCTCTGGTTTTAAATTCTTTGAATAAACTATATAAGGAATTTTTCTTTGATTATCCTTCCACCATTCTCCATCTAAAGGCGCATTTTCTATATCCTGTTCATAAAATTTGTGAACCCCACAATGGTCACCATAAATCATAACCACTGTATTATCTAATAAACCTTCATTATCTAATTCTGCTATAAACTTTCCAATAGCTTCATCTGTATATCTTACAGCCTGAAAATATTTTCCAAGCATATTATCATCGAGTTCTTTTGGCAAGTTTAAATATTTTTTATCTTCCGGTATCTCAAAAGGCCCATGACTAGTTAAAGTAGTCATAAATGCATAATAAGGTTGTTTTTCATCTTTTAACTTTTGAGCTACTTGCTTTAAGTATGATTCATCAGAAAGACCTAAACCTATAATTTCATCTTGATTAAATTTTCCTACATCTAATATTTGATCCGCTCCGTAGCTTTTATGCATTTCTGTCCAGTTCCAGTTTCCAGGCGGTTCTGCATGAGTAGACATTGTAGTATATCCCTTACCTTTCAATATATCTTGAAGCGTATTATATTGACTCCAAGGATAGGAATATACTGTAGTGCCTTCTCGTATAGGAAGTACTGAAGTATTAACCATCAAGTCACAATCTGAACTTGTTCCAGAATTATTTTGTTCACGTATATTATTAAAATACAAACTATTTGATAATAACCTATTTAAATTTGGCGTTATTTCCTGCCCATAAACTTTTTGATTAATAACACAGTTTTCTAAAGATTCTATTTGCAGGGCAACTACATTTTTCCCTTTAAACATACCTTTATAACTGTTATCAGGCAAATCCTCTTTATTATCATTAAACCAATTTTCTATTTCATTTTTATCTTCATCTGTTAAAGTTTTATTCTTATTTTTATAAAATTCAATATCAAAACCATGATAACCTAGTGGACTCATATCCCCAAATGTTTGAAATGGCGCCCAGGATAATCTAAATATATTTTTTCCTGGCTCCATTTGTTTAACATCTACAGTATTATATCCATACCATATAACAAGCGCACTCGCCACAAATACATACATAGTCTTTACTACTCTAAAATATGCTTGACTTTCATTTACTTCTTTAAATTTAATAAATTTATTAATTAAGAAAAGTATAATAAAATCAATAAAAAAAACTAAATCTACCATTCTAAAATTAAATAAATTTTTACCTTCTGGATTAAATATCTCACTATGCATTAAGTATCTTATTGATAAAAATGTTCCATTTGCACGATAATACCAGATATCTGTAACAAAAAGAATTGTTACTAAAATATCTATTATTAACGCAGCTCTAAGCCTTCCTTTTTCTTTAAAAAGCAATATTGGACTACATACTAACACTATTATTGCTACGTGTACCCAAAGTACTGGTGGATCAAAATAAGCACTTCCTAAGTTTATACTTGATGAATCTGGTGTTCTAAGCATAGATAATAGTAATTCTGATTTAGCCTGCAACATTACTACTATAAATATTAATAACCAATTTTTTCGTATTACATTTTTTAATATTTGTTTCATTGTCATTCTCCGCTAATTTTCTATTTATTTCTATTATATTGTACCTCAAACTTGATTTATTACCAATAAATTTTTATTACATTTTTATTACATAAAGATATTTATGTGATTTTAAACTAATATGAATTTTAATTAATGTGTCCATCAGCCCTGATTATTATAAATTTAAAATTATTTATCTTTGTCAAATATCTGTCATAAATCCCTGATATAATATTAAACTGGAATTATTTCTATATAAAGAAAGGCTGGATAATTATGCAAAAGAAAAAGAAACTACTAATTTTTTTAATATCATCGATGCTTTTAGCAATATTCCTATTTAATCATTCACTTTTTTATTATAAATTCTATGATAAAAACCTAACCGTTATAAATAATACTGTGTATGCCAGTACACTTCCTGATAATAATTTTAAAAGTACATATACTCCCAAAATCAAATTTGAAGATAGGCCTGCAATAAAAGTTAATGGTATAATTTTAAATATTTTAAATGAATCTAACATCACTAATGTTCCTATGTTGCTTAAATCACAAAGATATTATATACCTCTTAGTTTTATTTGTGATAAGCTTAATTATATTCTTGATACTTCAAATAACAAAATTTCAATATATAACAATGATAATAAAATTTCACTCAATGAAAATTCTTATACTAAAAATTCTAGGACAGGCTCCTTGCGCGGTAATTTATTAACTAGTGATAGTACTGATTATATTTCCATCTCAGATATAGAAGAACTTTTTAATTTAACTGCTGTTTTTGACTTTAAAAATAACAATATCAGTTTGCTTGACAGCAATGTTAAAGCACCTGAAAATTCTTCAGTATCATGCACTGACAAGGTTTCCTTAATCAGATTAGAGGATTTTGGATGTGGCAGCAACTATGCTGTAGATAAAAATCAAGCAAAAATTAAATGTATGGCGAATCTTCTTTATTCACAGGGAATGAAATTTCATGTAAGCTGGATTCCTAGATTTGTATCTCCAGCAGATAATATTGACAATGATTTATTAACTAATGACAATATGACAAATGCAGGATTTGTTAACTTGCTGGATTATTTGATTAATAAGGGTTGTGAAATAGGTCTTCATGGTTATACTCACCAGCATGGTGATGAAATAAGTGGAAAGGGTGAAGAATTATCTAAAGACGTAAATAACACAGAAGCAGAAACACGTGCTGTAATTGAAAAAGGTATTGATACCGCTAGTGCTTTAAATATTCCTATTTCCTATTATGAGAGTCCTCATTATTTTGATACTGAACTTCAGAAGAAGGTTATTGCAGATTATTTTCAATTTATATATGAACCTTTTAATGGCACAGACAATACGAACATATATAATTTTAATGACAGTAACTTATTTGTTCCAACACCACTCGGGTATGTGCATGATTCAGACCCTTCGTCTATAATTGATGGGCTTAATAATGAAGATCCTGATACACTTCATAGTTTTTATCTCCATCCATTTATTGAATTAAAATATATAGATTTTAATACTAACAATAACAAACTTAATATTACTTATGATGAGAATTCACCACTACAAAAAATAATTAAAACTCTTAAATCTGATCAATATACAACAGTTCATATTGATGAACTTAAATCTAAATAAATATAAAAAGCACAAAAAAGCTCAGTATAGAAACTAAACTTTCTTGTGCTTTTAATAATATTTATTAATGTAAAAATTCTATGACTCACTTTCTATATAATAAAAACCTTGTTCAATATACTACTGAACAAGGCTTAATCTTAGGCATTACCTTCTTACAGCACCGTTTTTTCTTCTTATTTTAATCATACAAAATATATTATTTGATTTTTTTCTTCTGATTCTCTATTTTATTTCTCTCTACAAATCTTCCCATTAAGAAAGCAATAACACCGACTCCAATCCCCGTCTGTACACAGAAAAGTAAACTTTCTACCTCACTTGGCAATTCTCCACCAATCCAAGTTTCCATAACGGGCTTAACCCAAGGCTTATATTCAGTACCTGTAATTTCAGAAACAACTTTGCTTCCTGCATCATCAGATCCACCAAATTCAGCACCTTTTAATGTGAATAATGGTATAACAGCAATCAATGAAGCGATAATTAATAAAGTTATAACTGTTTTTTTAGTCTTTGACATTAATTTTCGCCTCCATTTACTAATCCAAGATCTTTTAATTCTGATTTTGCATATGTTTCAAGCCCAATTATAATGACAACTGTCAAAATACCTTCAATAATTGCTAGTGGAACCTGTGTCGGTGCGAATACTGCAAGAAATTTAGCTGCTGATGCCATAATCCCACCATTTTCAGATGGATATGCAAATGCAAGCTGAATACTTGTTATACAATAAGTAAATAAATCACCAATTGATGCCGCAAAAAAAATACCTACATACTTATTAACATTTAGCATTTTACATAATTTGTAGATTCCATAAGAAAGAAATGGACCTGCAATAGCCATAGAAAATGTATTAGCGCCAAGAGTAGTTAAACCACCATGAGCAAGCAGGATGGCTTGGAAAATAAGTACAATAATTCCTAAAATACTAACTGCGCTTGGTCCAAACAATATTGCACCAAGTCCAGTACCTGTCATATGTGAGCAGCTTCCTGTTACAGATGGAATTTTTAAAGATGAAAGTACAAAAACAAATGCTCCCGCCATCGCTAAAATAGTAATTGATCTACGATGATTAGATACTGTTTTCTTAATCGATAAATACCCTACTACTATGAATGGAATGCAGATAACGCCCCACATAATGCAAAATTGTGGTGGAAGATACCCTTCCATAATGTGCATTGCATTTGCTGCTGGAGTTACTCCAAAAACTAAAGCAAATGCTGCCGCTAAAGCGACAATTCTTTTTTCTTTTTTATTCATTTTTCTCCCCCTTTGAGCTTTTAATACTTATATCATTAAAAGCTAAATAATAAAATAACACTTTGTGTTAATTTTTAGCAAACTAAATTGTCTTTAATTAATTATGAATGTTGAATAATTTAAGTTCTTATATGCAGAAAAGTTCCGTATTGCAGCATAGCTGCTCTTTTCATAGGTGCATAGCTGCTTTTTATATATGTGCAAGTATTTCTTTAAATTCCTGTATACTTTTAGGATAGGCTTTTATATCTTTTAAAATCTTTTTTTCTATAAGAGATTCATATACCTCTAGCATAGTTGGCTGTTTTAGATTTGCCTGCTTTAAAATTTCTTTGTTTTTAAATATTTCTAGAGGCGTTCCATCTGCAATGATTTTTCCTTCACAGAATACAAGCACTCTCTCAGCCCATCTATATGTAAAATCTACATCATGTGTCGAAATTAGTATTGTCTTCCCTTCAGAACCAAGCTTTAACAAAACCTCTTCTAACATCATTGCATTTAAAGGATCAAGCGCTGCTGTTGGTTCATCAAAAATAACAATTTCTGATTTCATGGCAATAATATCAGCAATACTAACACGTTTCTTTTCACCACCACTTAAATAATGAGGAGGACGATCCTTTAAATGAGAAATATTCATATATTCCAGTGCTTCATCAACACGTTTCAATACTTCTTCTTTGGGAAGCTTTAAATTCATCGGTCCGAATCCAACTTCTGCCATAACTGTAGATGCAATAATTTGATTATCAGCGTCCTGAAATACTATTCCTATATTTTTTCTAAGTTCATTCAAATTCTTTTTATTAATAGCTATGTCTCGATAAATGATTTTCCCGTGCTCTGGAGTCAATACACCATCCACATTAAAAAAAAATGTTGATTTTCCTGAGCCATTAGAACCAATAACAGCTATTTTCTCACCTTCATAAATCTCCACGCTTACTCCATCTAATGCAGATTTTCCATTTCCATAGGTATAATGGAGATCTTCAATTTTCAATATTAATTTTCTCATAATCGTTCCTTTCTATCTTGTAAAGATCCAAAGCAAAATCAATACAATTATAAATACTGCTGCAACAATAATCTGTCTTATTTCTACCTTTTTATCTTCCTCAAAAAATACGAGATCTCCATCATAGCATCTAGCCTCCATAGCATCATAATAAGCATTTGCTTTCTTAAGTGAAATAATAAGCATATTGCTTGCAATACTTCCAAATGTATAACAAGAAGTTTTAAAATCACAATAGCCCTGACGTGATTTTGCAGAATTTTTCATTTTAGTACAAACATCCATTAAAATAAATATGTAACGGTAAATCAGACTCATCAATTCTACAATTATCTTTGGTACACGAGCATTTCGAAGTACGGAAATAATCTCAGAAGATGGAGTGGACAATGTCATCATCTGTAAAGCACTGATAGCTGCGAAAATTTTTATAATCAAAAAAGCCATTTTCTTAATCTGCTCCTGAGATGTAAACAGATAAAAGAAACCAAGATGTAGGTTATACTGTCCTATTGCCTGTTTAGAAAAATCAATAGCAATAGTAAAAGTGCTAAGTAAAATAAAAGTAATCGGAATTGCCAGTATTGACACGTATTCAATTGCCGGAATTTTTCCTTTTATAACTGTCAGATATGCCATTGCAATTATTATTGCAACAGACACATATGGATTGTCCAATACAATGCAAAGAACCAATGTCAAAATTGATAAATATACTTTAAATCCAGCATTCCACTGTCTGATTTTTGAAGCATAAGCATAAAAATCAATTGAATACCCTTCCCCATGTTTATGCCCTATTTTATGATTACGATGGTATGCTCCATTCCTATGAATATGCTCACTTTGATGTTTCCATATAAAGAAAAAGACAACCATCAAAAATATAGCACATAAAACAATAATTTTTTCCATATCACATCTCCTTTTAACTTCTATCTATATTCGCTTCTGTAAAAATTAATATATATAATTTTTCAAGTTATATATAAAGGCTGTGCATCAATATGTACATTTATTACATTCTAACTTTAATTCTCTACAAAATAAAAAGTCCTTCTAACTAAAGTGTTAAAAAGACATAATAACAAAACATACTTACTCATATAAAATAAGCAAATAAATTTTTATTAAAACGCCCCCTATCACTCGTAGAGTTTAGTCACATTCAAAAAATAACAAGTCAATATGCTAGTCTATTTTCCATCATACTTCGTCGTCATCTGCATCTAATAGCCCGCTATGATATGCATACGTCTCCTCATCTGATGAAAATATACACATTAGAACAAAGCAGCTATGCTGTATCTAAGAACATTTCATCGCATCTTAGACTTGTTATTTTTTCATGTGCCTTATGGTGCAAAATATAGGCAGGTCTTCTGACTTAGGAATCATCATTTAAGTACGCCTTCCCTGTTTCCAAGTGACACACAATGCACTTAAACTCCTCCAATACAGCTACGGGATAGTTTAGGAATTTCACCTAATTCCCTTTTAATTAATAAAAATTACTTTTCTAATTTTCATTAAACCTATATTTTATTATCAAATTTTTATAATTACATTCATATTCATAACCATACCATCATTATTTTAAAAAATCAATTAATATTTGGAATATATAATTCATTTTTGTTTATAAACTCACCTCCAGTAATGCTTATACTATCTTCGTATATTTAATGTAAATATTCATTCTTAAATTTTCTTACTACAATGTAATTTTAGTAAAATTCACATCTATTTTTACAATCGATTCTTTCCTTATCCTAAACTAAATACAAATTTTGCCACTGCATAAGTTCTTACTTATATGTATTTGAATAATTTTAAATACATTTATTAAATATTTGTATTTATATAAATCTATATTGATATACACGTAGGTAGTAGTATTCCTATATACATATTTTTTGGCATAAATACTAGACTTAATATACATAATATAACTGTCATAATTGGTATTATGTATACCTTAAAGTTATTGTTTTCCCCAAATAAAAAAAGAATAATCTACTAGGGTGTAATAGATCATTCTAAATACTGGTTAATAATTATTTAATAGGGGATAAATATGTTTAACTACTTTATATTTATATATTACAAGATGATTATGTCAGTAATATGGCAGACTATAATTTAATTTATCTACACCATACATAGCATAAATTCTTTCCTGGATTCGCATAATAAAAATACATTTAACTATATAAAAATAACTTTAAAGGTGGTTAAACAAATGAAAAGATTTATTATCATATTTTCCATTGTTTCATTTCTATTGCTTAGTATGAGCACAGTAAATGCATTTGCTCAACAACATATAAAACTGACTCAAGGTATTTATAATGTAAGAGATGCTAATTTACTGATAGGTACCCCCATTACTGTAAAAATGACATCTTCTAATGATAGTGCTATGATTATAGTTATTGATTCTGATCAAACTATACAGGCACTAGTAAGATTAAATCCTAAAGTTACTCAACAAGTTTTACCTCCACTCGACTATAACTATTCAATTATAATTTACGGTACTGGCAGTGTAGCATTTTCATAAGGGGCTGTCGCATTAGCGGATTAAAATCCGTTAGCGATAGCTCCTTTTTTAGCTTGTATAAAATATTTTCTAAAAATAACTGTTACGACTACCACAAGTGTATACTTTTTTTGTGTATTCTTTAAATTTTGCTAGGTATTCTTCAAGAGTTTCAATTGAACGTTGTAATGCGGTCTTTCTTTTCCCACATCCGTGAACGAATTCTATGCCCTCTGATTTTTTCAGTGTATAAAGCTTTTTTCTAATTTTTTTTACATGTTTCATTTGCACCGTATTTTTTAAGTAACCTTAATATCATAAAGAAAATTACTCATTTCAGCAAGAAGTTTTTCTGCACATGGGGCAAAATGCAAGCTTCTAAATCTTGCAAATGTTGCATGATTCGGAGCAGTTGAATCCTCAAGTAAAAACATAAAATTAATATCTCTATGGCATGCATTTTCAATGTCCCGAGATTTTAACAACTTTTTTAATTATTATCAATCTAATTTTATATTATTTTCCAATTAATTTTGTAGTATCTTTTTTAACACCAAGTAATTACAATACTTCCTTATCAAATAAGCCTTTTAAAATCAATTCATCACTCATAAATTGTTTAGTTTTTAAAATTCAATTCCAAAGTAATAATAGAACTATCAACATTATTCTGTTATTTCTATTCGATTTCCATCGGGATCCAAAATGCAACTCTCATAATAACCATCACCAGTATAACGTGGTTCACTTACTACACTACAACCTGCATTTCTTAACGTTTCAGTAACGTTATTAACCTTTTCAACACTCCCTACAGAAATGGCAATATGAATTAAACCTATATATTGATTAACAGTATCATTTAAATTTGAAGGAATTGTCGGCATCTGCATAATTTCAAGTCTTACCCCTGAATCAAATTTAATAAAGTATGACTCAAATTCTTTTTTATGATTAGTATATTTGTCTCCAGCAACACCATCAAAATAAGTAACATAAAAATCTTTTAATTTATCTATATCCTTAGTCCATATAGCTACATGTTCAATTTTCATATTCATACACCTCTTAATTAATTTTAGATTTCAAGATATAACTAAATGTTGTAATCCTCAACATCAAACTCTAAGTTTTTATAATAATATTTACGATCTTCTTCTGTAATCTCACGAATAACCTTGCATGGATTTCCCACTGCTATCACATTATCTGGCATATCTTTTGTTACAACACTTCCAGAACCTATAACAACATTATTTCCAATATGAATTCCAGGATTTATAACAACACTTCCTCCCACCCATACATTATCTCCAATTACCACTCCAATACCATACTCATAACCTGAATTCCTTGACTCAGGATGAATTGGATGCCCTGCCGTATAAATTGATACATTAGGTGCGAGCATAACATTTTCACCTATTACTACTTTTCCAACATCTAATATTGTACAATTATAATTTGCGTAAAAGTTATTACCCACTTCAATATTTTTACCATAATCACAATGAAAGGGCTGCTCTATAAAAACACTATCTCCTGTTTTTCCAAGTATATCTTTAATCAGTTCATTCATTTTTTTCTTTTCATCTGGACGAAGTAAATTATACTCATGTATTTTCAACTTATTTTCCATTCTTTCTTCACTAAGTCCATCTAACCAAGCTTTGTATGGTAACCCTACTAACATTCTTTCTTTTTGATTCATTTCTCTATTCCCCTTTTCTTTATAAATATCTATATAATTTTTCTTATCTTCTCACTTGTAAGGTTGGAGCTAAAGCCTTTAATGCAATCTGTTTTATTCCAATTTCAAAATCGTAATTCAATTCTTCAGAAATCACTATTTCTGGAATCATAATTTTTTCAATTTCAGAATTGCATCTGTTTTTGAAGTCTGCAATAATTGAGTCAGTTACTCCTTCTCCATATAGAACAATAGTGTCTGGATTATACATACAACAAAAAGCTAATAACGTTTTTATAATTATTTCTTTTACTTGCTCTTTATTAAAATTAAAATTTTCCCAATCAATTTCAAAGGGAAGATACTTAATTTCACCTGCAAGGCCATTGCAACCTTTGTAAATACCTCCATTAATATAAATTCCAGCTCCTGGAGGATACTTGCTTGGAAAATATATCCCTATCACGCATTGTTTCTCTGTTACTCCATGAGAATAGCAATATCCTTCAACAGCGGAATTAATATCATTTTCAAATATGACTGGCAATTGAAATTTCTCTTCTATATAAGATGTGAAGAATTGATTTCTCAAATCTTTATAATCACTAATTAGTAATCTTCCATCTATTTCTTGCCCAGGCATTCCAAAACTTATTACTTTCATATTTGAGTATTTTAAAAGCATTTCCTCAATCAAATTATCAAAGCTGCTCCTTTCTATCTTAATCATTGGTTTCTCTATTTTTTCTATAATTTCTCCACATAAATTTGAGACACATATAAATGCTGTATCTTCTCCTCTTTGCTCATACATATAAATAACCAATGCCAAGCTAAATTCACTGTTAAATCTAAAAGCAGCTGCTGGTCTTCCTCCATTAGATGGCAATATTACATCTTCCATTACTTCCCCATTTTCAACAAGTATATTGACTAAAGAATTAATAGTTACTACACTTAACCCTGTTAATTCTGATAATTGAGGTTTTGTAGCTATTTTTTTTGATTTAAATGCATTTCTGAGCATATTTAAATTAATTTCTTTTACTAAATTCGCATTTCCACTGATCATCAATTTTCCTCCACACTTAATAAATATACTTAATAAAGTATATTTATTAAGTGTATATTATATATTCAACTATGTCAATATACATAATGTAAACGTAGAAAATTCTTTAAAAAATGATAATGCTGCCATTTCTTCTGATACGGATGATAAAGTCTTTGTATTAATTAAGGGATTATTCATTAAACTTGATAATCTATGAATAATCCCTAATTACTAAAATATCTATTATTTATCAATTTTATTTAAAAGCCAGCCATATTGTTCCCAATAGACTCCATAGTTTTTCCTATTATCATAAATAACTTTTAATAGATTCGGTACATATCACTTCGAAGCTTTTCAAATTGCTTTACACTTGAATTTACTATATAACCGATTTTTATACATTCTTTCATCACACTTTTCTCATTTAAGCTAATTTAAATTAAGTTTTCGCATTCATCTGCAGAACCAATATGGTTTAATCAAATTAATGAGATTTACTGTCCATTTTTATCTTTGATTAACTCAAAAAATTAATAATTCCTCTATTTCTTAAAATTCTTATAAACTAATTTTCCACTACTATCAATAATAGCTATAAAACCTTCTTTTATTTGAATAAGCTTTCCTTCATATTCAATTTCTTTACCAGTTGTTAAATTTATCACCTTTCCCTTGAGATTGTCATTAATTAACATTTCACTTTCATCACTAAAGTACAAATCATTTTTACCTACACTTGAATCAATTGTTACTGTATTCCAAGTAGATGTATCTTCATCGACTTTACCATAAACTATACTTGATATTTTATCTCCATTAATCTCGCCCATATATATTACATCATTTTTATCAATGCCTAAAAGTGTTAATTTATTATTTGAATTAAACATTAATTGTTTATTTGGACTTGTAATAAAGAATTTATCATTTATATTATCTTCATATATTAACCTATCCTCATGTGGTATTACCTGCATATTACCTAAACTATTAGCTTTGATATCTATATTGGTAAGGTCCTCATTTCTATCTATTCTATAGACTACATTTCTTGAACCACCTTTATTTATGTCTATATAAAATACATTTGTAAGTACTGATGTTGTCATATTGTTTACTACCATATTCTTTTCATACTTACAGATTTCTTTTACCAAGGTTTTAGAAGAATTTTCAGGATTATATGTTATAAGTTGAACTTTTTCTTTTCCATCTTTTTTTACCTTTTCAACTATTGCAATTAAATCTCTGCTATCTAACCATCTATAGCACATAATCACTTCATTATTTTCAGTGTTAATTTCACTTACTTTCCCTGTTTTAGTATCTTGAATATATAAATTTTTTTCTTTAAAATATGTTAAGTATTTACCTTCATAAGATAAATTAATATTTTCTGTATTACTTGGAATAGTTACGTTGATACCGTTTGCAAAATCTTTTTTAATTTCAATCTTTTTACTATTAAATTCTGATGAATTTGTAAACACAAAATTATTTAATCCGTATAATAAACTTATTTCTAACATTAAAGCCAGTGTTGTCCAAACAATTAATTTTTTCATTCTATATAAACTCTCCTTAAAGTTACTTAACAATGACTGCTGTTGGAATTGTTCTTTCGCCCATACTGTTTGATGGTGTATTCCTAATTTCTCCATCATAATATAGTGTTGTAGATTTTCCACCATCCAAATTAATTGCATTAATGGCACCTAGTTTATACATTACTTCTTGCACTTCCTCATATGTTGCTCCTAAACTAGCTAAACTTCGTCCATCTATAACCATAAGAATTATTGCACTATCTTCTCGCTGACCAATTGCTGTTCTTGGTGCTATTCCTCCATCTAATGTAATATTAGTCTCTTTCCCATTTACTATAAGTGTAGGTCCAAAGCTCAATGCTTCTTGAACGCCTAATTCTTTAAGTTGATTTTCCGAATACTTACCAACAATTAATACTCCATCTTTGGTTATTGCAAATAAATCTGTTTTGCCATCTTTATCTAAGCTATTCCATATTTCTTTCCCATCACTCATTACAATTCCATCTGGAAATGCCCCTGTACCTGTCCATTGAACTGAAGATTTGTCTACAAATGCACCTCCATTCACAGCTACAATAGCACCATTATTTTCGGCAATTTGCGATGTTGTTTCACCTTCTGTTTGTAATTTTGAGCTAACACCTATTTTTACTCTTGTTGAGTCCTTTATAACAAGATAGTATCCCTTATACTTAGGATTATCAGCTATCTCATAGAATTCAATACTATCATCTTTAATCTTTGGTATCTTAACGCTGCTAATATTAGTTGTTTCGTTTCCTGTGTCAGATGATGATGTACCTATAATGCTATTTATTTTTTCTTCTGATAAAAACAATGTAGCTAAATATTGAGTATTCATTGTACCCATTGCTGATCCAACAAATGTTCTTTTTGCATTTTCAAAGGGCCCATATAAAAGTAAAAATGGAAATGTAACTGCAGTAAACATAAACTCAAATATAAGAAAAAATACTATATTAGTAAAACGTAACTTCTTATTATTTTTTATACCATCCTTTAGTTTTGACAATAATCTTACAAACTTCTTTTTATGTCTTCTATTTTTATTCATCACTAGGTATCCTTTCTATAAATACACATATACTTTTTGGTAAAATCTATTTTAATTCAAATAGATATTCTGAATCCATTATATTCATTTCATTATTAGATGAATCATCTTCCCATTTGTGTATTTCAACTCCAGTAATAAATTTATTATGGTCAGGACTAAAAATAAAATGCCTTGCTGTATTACATCCCTTATCTTCATTATTTTTAAATATTTTATCTTTTAAAACTATCTTATTTCCTTCTACCCTTCCATACATAGCTGTATTTTTATTTCTGTCTTTTCCATCACCAAGGTATGTAAATACAATAAACTCATTTTTTAGATCAACTGCATCAATTGATAAATTCTTACTTTCAAAATTTACATCATATTTAGTTATTTCTTTATTATCAAAATCTAGCTTGTACCATCTTTCATTAAGATTACCGCTTTTATTTTTTTCAACACACTCAGCTAATAACGTTCCATCTTCAAACACCTTTTCAATCTTGGGTTCACTCAATTTCATTGATGATTTATCTCCAGTTTCTAAATTTAATTTAGTTATTTGATTTGACTCTTGTATGTAAATATTCTTACCTGTTAAATCAAGTTTACAATTAAGCCCTCCACCATAGAAACTTGATTCAGTAGTATATTTTTTATTTTCCTTATAATTAAATATTGTATACTCTGCAGTCCCTTCTATCTCTTTTATCCCATTAGATTGCTTATAATTTACTTTATTAGTATAAGATATATACTCTCTATTTATTAACTTTAAATGAGTTTGAGATAATACATAAGACTTATTTTTTAGAGATTTCATATCTGAAATTTTATCTTCAAATTCTTTACTAAAATCCAGTACTTCCTCAAGCTTTCCTTTCTTAGCATCATATATAAAAGCTTTTTCATCACTTCCAAGGAGTACTACTCCGCTCTCATCAAATCCATATATCCTAGTTATACTGCTATCATTTAGTATTTCAGTACTCTCTCCACTTTCCAGATTATAACTATATAAAATTATATTTTGATCTTCCATACCAAAAGCATCACGATTAATCGTTAAAATGTTCTCATCATCAATCCAAAATAGTATTCTTTGATTATCAAGTCCATCTAATTTCTTTTTCAATACTGGTTCACTTCTAATTTTATTATCCTCAGCTTTAGCTAAGATATCATTTTTAACGTTTTCTGAAAGTCTAATTTCTTTTGTATTAGTGCATCCACTTAATATCGTGGTTACAGTAATTAATCCTATCAGAATTGTTTTTGTTATATATTTCACTTTAAGTCCTCCTAATTAAGCTTAGGGTTTTCTAAAATATCCATTTATTAATTTAAAAATGTTTTCTACATATACATATTACATACTAAATGTTTCAAAATTTGTATAAGTTGTTACAAACATGTTAACTTTACACCAATCTTTACGATATTTTCTGCAATATCTATTGTTATGTCTCCATTATGCTCCTCTACAATTAACTTACATATATACAATCCCAAGCCATTTCCTTCCTTATTTGTAGCATTTTCACCCCTTATAAATGGTTCAAAGGCTTTTCCCTCAAAATCTGAATTTAGGTTACAACTTTTATTTGAAATTGTTATGTTATAGAAACCATTTTTTTTATAGCCTTCAATAACTATCTCTCCATTTTCAATTGAATATTTATAAGCATTTTCAAGTAAATTTAATAAAAGACTTTTTACCTCATCATATATGCCAAGAATATTGCCTTCTTCAATATTTACTTTAACTCTTATACTGTTGTTATTTCTTATCTTCATTTCATCAGAAATTTCATTTAACGCTTTCCCTATATTAAATTCACTTTTTTCCCTGCTTAAAATCTGGCCTCTTGATACTTCTAATATGCTTGAAATCATGTTATTTAATTTGGCACTTTCCTTTTCAATTGAACTTACTGCCTGCTTTCTAAATTTTTCATTATGAAAATTTGTTTGCAGAAGTTCCGCATATCCAGATATTGAAGTTAGTGGTGTTTTCAATTCATGAGTAATGTTACAAAAAAAATCTCGCCTAGTTTTTTCTAAGTGATGCGTTAATTCTATCTGCTTTTTAATCTTTTTTCTCATTTTATTGTATTCATAAGCTAAATCACTAATTTCATCTTTATTTGCATGTTCTAATACTTCATATCCATAATTACCATTGCAGATTTCTCGGACACCGTTTAATAAATTTTCTACAGGCTTTGTAGATTTTCTCATTATAAGATAAGTTAATATTAAAATTATGAGAAAGAAAAAGCTCTCTACCAATGTAAAGAGTAAATATATATTCCTATTGTTTGTTATTATCTCTTTATAATCCCTAATGATTTCAACAATTCCAATAAATTCTTCGTTCGAATAAAATGGATATGCAAAATATCCTTTATACTCATTATTTTCCTGGCTAAAATATATATATGCCTTATTTTCCTTAGCCTTATCAATATGCTCACTAATTTTTTTGTTAACTTCACCTTTTACATTTTGATATTGAAGCTGCCCTTTATCGTCATAAATACCTATTGTAGAATTATTATTTTCTGATAAACTTATTGCTATTTTAGCGCTATTACTTATGAAAGTTTGTCTATCTATATTTTTACTATTTATCATAAAGTATTCATTAATAAAATTTGTAGAATTATTTTGCTGCATAGCCATATCATTTTTTATAGTATTATTACTACTGTAATCAATAATATTTTTTACAACTATATTTAAAGCAACACCACCTAAGACTAACAAAACTCCCACTCTTATAGTTATTTTAGTTCTTAGCTTCTTATTTTTCATATAGCTGCCTCATCTTATATCCGACACCAAACACTGTTTCTATGTATTTATTTCTATCATCCTCAATCTTAGCTCTAAGTCTTCTAACATGCACATCTACAGTCCTAAGTTCTCCAAAATAATCATAGCTCCATATTTTATCTAAAAGGTCTTCTCTTGAGAAGACCTTACCTTTATTTGTTGCCAGCAAATATAGAAGCTCATATTCCTTAGGTCTTAAACCTATTTCTACGCCATTCTTAACTACAGTTCTTCCATCCTCATCTATATATATGTCTTGCGCTATTTCTATTAAATTCTTTTCTTTTTCTAATTTTATTACTTTCTCTATTCTTTGGAGTGACTTATTAACTCTTGCTATTACCTCTTTTATATGAAAAGGCTTAGTAATATAATCATCAGCACCTATTTCTAACCCCAGCACCTTGTCCACAATATCATTTTTCGCCGTAACCATAATTACTGGTACATCTCTTTCCTGCTGAATTTTTTTGCATACTTCAAATCCATTTATATCAGGCAACGTCAAATCTAACAGAATTAAGTTAGGTTTAATTTCGCTGTTTTTCTTTAAAGCTTCTGCTCCATTTTTTCCGCTATCTACTTTAAATCCCTCTGCTTCAAGGGCAAAAATGAACATTTCCCTTATACTTTTATCATCTTCAACAACTAATATCTTGTTATTCTCCATCTTTTCACCCCTATTTTAGATTATATTCCCATTTTACCATTAATTTGATACAAAAGTATTTATTTTTAAAATAAAATTGTCAATTATAAACAAATAAGAAATGGAGATTTGTCCTTATTCGGATAAATCTCCATTTTTATTTCTGGTTTCATAATAAATTCTAGATCCAAGAATCTATAAAATTCTATTGTAAGCACAACATCAATATCATTAAAACCATATTGTCTATAATTATTCTCATCATTTTGTGAGGGCTTATTGAATGATAAGCCTACTTTAACTAGCAATTAATTTTATTAATTAGAGCTTATTAATAATACTAGCATTATACGCTGCACCAAAGCCATTATCTATGTTTACTACACTAACACCACTGGCACAGCTATTTAACATTGATAATAAAGCTGAAATTCCTCCAAAATTTGCTCCATAACCAACACTGGTTGGAACTGCTATCACTGGCTTGTCCACAAGACCTCCTATAACGCTAGCTAAAGCGCCTTCCATTCCCGCAATCACTATAACAACTTTTGCTCCTCTAATAACATCTAATCTTGAAAAAAGCCTATGTATACCCGCAACACCAACATCAGTTATTTTTTCAACTCTATTTCCTAATAGTTTAGCAGTTTCAAATGCTTCTTCTACAACAGGTAAATCAGAAGTGCCTGCTGCAACTATCGCTATATAGCTTTCAGTAAGAGGCTGCTCCTTTTTTTTAATAGTTATTGTTCGCCCAAGTTTACTATATTCTGCTTCTTCACATATTTCTTTTACAGCATTATACATTTCCTCATTAGCCCTAGTTCCTAGTATATTATTATTTTTTGTAAGCATAAATTTAACAATATCTTTTACTTGACCTACTGTTTTTCCTTCACAATATATTACTTCTGGATAACCAACCCTAAGTTCTCTATGATTATCTATTTTAGCAAACCCTAGATCTTTAAAAGGTAAATCTTCTAATTCTTCAAGAGCTTCTTCTATGTTTATTTTATTATTTTTAACACCTTCCAACAAAACTTTAATTTCTTCTTTATCCACTGGCTTTATCCTCCTAGGATTTTTATTTACTTTCCTTTATATCTTTTAAATTTGTTCTAAACAATCTTTTATTTATTTTGCTCATCTGAATTTTTCATTATAGTTTCATTGAAGCTCCCTACTCTATATCCTTGCAAGTCTAATGTTACATATTTAAATCCGCATTCTTTTATATTTTTAGCAATGGTGTCTAAAAGCTCTTCATCAAATAATTTACTCCTGTCATGTCTAGCTACTTCAACTCTTGCTAAATCTCCATGACATCTTACTCTAACAGCTCTAAACCCTATGCTCATCATATATTTTTCTGCATTTTCAATTTTCTCAAAATATTCTACTCTTAATTCATTCCCATATGGTATTCTGGTTAAAAGACAAGCATATGGTGGCTTATCCCAAGTATTAAGTCCTAATTCTTTAGAAAAAGCTCTTATTTCTGCTTTAGTTAATTTGCAATCTAAAAGCGGACTTTTTACATCTAATTCCTTCAACGCTTTTAAACCTGGTCTATAATCACTTATGTCATCAAAGTTAGTTCCATCAATTACACAGTTATATCCTTGCTCCTTCGCAACAGACAATATCATACTAAACACTGCAGTTTTGCAAAGATAACATCTATCTTCTGGATTAAATTTAATTGAATCAATAATTGGAGCTTCTATAATTTCATGCTGCACCCCTAATTCCTTAACTAGTTCCTTTGCTTCTGCTATTTCCCACTTTGGAATATATGGTGATAAAATTGTCACTGCTTTTACATTATCTCCAAGAGCTTCTTTTGCTGCTCTAAGTAAAAACGTACTATCTACTCCACCTGAAAATGCTAAAACCACTTTTCCTAAACCTTTAAGATATTCTACTAATTCATTGTACTTTTCATTGTTTTTCATTTATATTTCCGCCTCCCATCCATAATATTAGTTTATATCTTATTTATAAACTGACTTATATACCCTATCTATATTAGAATATATTCATATTACTTTATTTTTTCAAAAATGTTTTATAGTCCTCATAGTTTCTCTTCAAAAGATTTGGAGTATCAAGACCATAAGGGCAATGAGCTTTGCAATTGCCACACTCTATGCAATCTTCAATTTTTTTCATCTTAGCCTGCCCTTCTTCTGAAAGATGCCCTCCAGCTGGAGATCTGCGAAGAAGCAGTGACATTCTTGCACAATTATTAATCTCTATACCTGCAGGACATGGCATACAGTATCCGCAGCCACGACAGAATTCACCTACAAGTTCTTTTCTTTCATTTTCAATATATTCTTTAATCTCAGCTGTCATTACAGGAGGATTTTCTATATAAGAAATAAATTCATCAAGTTCATTTTCTCGTTGAATTCCCCAAATAGGCAAAGTGTTGGCAAACTGGGAAAGATATGCATAAGCCACACCACTTCTTGTTATAAGTCCGCCAGCCAACGCCTTCATACATATGTAACCCACATTCTTCTCTTTGCATAGATTTACTACGTCCTCTTCTTTTTTATCAGCAAGATAACTAAATGGGAACTGTAAAGTGTCGTAAAGTCCTGATTCAACAGCTTCTATAGCTACTGCAAGTCTATGATTGGTAATACCTATAAAACGAATTTTTCCTTGTTTTTTTGCCTCTAACATAGCCTCATACAGTCCAGTTCCATCATTTGGTTTAGGACAAAAGCTTGGATTATGAAACTGATAAATATCTATATAATCTGTTTTAAGTAAAACAAGGCTATTTTCTAAATCACGCCAAAATCCCTCTACAGTAGTAGATGGTGTTTTTGTTGCAATAAATATTTTCGCCCTAACATCACTTAAAGCAAGACCTATTTTATACTCGCTATCTGTATAACTTTTTGCTGTATCAAAAAAATTAATACCATTATCATAAGCTTTTCGGAGCAGCTTTACTGCTTCCCCTGTAGAAACACGTTGAACTGGAAGAGCACCAAATCCATTTCTGTTTACTGTTATTCCTGTTCTCCCCAATGTAACATTTACCATATCGTCATCACCTTTCTTATAATTCCATAAATATATTAGTAATTTTGAGTTTGTATATATATTTTCTTCTCGCTCAAAGAATATAAGGCTGGCTTCGATGTCAGCATCTTTACACTTTAATAACCCTATGCTTCAAACGTATCAGCTACGTCCTTTAAATGTTTTGTAATTTCAATATGCTGAGGACATTCTCTTTCACACTGCTTGCATCCAATACAATCTGATGCTTTTCCATATGTTTTTGTATAATTACCATAATATACTTTTTGTGTTGAAAAACCGGAGCTCATCCATTGTTTTTCAGTATTATACAGTGCAAAGTATTTTGGAATAGCAATATTTTTAGGGCAGCCTTTTACACAATATTCACAGGCTGTACATGGAACAGTAATTGATTTATTAATAATATCAACTGCCTTTTCAACAATATCATATTCTTCCTTTACAAATGGTTTAAAATCTTGCATATATCCTGTATTATCCAACAATTGTTCCATATTAGACATTCCACTTAGAACCATCATTATCCCCTCATGACTAGCTACAAAACGGATTGCCCATGATGGTATAGACATATCATGATGATATTCTTTAAACAATCTTTCAGCTTCTTCAGGTACATTTGCTAGAGTACCGCCTTTAATTGGCTCCATAACAATTACTGGTTTGTTATGCTTTCTTGCAATTTCATAGCATTTTCTAGATTGAATACTTTCATTATCCCAATCAATATAATTAATTTGTAATTGAACAAAATCTACCTCCGGATGAGCAGTTAAAATCTCATCTAACAACTCTGCATTATCATGATAAGAAAAACCTATATTTTTTATTTTACCTTCTTCTTTCTTTTTTTGAATAAATGCAAAGCTGTTAAATTTTTTAGCTATCTCATAATGTGTTACTCCTAAATTATGAAGCAGATAGTAATCAAAATAATCTACACCACATTTTTCTAACTGTTCGTCAAAAATTCTTTCTTGATCTCCCTCTTTTTTCAAAAACATAGTTGGCAGCTTTGTTGCTACAGTAAAACTATCTCTTTTATGACGTTTTACTAAAGCTTCTCTTAAAGCAATTTCACTCTTAAATGCATGGTACATATAAGCTGTATCAAAATAAGTAAATCCTCTTTCTAAAAAAGTATCAACCATTTTTTCAACTGTTTTCAAGTCAATATTTTCAGCCTCATCTACTGGTAATCGCATCAAGCCAAATCCTAATTTCTTCTTTTCCATCTCTGTATTCCCTCCTAATTTTAACTTATTTCTCGAAATAATTTCATTAATGCAGGTAAGCACGTTCAATGTCTATTCCGCATAATTTTCTGTACTTCATAATAATTATCCTTCGTTATCTTAATTGTTTTTATTGGATTTCAAATTATTTTTCCCTACTGTCTAAATTCTACCACTTAGAGTGAGCTCTAAGTCAAGATGTTTTTCTCTGTGTGAAAATATATAATAAAAAAACTCTTTACACTTTTTAATTCCCTACCAAGTGTAAACGGCGAACATTTCATAATTTTACATATACGATACAGAAATACTAGTCATCCGTTCTTTTTAGTTCCTTTTCTTTCGCAACTATTCCTTTTTCATATCTTTCTATTTTATAATCCAAGCGTTCTATTGTTTTTTTCATATCTTCCATTTTTTCAACTAACTGCTTTCGTTGTTCTTTTAATAGCTCTTTTCTTGCTTCAATAGTTCCATCTCCTTGTTGAAACAGCTCAACATACACAATTAAGACTTCAATAGGAAGGCCTGCACTTCTCATACATTTGATAAATTCTACCCACTTGCAGTCTTCTTCCGAATAGTTCCTAATTCCACTTTTATTACGGTTTACTCCTGGAAGCAGTCCAATGCGTTCATAATATCTGAGTGTATCATGGGAAAGCTCAAATTTTTTACTTACTTCTGCAATTGTCATAATGTTTCACCTCCTTTTGACATTATAGCATCTGTAGCCTACTTCAAGTCAATAAGGCACAATCAAAAGTTAATTAAATTCATTCGCCGAAAATATGTATGCTTTAAAAGCACTTATGAGTAGTCTAATTAATTCCCTCTACTCATAAGTGCTTTTTATTCAATTAATTATTTTAATCACATGGATATATATAATTGCTTATGGTACGAACTTTTAATTTTCTTGTATCACATTGTTCATGTTCTGGAATTACAAACACTATTTTACGTTCAATAGTTCCACATGCTTCGTGATCACATGCATTTTCTTCCTGTGCCATTGTAATGAAACCTTTAAATGCAACTATTCTATCACCTTCATCACATAAAACAGCTGCAATAGCTACTTTTTTGCCTATACATACATTATTTATTTTTATTCTTACGGTTAATAATTTAGCTCCATGTCTTTCCATATCTACTGGCTTAGCATTAATACAACTACATAACTCACATGATTCTTTAGTACACTTGTTCTCAGTGTATCTTTTCATTTAATACAACTCCTTTGTACATATAAATTTCAGAGTAAAATCATACCTTTAATTCTATTTATTCATTTGTAATTTTCATACATAAATATATCATTAAATGTTTTTAAATCTTAAGTTTAAGTTGATATATATATGTATTTATAAATTAGACTAATATATTATATAATTTTATTGCAAATTTATAATAATCCCAATTTAACAGACTTAACATATTCTGTAATTATTATATATTTCTTATTTATAATATATTCTATGATGAATATTTTTGTGAATATAAATGTTTAATATAGATCTGGGGATATTTCATAATCGAAACATAAACTTTAAGGATATCTTTCAAAACTATTCTAAAAAAGCCCATAGCAAAGCTAGATATACAAGTCACTGCAGTAAGGCACAATCAAAAATACCGCAAATTCATTTTGAATAATGCGGTATCTTAGCTAAGGCACATTCAAAAAAATAACAAGTCCATCTGCTAGAAAAGTTCCGTATTGCAGCATAGCTGCTCTTTTCATAAGTGCCCATTTCCCATCATGCTACGCCAGCAAATTGACCTAATAGATCAGCTATGATGGCAATTTACTTCCTTGCCTGATGAAAAATAATCATGGCATTTTGGACTTGTTATTTTCTTTCATGTGTCTAATTTCTTCAAATATTTGATTATACTATTAATAGTTTTACACAATAAGTAATTAATATAATTAATTTACACTGCATCAAAAAAGCTCATCTGATCACTTTCAGGAAGACCATTTAAACAATCAAATTTTCTAAGCAACTCTATAGCGGCATTACCAATCTTTGAACGTTTCCTTACATCCTCTATTGAGTTAAATTCTTTTTCTAAAGCAGCATTTGCTATACCTTCTGCTGCCACATTTCCCATTCCTGATATACTATTTATAGGTGGTCTTATGCCATCCTCCTCAAGCTGAAATTTTGTAGCATGAGATTTGTATAAATCGATTGGCAGAAATTTAAAGCCCCTCTCATACATTTCCAGAACAATCTCCAAATCATCATACATATCCTTATCCTTAGGTGCGGCGTCATAACCCAGTATATCAATTTCCTTCATCTTTTCCTTAACCTTTTCTTTTCCATAAATCATAAATTCTGCATCGAAAGCCTTTGCTCTAATACTAAAGTATGTTGCGTAATAAGCCTGGGGGATGTGCACCTTAAACCAGGCTATTCTGAAGGCCATCATTACATACGCTGCAGCATGGGCTTTAGGGAACATGTATTTTATCTTTTTACAAGAATCTATATACCATTCCGGTACATCATGCGCTCTCATTAATGCTTCATATTCTGCCCATTTAGACGGATTCTTCAATGCCTGCCCCTTACGTACTAACTCCATTATCTTAAAGGCATCGCCTGGTGGCAGTCCTTTTTTGATAAGATAAATCATAATATCATCTCTCGTACATATTGCCTCACTTAAGGTTACTATTCCCGCATCAATTAAGTCCTTAGCATTTCCTACCCAAACATCGGTACCGTGGGAAAGCCCTGATATAAATATTAAATCCGAGAAAATTTTAGGATTTGTATCTACAAGCATTCCCCTTACAAACTTGGTTCCAAATTCAGGAATTCCAAAAGTCCCTACCTTTGAATTTATCTGCTGTGGTGTTACTCCTAGGGCCTCAGTGGATGAGAATATAGACATAGTCTTCTTATCATCCATTGGTATATCTTTTGGTTCAACCCCAGTTATATCCTGAAGCATTCTTATAACTGTCGGATCGTCATGCCCTAGTATATCCAGCTTTAATAAGTTCTGGTCAATGGAGTGATAATCAAAATGGGTTGTTATAATATCTGAATTAGCATCATCTGCAGGATGCTGTACAGGGCAAAATTCAAAGATTTCGCGCCCCTTTGGTACAACTATAATTCCTCCTGGATGCTGCCCTGAAGTTCTTTTTATACCTGTACACCCTACTGATATTCTCATTGTTTCTGCCTTGTTTATTGGAATATTTTTTTCCTCATAATACTTTTTCACATAACCAAAAGCTGTCTTTTCTGCTATAGTACCTATAGTTCCAGCCTTAAAGGTTGTGCCCTTTCCAAAGATAACCTCTGTATATCTATGGGCTTTTGCCTGATATTCTCCTGAGAAGTTTAAATCTATATCCGGCTCCTTATCTCCATTAAAGCCTAAAAAGGTTTCAAATGGTATGTCTATACCATCCTTAACTAGCTTTTCGTTGCAGATAGGACAGTCCTTATCAGGTAAGTCGAAACCAATTTTAGCACCATAATCCGAAAAGTCAGAATGCTTGCATTTGGAGCATCTATAGTGCGGTGGCAATGCGTTTACTTCTGTTATACCAGTCATATTTGCTACAAAAGATGAACCAACAGATCCTCTGGAACCTACCAAATAGCCATCTTCATTTGATTTCCATACTAGCTTTTGAGCGATAATATACATTACGGAGAATCCATTTTTTATGATGGAATCCAACTCTCTATCTAGTCTAGCCTGAACGATTTCTGGAAGCGGATCTCCATACAGTTCATGGGCCTTATCATATGCAATATCTTTAATAGTCTGTTCGCAGCCCTCAATGTGTGGTGGACATTTTTCAGGTGAAATAGGACTAATCTGCTCACACATATCTGCTACCTTATTGGTGTTTGTAACAACAACTTCATAAGCCTTTTCTCTTCCTAAATAGGCAAATTCATTAAGCATCTCCTCAGTGGTTCTTAAATATAATGGAGCTTGATCATCAGCATCCTTAAAGCCCTGTCCTGCTTCTAATATACGCCTGTATATCTCGTCCTCGGGATCTAAGAAGTGAACGTCTCCTGTTGCCACAACAGGTTTATTTAATTTTTCTGCTAGTGCTATTATTTTTTTATTAATTTCCTTTAGGTATTCTTTACTTGGTACCTGCTCCTGCCTTACTAAATAATCATTATTACCCAAAGGCTGAATCTCTAAATAATCATAGAAGTTTGCAATTGCTTCTATTTTCTCCTCAGATTTTCCTAGAAGTATTGCTTGAAATAGCTCACCTTCGCTGCAGGCACTTCCAATGATTAAGCCTTCAGAATATTTTTTTAGCATACTCTTTAATATACGCGGCTTTTTATAAAAATAATCTAAATGTGAATATGATACAAGCTTATACAAGTTCTTTAAGCCCACAGAATCCTTTGCTAGTATTATTATATGATTAGTTTTAACCTTTTTATAGGCTTGCTTCCTGGATTCCTCATCAGAAGCATAAACTTCAATATCCTCAAGTGTTTCTGCTCCCCTTTCCTTTAGCTTTTCAATCATTATGTTAAACACCTTAACAGTGGTATCCACGTCATCTAAAGCTCTATGAGCAACCTCCACCTTTATTCCAAGGTTTTTAGCAATTCTTCCTAATTTATAAGTTTTAAAATCCGGGAAGATTTCTTGTGCTAAAGACAAGGTATCCACATAGGTAAAATCAAACTCATAGCCTAAAACCCTTGAATTATGCTTTAAAAAGTTGATATCAAATTCAGCATTATGAGCAACTAAAACACTTCCTTCAATAAATTCCATCATTTTAGGGAATACCTTATCTATGGTTTCCGCATTTCTCACCATATCATCGGTTATATTAGTAACTTCCACAACCCTTGATGGAATTGACTTTTCAGGATTAACAAAGCAGCTAAATTTATCTATTACCTTTCCATCCTTGATTTTCATAACTCCTATTTCAGTAATTTTCTCTGTTACTGGAGAAAAGCCTGTGGTTTCCAAATCTAGAACACAATATGTTGTATCAATGCTCTGCCCCTTAATATTTGTTACAGATGGCTTTTTATCAGGTGCCAAATAACCTTCTACTCCATATATAACTTTCATGTCTGGATTATCTCTTCCTAAAAGTTTATGTGCTTCAGGAAATGACTGCACCACTCCATGATCAGTTATGGCAATAGATTTCATTCCCCAACTCATGGCTCTTTTAATCAAATCACTGGCACTGGACATGGCATCCATTTGGCTCATTTGTGTATGCATGTGAAGTTCCACTCTCTTCACCTCTGCATTATCCTGTCTCTTAACCTTCCTCATTCCATCTGTTTCAATTACAGTATTAGCAATAAGCTCAACTTCATGAGAAAAATTACTATAACCTGCATTTCCAGCAAGCTTAACGCCCTTAGCTTTTTTAAGTTTAGGTAATACTTCAGAATCTTCGCCAGGCTTGCAAAACACCTTACAAGTCATGGAATTTGATCCATCATATAAGTCAAAAGAAATTAAAGTTTTTCCACTTCTTAATTCCTTTGCTTCTATATTAGATACTTCGCCTTGTATAACTACCCTACCCTCATTTGGTGTGATATCAGTAATTTTTACTACTGGTTCCTTAATGTTAGGATTTCTGCCAACAATTAATAGTGAATTTGCTTTTTTATCATCACCTTCTGCCTTTACTTCCGGTTTGCTTTCTTCGACTTTCTTAGGTAATTCAGGGGTATTATTGCTTTGCGTAGTTTTAATTTCTTTAATAAACATCATTTCATTTGCGCGTTTATCTTCTGCAATTTTTACTAACTCTTCACTACCTAATTTATCAACAAAATTAATATTATAGTGTGTACCATATAGGCTTTTTATAGCTCTGTTAATTTTTGTATCATATTCCATGGTTTTCAAAAAACCTGCTACTGGAATTTTCAAATTGAAATTTATAGTTTTTCCATCTATTTCGTATTCGCCATTATTCACCACTGCTTTTAAAGCAGGATATTTATTTGACATAGAAAATAAAATGTTTTTCAATTCCTCTTCTATAGGCTTTATATTCACTCCCTCAGTATACTTAACAAAAATTTTAGTATCGTTTAAGTCAAATCTTTCTTTTATAAAATTATTAAAGCCCTCAATTTCTCCTAATTCAATATATTTATCTGAACTAATTTCCATTTCTAAGATTTTAGTTCTTTTACGTAAAGTTACGGATTCTATAACGGCGTTAATTATGTTCCCACCGGATTTATAATCACTAAAAGCTTCATTTATTCTTTTCATACTACTCATTAACCCTCTTTAAAAAATCTTTAGCATGTTCAATTATACCACCTAATCCAAGTAATACAGCATCTATTCATAAAGTAATTAATTCATTAATAGTTTTCTAGTATTTAATTATCATTCCATAATCCAAAAATATTGTCAAGACCGATAGTATGTTTGCTAACTACATGTTCTTCGTTAAAACTATAATTTTCCTTGACTTATAAAATACTTCATCTGTTTATTCCTTAAAAGCCGTATAAAAAAATACGCAATAATTATAAAACCTATTAATTCAGGCAGGTAATAACTTTGGTCTGTAATAAGTCTAATCATATCACTGCTTACCCAATTTCCTTCTGGCCTTTCAGGAAACCTCCATCCGAAGTATGGCCAAAACAATATGTCAGGATATAACCACATACTATCTAATACTAAATGAATAGAACTACAAATTCCAAATATTAAAATATTCTTTTTCCCACGTTTATTTAACATATAGAAACCTATCAAAATCAATAAAAGCGAGAATATTAGTGTATGTCCAAAAATACGGCTATTATGGAATGTACTGCGAAATAAACCAGCACCAATTGGTTTATCTATAATATCAGGTAATATTGCTCCAATCAGAACAACTCTGTAATCAATTAAAACTTTATCACTTAACTTTTTATCTTTATGAGAAATTACTTCATATGCCTTTATAGCTCCAGTAGTTAAACCTAAATGCCCAAAAAAAATCATTCATTTCCCTCCTATTATTAAATACATTATATTTTATCATTAGATTTAGAATAAATCCATATGGAGTAGTTATGCAATAATACTTATTCAAGTAAAGCTATAGTTGGTTATACTAAAAAATTAATCATCTTCCCATATACATCTCTTATGTTATATATAGAGATTTTTTTACGTTGCCACAAGTGGTTTAAAAATTCTAAATCACCATATGAATATATATCCATATACATATATTATAATATAAATAATAAAAAGGAAAACATATTTATGGCATTACTTTTATCTGCATTATTGTTTAGTTTATCCTCTAATCTAGATAACGTAGTTGTAGGCACCGCATATGGGCTAAAAAAAATAAAGATAGGAATAATTGCAAATCTTATCATAGCAATTATAACATCTACAGGCACATTTTTATCTATGTCCCTTGGCGTATATATCTCAAAATTTTTACCACATTATATAGCAAATGGTTTTGGCGCCGGAGTTATTATTATATTGGGAGGATATTTTGTAGTCCAAAGCATAATAAAACTTATAAGTAATAAATGTTCAAAAGAACTTGCTTTAAAAGATATCACTGATATGATTGAGTATGCTGAAAAATCAGACTTAGACAACTCTGGTGATATAAATATAAAAGAGGCTATCCTTGTTGCATTCGCATTAACCTTTAACAACTTAGGTACTGGCGTAGCGGCAAGTATAACAGGAGTTAGTATTGAATTTACAGTCATATTCACATTTGTATTAAGTATTCTCACAATACTACTTGGGGAAACTATAGGAAACAATGTATTGGGTAATTTTTTAGGTAAATATGCACCATTAATTTCAGGCATATTGCTAATAATACTTGGTATTATTGAATTTCTCAATTAATATTCTTGTATTTACGAGTGAACACAAAGGCCCTCCAACGTAATTAAATACATTGAGGGCCTGTTTTATAACTTTAGTAAAGTGTAGGAACTGGAGAACATGCAACCTGATCAATAGATTTTGGATCAAATCCATAGAATGTCCACTTCTTTCCATCCCATCTATAACCTGAAACCTCGCCATACTCTATTCTTGTAGGATAGAACCAAAAAGGCTTTCCTTTCTTCGGCCATACATACGTATATGAGTGTAAGCAGTCAATAATATATGAATTTCTTGGTTTTTTAGGTTTAGTTTTTGGTGGTGGAGAATTCGGAGGTCCATATTGTACCATATGATTTAACTCCTTTTCAAAGTCTTCTGAAACTATAATATGTTGGAAGTCATGGTATAGTTCATAAATAAAATTAGGCTACCTAAATTAACCTATCTAAATATTTATTTATTAAATACTTATCAATAACAAATAGAATATATTAATGTAACTTCATCAATACTTCTCTTATAATTTTCTGATATTAATAAAAATGTTATTTTTTGCGTGACTGTGACTCAGCATGTCTACGAACTTCAATATCCTTACGGGTTATCGTAATGTAACCAATAAGGGCAAAAATTATAATCGTTAAGCCTAAGCTGACCCACCCAGTTCCTAATCCAAGACCTCCTCGATTACTAGGTACTCCCATCCAATCCGCAAATGAAGCACCCAACGGTCGTGTAACTATGTACGCGAACCAAAAGGTAAAAATCTCGTTTAAAGCAAACAACCAATAGACCAAAGCCGAGATAGCAATTAAGAGTGCAAATAGCACACCCGAATAAAAATAACCTAAGTGCATTGTTGTGGCAGTCATGTCTCCTGCCGCGGTACCCAGTGCGAACGTAGTCAATATGGTAGCCCAATAAAAAAACTCTCGACGGCTAGTGTAGATGCTATGTATGGACAAAGTCTTCTCACTTACATACCAGGTTACGAAGATAATTGCCAAGGCCACCACAAAGAATACTGCTGAGGCAATGTATGGTACGCCAAATCCAACGTGCACTACATCTGCGGCCATCGTACCAAAAATACTTACCATGATGACAGTTATCCAGTAAATCCATGCCACATATCGGCGTACTAAGAACTGTAATACTAATGAGGCTACTAGTGCAATACCTGCAATGGCTACTGCAATTACAGGATCTAGTTGATTAGCTAGATAATCAGATGCCACCTCGCCCATTCCAGTGGTTAGCACTTTGATAATCCAGAAAAAGATTGTAATCTCTGGAACTTTGTTCAACATTTCCCTCCCTAGTGACGGTTTAGCTCCAACTACATGAAGTTTTGAATGATTTTCTCTACTATTACTATCATTCCTCAATTATTCTCCCTCCGTATACACTCTTATTATTTATCTAAATGATTGTATTTTTTATTAACTTTGAATGGAGTTTTTTAAGTTTAAGATTTCATCAACTCCTCTTTTATATCCTCCTGCTTCCCTTAAAGATTTTCCGATTTTTTTACTGTTTATCTTAAAACTATTATCTGAAAAAATCCTTTCTACACATTCCTTCAACATTTCTGGAGTAGTTTCACTTTTTTCAATAACAATACCTGCACCAAGCTCTGCAACTCTATTAGCTACTAAAGGCTGATCAACGGATTGTGGTATAAGGATTAATGGTACATCGTAATACAAACCTTCATTTGTACTATTCATACCACCATGAGTAATAAATACATCTGCATGTTTTAACACTTCAAGTTGAGGTACATAATTGTGAACACTAAAATTTGATGGAATATTTTCAAAAATATTTATATCAATTTTTTTGCCCACAGACATAATAACTTCCGCATCTATATCTTTAAAAGCTTCAAAGCAGCTTTCATAAAATTCAATGGAATTATTAAATATAGTTCCTAGAGATATATAAATAATTTTTTTATTCTCTTTATTTTTTAAATTAATGTCGATACTTTCTTTTCTATCTATTACTGATGGACCAATAAACTTATAACTTTCATCAAATGTTTCACTATATGGTTGAAAATATTTAGACGTATACACAATATTAATCATACCTTTTCCAGTAAATTCACTAAGCATGCTAGGAAATTTTATATCATACTTTTCTTGTAAATCCTTCGTAAAATTTATATAATCAGGATTATTTAAAATTTCCTTGAATTTATCAAGGTTTAATGATGCTAATATATTTTTTATTATTGCTTCATTTATTCCAAAGGTACTAGTAGAAGAAATGGTAGGAATTTTTAGTACTCTTCCTATTTCTGGACCTAAGATAAATGGCGAATCATAAATAATATAATCAAATTTTTCATTTGAATTAAATACAGCTTCAATTATTTCTTTAAATGTATTAGTAAGATTGGATAATATCTTACTATCGGTTAAATTTATATTTCCGATGATATCCAACAACGATTTATTATTAGGTACATTTAAATTTTTAGTAACACGGTCTGACATATTGAAATTCTTATGACCTTTAAATTTAGCTCCAGTCGCTTCTATTTTTTCTCTAAATTCTTCGCCAGCAATATATGTAACATTTTCTCCTCGATCTATTAATTCTCTAACGATACCTATAGTTGGGTTAACATGTCCATGGCCTGCTATAGCTATAAATAATACTTTTGACATTTTCATCATTCCTTTATTTCAGTATATTTCATAATTGTAACTTCTTATCCTAATAATATTGTTTAACCTGAATTTCATATTATGTGTTGTATATTTTAGTGAATAAGGATTAAATTGAATTACTCAAAATATTGAAAATGATTTACTTTTAACTTGTAGGCACAATCAAGAAAATAATAGACCAGTATGCTTGTCTATTTCGCGTCATACTGTGTCAGCAAATTCTACTAATAGGCCCGCTATGAGCAGAATTTGCTTTCTTGTCTGACACGAAATATACGTCGCATCTTTGGCCTATTATTTTCTTTCATGTGCCTTATTCTGTTTTTCGTTTTAAGATAATTTTATTTAAGTTCTAACTTTTATAAAATAAAGGTTGGAAGCTTAATTCTACCTCCAACCTTTTTAAATAACATATTATTTTTTTATTTTATACTAGAATCCTGACAGACTTAAAGTATTGCAATTATTCTACTAACCTATCCATGCTCCATTGCTGCCTAATGTATATCCATCAACTGTTGTGTCAGCTAACATAGCTCCTGATGCATTTAAGTAATACCAAGTTCCATTGTCATTTACCCATCCAGTTTTCATAGCACCTGATGCATTTAGGTAGTACCAAGTACCGTTATCATTGATCCAACCTGTAGCCATAATACCATCAACTTTTAAATAATACCAAGCTCCATTATCATTTAACCACCCAGTCTTCTTAGTTCCATTTTCTAAAAGATAATTCCAAGTATTGTCTTTATTTAATACCCAGCCAGTTTTAGTAGTTGTACTTACTGAAACAGCAGAACCTGTAGTAGCAGCTGTATTAGTTGCACCCGTTGTAGCAGTTGCTGTACCAGTTGCAGAAGCAGGTTTTACATTGTGTATAACTGTATATACCCCTTTATCTTGATCCCAATCAATAAAGTTATCTTTGCTATCAACAGATATGTTAGATTCACCAGAATCTGATTGATATGCTTTAATAAAGTTTTTGTTTTGATCCCATGTCATTATATATCCATCATGTAAGAACCATGGACATCCACCTGCTGTAACTATACCACTTGCAGTTGAATCTGTGTCTGATTCATCATAGCTGCTAACATCTATATAATTAAAGCTATCTTTTGCTTTTGGTGTAATAGTTTCTGCATATATTCTACTACTTGTGGTATCAAGATATATACTGGAAAGAATGTTTTGCGAACTAGTTGTTACCTTTGTTTTTCCACCTGTATTTGCGCCAGTCTTTTTACTTGCATCACTAGCAGATTTTCCTAATACATATTCAGATTTTCCATCTTTATCTGCAAAGAAATAAATTTGTGAATCCTTAGAATACTTAATACCATCTATAGTATTTGTAGCTGGAGCCTTTGAGAATTTTTGTAATACAGTTATAGAATTATCAGATGTATTATCTGGTGTTACTGTATATCCCTTACTTCCAAATTTGAATTCACCTGTTGCATCTACATAAGCAGAATCTGGCTGACCGTCTTCTTTTTTATATATTTTAAGATATGCAAGCCTGTATATATAATCAGAACTATCTGTAAGATATTTGCCTTCTTTAAGGGTTGCTTTTATATCATAGGTTGTATTGCCTTCTTTTATTTGATAAGAATCTTCAGTATTGTTAAGAGTAGCACTAGCACCAGCACCAGTAGTACTTGTACATACTCTTAAGTTTCCTAAATTATAATCTGCATCAACATAATTTCCTTGTGCATCAGCATAAATTGTAGAAACAAGTTGTCCATTAAGTCGTGTTTTATCACTATCTAAATTATATTGATAAACGGCTAATCCACTTCCAGCATTTTGATACCAATCCTTACCGTTTTCTATAATAGGTAAAATTGAACCAGACTTACTATTTGCTACAGCACCCTTAAGTTGAGTTGAACTTGAAACCTCTTGATTGTCATAAAAATCTTTCGCAAATCTTCCGTTATTGTCATCTTTTATTTTGCTCTTTACAGTTCTTGCAGCTGTATCTTCTAAATCTGTTCTTACATCATAATCTAATACCTTATAATTATCTTTTAAATCTACATAAGTATAATCAGGAGTACCATCAGATTTAATAGCACCAGTATCAATTTCTAGATATCTATTTTGTATAACATCACTTGCAGTATCATTAGTGGAGTCAATTCCATCAAGTTTATTGTATTTACCATCAGCTGATACCCAATATAAAGCCTCATCTTGTCCATTTATTTCTCCATCAATAAAAATACCGCCTGCTTTTGCTTTTGCATTATAGATAGTACCTTGTTGAGCAGTTACACTTTGATAATCAGCAGCTTGTACTGGCACAATTGATATAATTGAAGCTGCACTCATTAATAAACCTGTAATTTTTGTAATTCTTTTAAGCATATTTTATTTCCCCTTTGCATAATTATCATTCTGTTAACTTATATGAACATTACTAAACTTATACAATTCTTAACGAACTAAAAATTTTACAAAGTGTTAAGCCATTTTTTATAATTACCTAACAGAATCTTTGTTTTAACGAATCTATTCATAGTAAGTTCTTTTAATACTGTTAAAGAATAACACAGGATTATTAAAAATATTGGTTGCTTGTGTTAAATTGATGTAAAAATGGTAATTGACTTATATATAAGAGTTCTAATGATATTCCTATTTTTCTATTTTTATAGCCTCCTTAGCTAACTTTGATGCTACATAACCTACACATGGGTAAATCGAGAAAATATATATTCTAAACATAAGTATGTGAAAGTTGTTTATCTATAAATAAAAAAATAATAAGTCTATGATGACTTATTATTTTTTATATACCTTAATTTAGTTTTAATTAAAATCCCCGTCATATATTGCTTTTGCCAGCGGGAATGGCTCAAGAGCTCTTTCCAAAATACCTTGGACATATCCTATCAATACTCCATAATTAACAATTGGAATATCATTTTTAATTGCATTATCAATTCTTGAAAGCATGGCTGCTCTATTTAACATACATCCTCCACAGTGAATGATAAGCTTATATTTTTTAATATCTTCCGTGAAAGAATTTCCAGAAGAATGTTCAAAATTTATTTGTTTACCAGTCATTTGTCTTACCCATCTTGGAATTTTCACTGTTCCAATATCGTCACACTGTTTATGATGAGTGCAGCCTTCTGAAATCAATACACTATCACCATCTTCAAGACTTTCTATTGCCTTAGCACCTTTTACAAGCTCAACAAGGTTACCTTTATATCTTGCCTGCAATATTGAAAAAGAAGTAAGCTTTATGTCTTTAGGTGTATCTGCTGACGCCTTTAAAAACACTTGTGAGTCTGTTATAACAAGCTTAGGCTTTTTCTTTAGATTTTCAATGGTTTCTCTTAATTCATGTTCTTTTGTTACAACTGCTATAGCATCACTTTCTATTATATCCCTTATAGTTTGCTGCTGTGGTAAAATAAGTCTTCCCTTTGGAGCTGCTTTATCAATAGGTGTAACAAGAATAACTATATCACCTGGACTTATAAGATCTCCTACTAACTTGAATTTATCTTCATCATCCGGTATTAAAGATATAATTTTTTGCTTAAGTTCTTCTATTCCACTTTTGTTTAATGCTGAAACAGAAACAACAGGAACAGCAATTTCCTTCTCAATACTATTTATTTCTTCTTTCGTTATACTCTTTTGGTCTGCCTTATTGAAAATGCAAACCACAGGTATTTTCTTTTCTTTTATTTCATTTATTATAGCAGTATCATTTTCAGTAATTCCAATAGCACTATCTATTACTACTAATGCAACATTTGTTTTTGATAAAACTTCAAAGGTTTTCTTTTTTCTTGACTCCCCCAATTCACTTTCATCATCAAGTCCTGCGGTATCAATTATCATACAAGGTCCTATAGGAAGAATTTCAATCGCTTTATAAACAGGGTCAGTAGTTGTCCCTTTAACATCCGAAACAATAGAAATTTCTTGATTTGTAAGTGCATTTATAATACTGGATTTACCTGCGTTTGTCATTCCAAACAGAGCAATATGTACTCTTTCTCCTGTTGGTGTTGTATTTAAACTCATAATTATTACTCCTTTAAATCATTTTGTTATTTTTTTAATTTGTTTCTTCTATTATAATATAAACTATCAATAATATACATTGCAATTATCAAAACACAATTGATAACTTATAATTAAGGAGTGTTTCAAATGAGAGATAAAGATAAACTCACATTAACCAAAGAAAAAAGAGAAGATATGATTTCTTCAATAAAAGAATATTTTTATAACGAACGTGAGGAAGAATTAGGAGATTTAGCATCAAGTAACATATTGAACTTTATAATAAATGAGTTAGCATTAGAATTTTATAATCAAGGAGTTTATGATTCTTATAAATACATGAATAGAAGTATTGATGATTTATTATCAATTCAAAAATATTAGTAGATATTCTTTCATATATCTAACAAACTAAAAGTTAAAAATAACAATTTCTTAGTTACGTCCAACAACTTATGATTACTACATATTATTTAAGGAGTGTTAATTTTGGATTATAGATTAGAACAAGATGTATTAGGTGAAAAAAATATAGTTAATTCTACATACAGTGGAATAAATACAGCTAGAGCCTTTGAAAACTTTGATCTAAACAGCAAAACTGTAAATTTAAATTTGGTAAAAGAAATTGCTCTTATAAAGAAAGCAGCAGCAATGACAAATAAAAAATTGAAATTACTTGACCCTGAAAAAGCTGATGCAATAATAAATGCTAGTGAAGAAATCATTGAAGGAAAATTTGATAGTGAATTTAAACTCAGTGCATTTCAAGGAGGTGCCGGTACATCTACTAATATGAATGTAAATGAAGTTATTGCTAACAGAGCAATTGAACTATTAGGTGGATGTAAAGGAGATTATAATTTAGTGCACCCTCTTAACCACGTTAATATGTCACAATCAACTAATGATGTTTATCCTTCTGCTCTTAGAATTGCAGCAATAAAGTTAATTAGAAAGTTAAGCAATTCTTTATCCAGTTTGCAGGAAGCTCTTCAACTGAAAGAAAATGAGTTCGCAGATATAATAAAACTTGGAAGAACTCAATTAATGGATGCACTGCCAATGACAGCTGGTCAAAGTTTTGGAGCATATTCAAAAGCAATAGAAAGAGACAGATGGAGAATATACAAAGTGGAAGAAAGATTAAGACAAATTAACCTTGGAGGTACTGCCATAGGCACAGGATTAAATGCTACAAATAAATACGTATTTATGATGACAGATATTATTCAAGATCTCACTGGTCTTGGCATAGCAAGGTCTGACTATCCTATGGACATTACACAAAACTGCGACATATTTGTAGAAACCTCTGGGTTATTAAAATCCTGCAGCGTAAATCTGCTTAAGATTTCAAATGACTTGAGATTATTAAATTCTGGACCTCGAGGAGGAATAGGAGAAGTAATTCTTCCTAAAATGCAAGCTGGTTCAACAATTATGCCTGGAAAGGTAAACCCTGTTATTCCTGAAATGGTCGCACAGGTCAGCTTAAGAGTAATTGCTAATGATAGTGCAATAACTATGGCAAGCTCCATGGGACAATTAGAACTAAATGCCTTTACTCCACTTATAGCAGAATGCTTACTGGAATCTTTGGAACTTCTCGATAGAAGTGTTGCAATTTTTAAAGAAAAATGTATAGATGGATTAGAGATGAACAAGGATAGATGTTTAGAAAACCTCGAAAAATCCTTAGTTTCTGCAACTGCATTAGTTCCCCATATAGGTTATGATCAAGCTAGCTCAATATCAAAAAAAGCCTTATCTACTGGAAAAACTATAAGAGAAATTCTATTGGAAGATCAAATATTGCCTGAAGATATTATAGACAAGATATTATCTCCATCCGAATTAATAAGAACTCATATACCTGGAAAATAAACTAATTACATATAATTAGTTCTTGATCCATAGGTCCGTCCACATATCAATCACCAAATTAATAAACATCAACGTTTGCAAGGTATAAAACGTTGATGTTTCCTTATTTGGGGGAATATTATTTTCTCAAGTTATATTATTATTTTAATCAAAATATCTACTCATTTTACTCCTAGTTAATAACTTAGAAGTCCCTGTTTTTTCCCACTCTTGAACTTGTTCAATAGCCTCCTCTGGTTTCTTTCCTAAACCAACAAGTATGCCTGCTACTATAAATTCTTGATATAGTGTTCAGGATTGTTGCCTTCCTTAAATTCTTCCAAGGCACGATCAACTAATGGTGTGCTATACCTAACCCAGTCATCAGGGGTAAAATCACTTGTATCAGTTTCAATAGCTGTATCCTTTCTCATTAAGCTTTCATTCATAGGTGTATTGTTCATTGTACTATTTAATGTAAATGGATAATTATATTTTGAAGCATGTTTTAATCTAAGGCTTAACATTTTTCTTTATTAGTTCCATAAAAATTTCAGGAGCCACTATTCTTATATTAGAATTTTGCTTTAATTTATTTATAACTTCTTCAACATTACTAACACCTTTGCTCCAAACATGAACATAAACAAAAGTATATGCCTCAGGACTGGATACATTTATTTGACCTGAAATAACTCTATCATTTATTTTTTCCACTAATTCATCTTCATTTTCAAGTGAATCCCAAAGTAAATCTCTACAAGATACTATAGGTTTATTATTGGACCATAAAATTTTTCCTTGAAACTTATCATGCCTATGATAATCAAGATAAAATAATCCTTGGATACTAGACTTTTCAGTAAACTTATCCCAAAGTCTAATATTATTAAAAGAAGACTCATCTATTATAGCTACATACTTTTCATCCACTTCTTTCATATAATCATTTAATGTCTTAATATATGTATTTAATTTATTTCTAGGAAATTTACTTGGATACATATACCCATTTCCAGATGGTGATACAATAAAATTATTATTTTGATTTTCATTACTTATACTTTTATAGTATAAGTCAAAAACAGTAGGAGCTAAATAATATAAAGATGGGCTCATAGACCATCCTAAAGCAAGCTTATTCCTATCATGATAACCAAACCATTTATTAGAATCATAATTAGTTCCAAGATTCCACTGCTGGTTATCTCCATCAGACATTATAAAAGTAACATAATGAACATTTTCTTCTTTAGGAATCTCTAATAAAGAACTTTTTGTGATAGGACTTGATGGAAACGCACTTAAAGTAGTTAAATTATATGACCAGTCTGCAGCAACTACGCTTACACCATATTTAGATGCTGTACTTACATTAATAAATTCGTCTGGCCCCCACCCTAAGCAGGTAGAATTACCATCCATAGAATAAAATATCTTATCTCGAAGCGTTGTTTTATCTATACTGTCTTCATAAAATACCAATGACTTAGTCATTATGGCATAATCCCTTAAAGCTGCTGCTTTGTCAGGTGAAAGCTCTATTACTGTTGAATGATTTAGTCCTTTATTCCATAAATTATTATAAGCCCAGCTTTCATCTGTATTTCTGCAGTCTCCCCTAAGCTTTATATTCATCTGCCTTATTTTAGGCTCCATAGTCTCATCAATAACTATTGCATTATTTAAGGATGCAAAAGAACAAGCATTATTAATAGAAGGATCCTTGGATGTTTTATTGCTATAAAGTACATATCCATTTATATAATCTTTGTATATATTTAATAATTTCCATGGATCTGATATTACTTCATAAGAAACTTTATAATTATTTTTTAAATCCTCTAGCCATATTTTATAATCTGACTGAGAAGAATTAAGTGTATATATTTGAAAAGAACAATGGCTATTAGCTAGCCCTTGAAGGCTAGCAACCATTGTTCTTTCACCTGGTGTCATCGAATCCAGATTGGCAACATATAAAAACTTAGGAATTACAGTATTTTTTATATAACTAGAAGTTATATTTGACATATGGTAAGCATGGAAAGCAGCTGCATTATCAGTAGCAGCTGTTTTTTTCCACTCACTCCATTTTGTATTAAAGGAATCTCCATTAGCTTTACAATAATTATAAAACTTATTTAAAAAATCAATCCTTTCTTTGTTACGAAAAGATTTATCATGGGCTTCATCAAATCTTGCTAATGCTATTTGTCTATTAATAATATCATCAGCACTAACTTCTTTATAATTTTTAAGCATATCATACATAATCATAAAGGTTGTAGTTCTTCCTTCCCCTTCTTTACAATGAAAATGCTGCCATGAATTTTCCTTTTGATTCTTTATAAATTCTATAAAATAATCAACCATATCATCAGAAGGTATTCCGCCATCTCTAACTGTTATTCGATTGTAAGATAAATTTTTAGACTTAACAAGTTCATTTTCATCTTGAACTTTTGTTGGTACTATAACATCTTTAGGCCTATTATACAAAGTTATAGGTTCATTTAATTTAATGCTTTTTAATTTATTAGCCTCATCTTCTAAAACCTGCTCCCTAGTCAAGCCTACATTGGCATTATTTTTTAAATCAGCCCAGCTTACTGGAAGTCCGTTAATAAATCCATGAGATTCCTGTCTCAAATCTACCACTGTTATTGGCAATGAAGTTCCTATAGCCTCTATTAAAAGAGGAAGGTTATGTTCAGAAAACTGCTGACTTCCAGAAATATTTAATTTCTCCAAACCATTAAGATTTAAATTTTTATTATCTTTTATAGCTGTTAAATCTGTGGTTTTACGAAATTCTCTTGGAACAACATTAATGTAACCTAACGAATCAAAAATAAGATGGACATTATTTTCAGCAGGTGTCTGAGCTATAACATTTTTATTAGCCCCAAAAGATAAAAATATAGATATTAGCACCGTTAATATAATAGATATTTTAAAATTTTTACGCAATCATAATTCCTTCTTTCGTATTAGGCACATGAAAGAAAATAACAAGTCCAAAATGCCATGATTATTTTTCATCAGGCAAGAAAGCATATTGGTCTCATAGCGGGCCTATTAGGGCAATATGCTGACGTAGCATGATGAAAAAATAGGCTTGGCAGATGGACTTGTTATTTTTTTGATTGTGCCTTAATGTAAACATTAAACTTTCTAAGCATAGTTTAAGATAATAAAATTATTTATATACCAGTTATTAATTCTACATATTGTTATTTCCTATCTTAATTGTATAACAATTGAAGTAACTACAATTAAAATTGTATAATTATATTTTATTATTTAAGCAAATAAGTAAATCTCATGTTGTAGTTATTAGATGAACATAGTTACATATTTCCTAAATTATAAGAGGATCTCCTCACTAGAAATCATAAATATTTTTATGAAGAAGGCATTTGAAAATGAGCTGTTAAAGGTTCTTAGTTGTAGGTTGTTCCACTTTAGTTTGTCACTCTTAAAGTGGGAACATGCTAAAGTGGGTACAACCTATAACTTAGAACCTTCAGCGACATTTTCATAGTCCTTTGGAATAAAAATATTTATGATTTCGGTAAGTCACCACATAAGTTTAGAATTCATGTGGTTTATCTGTAAGGCTTATTTCTATTGGTGTAAATTGAGCCAAATTATAAATACCTAATATTTTCTCAATTTGACTAACTTCATTAACTATATGTTTAAATCCGTCCTTACCAAATTTTTGTTCTTCTATTTCCTCAAAGCGCTCTCCTAATTCTTTAAATTTTTCTTCTGTTACTAATTCATGAAAAGCTGGAAAAATAACTGTATCTTCACGGGCAGAATGAGGATCATACATGCTTATATATGATTCTAATAATGGTATTAATTGTAGACTATTTTCAAAATACTTTATATTTTTTATTGATGAAAAATAAAGTATATTTTCTGTTAAGTTATAAGCTGCATTATGTTGATTAAGAAGTGTGTTTATAAGTTTAATATACTGAACATTTTGTAAAAATCTTGGAAAAACATATTGTTCCTCTAGTTTTTGATGGTAACCTTCAATAAATTCATGTGCTATAGAAGCAATATTATAAATAATAAAATAAATATTTATCTGATTATTTACTTTTTGTCTTTTCAAATGTTTTAATGAATCATTATAAATCAATAGTATACGATGTAAAACTCCATGCTCTCGCATTAGATCTTCAGTAGGCGAAACCTCTGTTTTTTTCTCATTATTTTGTTCAGTATTTGTACTCACTACTAATCACTACCTTTTCATATTAATTTTATAAAAATCGCTTTCTTTTCCAATCCATAGCAATAAGTTATTTGTAAACCATAGATTATATAGTTTATTGCTTACAAATATTAATGTAAATTCTTTGCCAAATTTTCTGTTAATGACATTATATGCTTAAGCAAACAAAATAATTACTTTATTGTAACATTTCTTTTAACTACTACATAGTTTATATTAGAAAAATAAATTAGTTTAGACTAACACTATTAACTATTACTAACTATTTTTTAAGTATACGAAAAATTTAATTAATAAGGATGATGTATTTTATGAAAAAAGAACTAACCGTAGGAGATATTGATGTATCTTCAGAAAAACTTTTTACTTTGAAAAGAGAAACAAATAATATAATAAGAAAATCAAGTAAGTTAAAAGAATTATTAAAGTTTTTAGGACCGGCTTTTGTTGTTAGCGTAGCATATATTGATCCAGGAAATTTTGCTACTAATATCAGTGCAGGATCACAATTCAACTATATACTCATTTGGGTAATTTTGTGGAGTAACTTAATGGCTATATTCTTACAGACTATGTCTGCCAAACTCGGGATAGCTACAGGTCATAACCTCCCTGAAATGTGTGCTAAAGTATTCCCTAAGTCCGTAAACTGGATATTTTGGATTATTGCAGAAATAGGAGCTATGGCAACAGATTTAGCAGAGTTTCTCGGTGGAACATTAGGATTATATTTATTGTTTAATATACCTATGATATACGCAGGACTTCTTACTGGACTTATAACATTTATAATTTGTTATATGGAGAAATATGGTCAGAAATCTATTGAGATCATAATATCAATACTTGTTGCTGTAATAAGTATTGCATATACAATAGAATTATTTCTTGCTAAGCCTAATTGGACTCAAGTAGGCATTCATACAATAATTCCAATATTGCCTAATGGTGAAGCTGTATTAATTGCTGTTGGAATGCTTGGTGCAACAGTTATGCCTCATGTAATATATTTACACTCACATTTAGTTCAGCACAGAATTACTGATTCGTCAGATGAAGGGAAACTAAGACATTTAAGAATGGAAAAAATAGATATTGGTATAGCTATGAATATTGCATTTGTTGTTAATGCTGCAATGGTTGTAGTATCAGCAGCAGTTTTTTATAGAAATGGAATGTTAGTAGATACAATGGAACAAGCTCATCAATCGCTACAACCTTTATTGGGTTCTTTATCAAGTGGTGCCTTTGGAATCGCATTACTTGCATCAGGACTATCATCCTCTGCTGTTGGAACACTGGCTGGACAAACAATAATGAAGGGGTTTGTTAATTTAAGCATACCTGTAAATGTCAGAAGACTTATAACCATGCTGCCAGCTTTGATTATAATAACACTTGGAATTAATCCAATGAATGCTCTTGTTTTAAGCCAAGTTGCACTTAGTTTTATTTTACCATTTCCAATAATACAAATGTTAATTATAGCTAAACGTAAAGATTTAATGGGTATTTTAGTTAATAAGACATCTGTACGTTTCTTAGGTGTTCTAATAGCTACTTGCATAATTGTACTGAATGCAGTGCTATTATTTCTAACCTTTACAGGTAATGCTTAATATTATATTATCTTAAAGACATAAATACGTACCATTTTATATTTAAATTTATTAATTTTAGAAATAAAGACTCTTTTGATGTTTATTTTGGGCACACATTAAGGAAAATAATAGACAAGAATACTGGCCTATTATTTTTCTGATTGTGCCTTAACATTATTAAAAGAGAAGCATATCCTAATTAGTCTGGATATACATCCCTTTTATATTTGAATTACCATCATTTTGAGATAAACTCTAGACTATTAAATTTACTTACAAAAGCACATAGCATTAATTGACATTTATCATTTTTTTAATACTTTTTAAAAAGGATATACATATGAAGTATCTGGATTAAGATCTTTTTCTACATGTTCAACTACTATAAGAGGATCTACCTCACCTTCAAAAGTATCCTTCTTAATTTTTCCTTTTATTTTTATCCAAGTGTCACTATCATAAGATTCTAAATTATTACTATCGCATCTGATTCCAGCAATCTGCATATCAGCTGCACAGCAGATCATCATAAATCTTCCTATTATATATTCATTTTCTTTTAAGTCTTTATCTTTATATACAAATCCTGTTATCTCTATTTCTTTTCCGTCATATTTATCTGGGTTTCCTAGAATCTCATCAAGGGAAACTACAAAATTTTTAGCATCTACCTCTATAACATTATTTTTTATATCTAGTTCTTTTTTGTCAACTGTACCCTGCCCATCACTTTCAGTTTTTCCACCATATATCTCGAATGTGGAGTTAGCAGAAGTTAATTTATTGTTTATATTGTTACCTTGATTAGAAGTATTATTTGAAGTATCATTTGAACTATTACCCAAATTATTATTTGATGTAATATTGGAACTAGTGTTTATATCACTAGTTTTGATTGCAGAATTTGCATTAGTACTTTGCATAAAAAATATCATAATTAGTGGAATTATAAAAATTACATAGTTCTTAAACTTAAATTTTTTCTTTTTATTATGAAAGCTATCTTTAATTAAAAATAATGCAATTACAAACATAGCTATCATTCCTAAAACTACAAATGGAACAATTCTTGGATGTACATACATCAATATTTCATTATTTATAATAATTCTAAAATAAAATAATGAAAAGCCAAGTAATATTAATATCTTTACAATAGTGTCTAAATTTAATTTTTTCATATACTACCTCTTTCAATCAATCTTAAAGTATTGAAAAATAACTAAATGGTATACAAACCATATTATTCTGTTATTTTTGAGTATTCCTACGATAATTTACAATTAATCAAAACTCCAAACGATACTACAAGAATAATAAGTATTAACTTTAATACAAATTTCTTTTTAAAACTGCCAAAAAGCATAATTGTATTCTTAACATCTAACATAGGTCCAACTACTAGAAATCCCATTACAGAATTTATTGAAAATTGCTTTAAAAAACTCTTAGCAATAAAAGCATCTGATGTTGAACATACTGAAAGTAAAAAAGCCAATGCTATCATAATCAAAAGTGAAATCCTATTATCATTTGAAATATACATATTATTATTTAATGATACTACATTTTGAAAAATGCTAGATAAAAATGTTCCTAGAATCATAAATTTTCCTACATTAAAAAATTCATCTCCTGCATGAACAAATACAGCTCTTACCTTTTTTAATTTACTTTTGTTATCCCCATAGTCATCATTGCAAAATCCACAATCACATTCGCCTATTTCTTCACTACTGTTTAAAATATCTTCATCTTTCTTTGTACAAAATTGCATAATAAGTCCTACTGAAATTGCAATTATTATACCTGCAATTACCCTATAAATTACTACAGATTTCATTCCTTGAAAAGCATATATAGTTGAGACAATCGCTATTGGATTTACTATTGGCGCTGCTAACATAAATGTAACTCCAGCAGCCATAGGTACTTTCTTTTTCATCAGTCCTCTAACAACGGGGATAGTCCCACAATCACATATAGGAAATAATAATCCTGCAAAGGCTGCAACTATACATGATAAAAAAATATTCTTTGGAAATATTTTGATGAGCTTATCTTTTGATATACAAATTTGAATTATTGCTGATACAAAACTTCCAATAAGAATGAAAGGAAAACCTTGAATCAATATACTTATAAATACATTATAAAATTTTTTGAATTTATCTAAGAATTCACTATACACGTTATTATCCAATGTTGTCATTGTAATTAGGTAGATAAATATAAATATAAAAAAAGTAAAATTGAGCAAAGTTTTTAAAACAAAATAATTATTCTTCTTTATCTCAACATACTCATCTTCATTTGGTTCTCGTTTATTTATTATATTAACGTGTTTAAGTATATTAGCTGTTTCATTAATACTTTTAATTTCTTTTTGTAACCTTGAAAATCCCTTCTTTTTTAATGCATCTACATTATTTAATATTATGGTTTCACTATTGAAAATATGAGTGCTAACCATACTTTTCATATTTCTAAAATACATGGGGAATTTTATTACATCAATTACACTTATTATATCATCAATTTCACATAATTTTTTTATACCTTTCTCATTAAATATATTAATAATATTAGTAGAATTTTTCATACCATTTACTTCAATAAAAATTCTGTCCGGAATATATTCCTTTATAATTTTTTTTATATAATCTGCATTGATTTCTTTATCCTCCTCATTTTTTATTACTATAATTTGGCTTTGTTGTTTTTGATTATTTAAGTTATCAATTATTTCACATTTTCCAAACTCATCTTGAATAACTACAATAATTTCATTTTGTAATTCTTCACTTTGTAACATAGAATTTATAAACCTTGTTTTCCCAAATCCAAGAAATCCTATAACTATTTCTACTTTTATACTCATATTTCACCCCTAAATACCCATTAGATTATTTATAAAGTAATTTAACTTATTTTTATTTATGTTACTTTCATTAATTCGCATATATACCATTTTTTATTAACTCATATCACTTATTGCAAGTTTTCCAGATACATAATGAAATTGAATGCACTTTCTTAAATTATTTTTGCCAGTTAACTTATAATTGTGAAGATGCTTTTCTTTTTCTTCTGAATCAAATAATTTTTGGTTATTTGATTCCTATTACTTACATTAGTTAGATTATTATATGATTATTTTTCATCAACTATGATTTCATTTTCTTCACATATTCTTATATTTTTCTCAAAATTTATTATTTCACTAAAATCTATTTTATTTAAAACTTCTCCAATTATTTTCGCCTGTGGATTTATTTTTTCTATTATGCTTACTTTTTCATAAATAACGATTAAAAGCACTTCATTTATATATTAAGGCACAATCAAAAAAATAGTAGCCCAGCATTCTGGTCTACTATTTTTTGATTGTGCCTAATTACGTGATAAGCGGTGATATAAACAAAATTACAGATAAAATTATAATAAATATAACTGTCGCCCAAGATATAATATTTTGAGTTTTGTTATTAATATATTCGCCCATTATACGTTTGTCATTTATTAATATTATCATGAAGGTTAGTATAATAGGAGATAATATTCCAGCTATTTCTTGAGTTACAAGTATAATTTGAATAAGTGATATTCCTGGTATAAGTATGAATACTGCTCCTAATAAAATTATACCAGTATATATTCCAAAGAAGGCTGGTGCATCCTTATAGTCATTGTCAACACCACTCTCCCATCCAAAGGCTTCACATATTGCATAAGAAGTTGAAAGTGGAATAACAGCTGTGGCAAGTACTGATGCTCCAAACAATCCAGCTCCAAAAAGTATAAATGCCCAGCGTCCAGCTAGTGGTTCTAAAGCCATTGCAGCTTCTTCTGCTGCATTTATAGTTATACCAGCTTTATAAAGTGTTGCGGCTGTACAAACAATTATAAAAAATGATACTGCATTTCCCCAAAATGAACCCAAATAAACATCAAGTTTTTCATATTTGTAATCAGATATACTTAGTTTTTTATCTACTATTGATGATTGTAGATAAAACTGCATGTATGGAGTAATTGTTGTTCCAATCATTCCTATGAATGTAAGAAGAAAATCTGAATTTAATTCCATAGTAGGCGTAGCCATTGATTTAAACACATTCCCCCAATCTGGTTTACTTAAAAATGCTGAAATAATATAAGTAAAAAATACAAATGTAAATAATAAGAAAATATTTTCTACCTTCTTATAAGATCCTTTAGTAACAAGAAACCAAATTGCTATAGAAACAATAGGTATTGATATAAACTTGCTTATATTAAAAAGTTCTAAACTTGCTGCAATACCCGCAAAATCTCCAAAAACAACCCCCATATTTGCAATTAAAAGAATAGTCATTGCAAAAAAAGTAAGCTTAACTCCAAACTTTTCTCGAATCAAATCAGACAATCCCTTGCCAGTTACTACTGCCATTCTCGCATTCATTTCCTGTATTACTGCAAGGCTAAATGTAATTAAAAGTAATCCCCATAACATTTTATATCCATATGAAGCACCAACTGAAGCATATGTTGTAATGCCGCCAGCATCATTACCAGCATTTACAGTAATTAGTCCTGGACCAATAATAGTCATAACAAAAAGCATCTTTTTGTATTTATTTGCTAATAACTTTTTCATATTACACCCCTCTTAACAGTTTATACTCATGAATACTATCGTTTATTGATACTACGCCAACCAAATTATTATCTTCATCCATAACAGGTATGCAAACAAGATTATATTTCTGCATCAAGGCAATAGCATCCTCAATTTCATCAGTATCTCTTAAGCTCTTAGGTCTACTAGTCATTATGTTATAAAGTTTAGTATTTTTATTAGACATAATAAGTGAAAATATAGAAACAACACCAATAAGATTATTTTTATCATTTGTAATATATATATAATAACTTTCATCCTCGTCAGGTGTATTAGATTTAATCCACATTAAGACATCATTTACAGTAACATCAGGTAAGAAAGTTAGGAAATCTTTTGACATAATACTTCCTACTGTTTCTTTTTCATACTCCATAAGTTCTCTAATTTCATCCTGGCTTTCTTCATCCATATGTGTCAATAGTTTTTCAGCTCTATCTTCTTCTATTTCTTCTAAAATATCTGCTATTTCATCAGATGGCATAATTTCAAGTATATCAGAAGCTTTTTCATCAGACATGGACTTTATTAAGTTTACTTGAATATCAGTTTCAATTTCTTCAAGAACCTCAGCAGCCTTTTGATTGTTTAAACTATGAAATAAGATATCTCTACTTTTGCTATCAAGATCTTCAATAATATCTGCTATATCTGCTGCATGTAAAGTTTCAATTTTATTTGCTGGCATATGAAGTTGTAAATTGTTAACTCCAGTTGATAATGTCTGTACATTATCCCAGATAATTAATTTATTTCTCAATTTATACCTTAAAGTTTCCATTAATACGATGAGCGGATACTCTACACCAAGCCGCCTAAGCAATCCTCTAGTACCTATATCAACAGCTACAAGCTGCCACTTAGAATTTATATTTCCAAGTCTTACATCATTAACACGTTCTACCTTCCTACCATTTATATCTACTATTTGCTTATCTAAAAAGTCTCTTACTAAAAAAATATCTTCTTCATTTGGTAGCTTTATTAAAAGACTTTCACTGTTAATTTTAATATTATATTTTTCCTTATCATCTTTTGATATATCGAGTGCTTCAGCTGATACATAAAAAGATTTTCGCCCATTTCTAATTTGTATATATATTACAGTCGGATTTTCTTGGCTAAAATCAATGATAAAATCCTTTAGTTTACCAATTATTTGTCCTGAAATATTATAAATTTCTTTATTAAGAATCTTGCTAAAAAAGAAACTTGTTACTTTTTCCATACATTTTCACCCTTTCAGTTTAGGGCATTAAAAGTGCATCCAATCAACGCCCATAAAAATAGTATTACTTAAACCTAAATTAAAATACATATTCCGCTTATCCGTACTGTCACCATCCATTGGATACACCTCCTTTAAAAACAATAAAAAACCCCTCACTTAAAGTGAAGGGTTACTAACATAAATAATGTTTCATCGCAAATATGCATACTTATACCCGTAATACAATCGCAACATTTTCTTCACTCGTTGAGTTTTAGCACTATATAGCATAGAAAACCCTATGGTTTTCGGCTACATTAAGTAGAACCTTAATCCGGTAATACCTGTTGACCCATTGGCGTCTCTCGACGTTTCCGGGCAGCAGCATGTATCTATATAGGAGCCTCACCTAACAAAAATTTTATTTAAACTTTTTATTTTGCATATTTAGTTTACCACTATATGACATAATACGTCAATAATTATATTATTTATGTTAATAAGAACATATAACCATTGTCAACATTAACCCCTTTTCGTGCAAGTATACCGTTAGTAGTTGGATAATATTCATTTACTTGATAATCAGAAATATCACTAAAACTTACAGTTGGAGTTGCCTGAGTTAAATTCACTGTCATTTTAGAAAGATGCCTATTATTAGTTACATTGATAAAATATATTGTTCCATTAAAAATCTTCATATCTTCTCCATCCATTACTGCTATTCTTTTTGTTGATAGATCAGTTAAGTTTATTGAATAGAGATTATTATTATCTGAAGAATTTATAGCTAATATTTGTCCTGAGTAAGGTGCAAAGCTGTTTACTGAAAAATCAGAAAGCTTTTGCTTCTGGGTACCATCTGTATTTATCTTATATAAAGTTGACTTATCACTCTTATTTTCATATAAAATAGTATCTTCATCCACTAAATAGTTTCCAATATTATCATTAGATATAATAGTATCTGCATTATTAGTTGTATCAAACGCATGGAGTTTATTTCCGTCACTTGGATCAATAAAATATACAACATTATTTACACCTATCATATTTGAAACTTTTCCTAACGCTAAATTTGGTTTATACGATCTATTTGATAAATCTATTGAAGATAACTTATTATTATTATCAGCATCAGAAAAATAAGCAATATTGTTCATAACTACCAATGAATTAATTGGGTAGTTATAAAAATCGCTAACATTAGAAGTATTTATTAGATTTTTAGGGTAAGGCTCATTCACTATGGAAAGATTATTATTATCGTCCCAATTTGGAAAAACCATAGAAGTTCCATTTACTTGAAATATGCTGGTATACATTGCTGAGTCTTTTAACGAAAAAGCTGTATACCCATTCTTAAATGCCTCTTTATCTAAATTAGAATTAGTAGTGCTTCCTCCAGAAGAACTAGTACTACTATTTACAGTTATCTGTCTAGGAGCAGCTGCAGTTTGATTCTGATTATTTTGACTTGTCGTTTGCGTCGCTCCACAACCTAATAAAGTTGTACAGAATGCCAAGGATAATAACAATAAAACTTTTTTCAATATCCCACCATCTTTCCTTATATCTTAATTTTGCAATCAATTTTCTATATTAATTTTATCACTTTTCGTCAATTATTCAAACTTTTATAATATATTTGTCAAATTAAAGTATTTTTAGGTATATGAAAGAAAATAACAAGCCAAAGATGCGATGCATGTTTGGCGTCAGACAAGGAAGTATATTTTCCTCATAGCGGATGTATTAGGGAAATATACTAACGAAGTATGACACAAAATAGATTAGCATACTGACTTGTTATTTTTTTGAATATGTCTTAGATTGGATAATCAAAGTAAATTAATTGTTTAAGATTACATTATAGTCTCATTGTTATTTCCTATATTTAGAATAAAATCCACAATATTTTTTGCAACATTAGGGTTAGCATAGTCTCTTTGGGATTTTTTGATTTCACTTAATCTTTGTCCATTATTTTCAAGTAAATCACTTATAATATTTTTCATATTTTTAATATCCGTACACATTACTCCAAGGTTATACTTTTCAGCAAATTCGGGATTTCTCTCTTCCTGACCTGGTAAAGCGCTAGTTATTACTAAAGGTATATTACATGCCACAGCCTCCATCATAACATTAGGACTTCCTCTTGTAAACGCAATATCTGAAGCTAGCATTAGATCTTGTATATTTTCCATAAATCCATAAATTTCAACTCTATCTCCATATTTTTCAGCTAGTGTCTGCTCCAATCTATTTCTTAATCTTGTGTTTCGTCCTGCCACAATTTTTACAATACAATCAAAATTATCAAGAAGAATTTCAGAAATCTTTCTCATATTTCCTACACCTTCACCCCCACTCATTATTAAGCATTGTAAAGGCATATCTAAACTATATTCTTTATTATCTTCTACATTTTTGCAAAACCTTGAGCGTACTGGAAATCCTAAAACTTTTATCTTTTCTTCAGAAACACCGTATTCAATGCTCTTGTCTTTTGCTTCCTGTGTTGGACTTAAAATATAATCTACTCTAGGATCTGCCCATAGTGAATAAATACTTACAAGATCTGCAATTAAAGTAATGAATGGAATTTTGATATTATGTTTTTCTAGTATATTTATAATAGATCCATTAAAATTTGCATGCACAGATAAAATCAAATCAGGCTCTACTTCTTTTAATAGCTCAATGAATTTATGCTCTATCATTAACTCAATAGCTTCATTAACTAATGACGCTTTTATGGCTGATAACTCCCATATTAGTTCCCATAGACTTTCAGAAGTTCTAGTTATTGGGCCATACGATTTGCCTATTTTAAGTAATGTGTTTCCACCTAGGGAGAATCCGTCTACAACATATACATCGATCTCATTATTTACTTCAAATTTTTCACATAAAGATTCCGTTATACTCTTATGCCCATGTCCTGTATAGTTAGATGAAATGATAAGTATTTTTTTAATCATAATATCAATCCTCTCATAAATTATATTGTTTAAACATGTTTCATGTGCCTAATTTTGCTCGTTTACGGAGATCTGATTTAACTTTATTAATATCTTGAACATTACTTTCCGCCATTCTTATATAACACATCGCTGCTGGAAGAAGAGACATTTGGAATATAGAAAGCGTAATTATATAGTTATTTGGTTCTCCCGCATATTTAGAAATAATAGTTAGTAAATAACCAATACCAACGTTACCCAATGTTCTACCTAAGCTGCTTGCGATATTAGCTACACTAAAGGCCGTTCCTCTATGTTCTGGAAGATTTACATCTGTTATTAAAGCAAGCCAGTTTGGTGCATTTGCAGATTGTGCTGCTGAAACAAGAAACGATAATACAAACATTACAGTCATCCAAGGATTCATAACTATTTCTTTCAATAGACTTAGTAAAATTGAAGAAACATTATTATCGGAAATCAATAGATTCTTCATTGGAATTATAAACATGGCGAAATAAAGTGGGATAGTAATAAACACAAAAACCGAAGTCAATAAAGCTCTTCCTTTATAGGTTTTCCTTTGAAATCTATCCCCAAGATAACCGAAATATCCGGATGCCAAACCTCCTATTTGAAATAGGGCATATAGATATCCAGAAGCGATAATTGCTACCTTATTACTGTATCCTTGTTGTTGAATTTTTGAAATATATAATGTTGGAAGCCATATCAAGCTTCCAATAGAAATATTAATAAAAAATCCTTGAAAGAATAAAAAAATATTACTATGCTTTGATATTATTTCTCTAAAATGCGTAAATTCCATATTATAAGTATAGTCGTGCCCTTCTTTGATGAGCTCCTGCAATTCAGGCTCTGATTCGCCTAAAGTAGGTTCTTTTATGAAAAAGTATAAAATAATCAAGAAAAAACCTATTATACTTACAATTTCAAAGGGTTTTCTCCAATTTGTAGCTGTACCAATTAGCGACGCCATTATTGAACCTGAAATTCCACCAAAGCCTTGGGACATTCCCCAAAGACTTAGCAGCATTCCACGAAATTTTTGGGGAATATAATCAGTTAAAACGCTAAAGCCAATTGATGCTATACATCCTAACCCTATTCCAGTAAAAATTTGGGAAATTAAAAGTTGAGCATAAGTACTGCTTTGAGATGTTAAAAATACCGATACTGACCAAAAAATAGTACCTGCAATAATAAGCTTTTTTCTATTAAATCTACCTGCAAGATACCCCCAATAAATGGATGATGTAGAGGTTACTAGGATATTTACAGCTGAAACAAGTCCAAGTGCTGATAAGTTGACATTTAAGTCATTTGCAATCGAAGAAAAAAGTGGTGGAAACAATCCTATAATGATATTATCAAAAGCTGCTAATGCTACAAAGACAAATATAGTATAAATCATTTTAATATTGAAAGTATTCATTTACTTACAAAGCTCCTTTCAGAATATTATAAATCTGAAATGTTAAATTGATTAATCTAATTATTTAATAATCCACATGATAATCTTGTTGTTGGTTTTCTTTCAACTATCTTATGTAAGAATTAAACTTTACTTCGTAAAGTTTAATTCTATAAATATAGTTTGTTACAAAAGCAATTATATATTCAACTATTACCTCCCTAAAATAATCCTACAGCCGCAGCTCAAGATACTACTATTGGGTAATAAATCAAGTTTATATTTTTAATCTACCAATATTATCCCAAGTTCTTTATAAAATTCATAATCTACATTATGGTTAATTTTAAGACCATTGTCTTCTTTAAATTTCATTACATATTGTTTCATTCCCTCTCCATATATGCCATCTAATTTTCCTGGATAATACCCTTTTTCTTTCATTTTTCTTTGTACCTCTAAAACGTCTGCTCCCCTATCTCCTGGTTCTAGAGTTACTAATCCTTTTTCAAAAGGACCATATGGCCCTGCATATATGGCTACTATCATTCCCTTCTCCACATATCTATATAGCTCCTCAACATCTTTATTTAACATCCTAATGCAACCATGAGATGCTTCTGAACCAATTGATCCTGGTTTATTTGTCCCATGAATTCCAAATATACCCCAAGGAACATTTAATCCAATCCATCTTGTACCAAATCCTCCACTCCATTTAGACTTACCAATCACTTTCCATGTACCTATTGGCGAAGGTGTTTCTATTTTACCACTAGCTATGCTATATTTTTTTGCAATTATATTTTTTTCTTTATTAATTAAGTAAAGTCTTTCTTCAGTAAGATCTACTAGTATAGCAAGATTTTCTTTTGGAGGAACTTTTGAATCTGCCTTTGTTGTGCATTCACATATATTAAATATGAATGCAATTGTAATTACAAAAAACAGGCTTTTTAGATGTTTTTTTATTTTCAAAGTATTTCACCTCACTTAACAAAGTATACTCTTTAAGTTAAAGTTTTAACCTTTTATTGGAGCATACAACTCTTTTGTTTCTTCAGTAATAGTTCTAAATTCATAACCCTTTGATTTATAATAATTTATTATCTGGGGAAGTGCTTTGCATGTATTTTGATGGGTATCATTGCAATGCAAAAGTAAAATAATCCTTTCCTTTTTTTCGCTTCCTTCTATAGCTTTTGCGTATAATTCATCTGGTGAAGCTTTTGGTTTTAATCCATCACTGTTGTCCAAATTCCAATCATACACTTTAAACTTCTTGTCATGCAGTCTATTTAAAAAGTTCTTGCTTAAGCGCTTATAGCTTCCACCTGGAAATCTAATTATATTAGGTGAAATTCCAACAACTCTATTTATTTCATTACGACAATCAATCATTTCTTGAATAAAGTTATCTTCATTGGAATAAATTTTTTTATAATTATGCGTATAACTATGAAGTCCTATGCTATTTCCATCATTATTAATTCTTTTTACAACCACCTCTCTATCTTTAATCTGATTGCCAATTAGAAAAAAAGTTGCCTTTACTTTGTTTTCTTTTAATATATCTAAAACATTATTTGTTACTTTGTAACTTGGGCCATCATCAAAGGTTAAATAAATTATTTTTTTCTTATTGCCCGCAACCTCTCTGTTTTCTTCAGATTCTTTACTTGATTTATTTTCCTCCTCAGATCTTTCATTATTTTTTTTATTTGCTTCTACTTTAGGTACTTCATTGGATTTTTGATCAGATTCTTCTGGATTTTTTTCTTTAGATTCTCCATTATTAACTTCTTTCTCAGGTTCTGCTTTAGGTTTTTCTTCCGACTTTTCATTATTCATTTGTTCCTTGGGCATTACGTCATTTCTCATATTTTTTTCAAAGGCACAACCAACAAGAAATATACTTAAAGCAAGGATTAAAATGTACTTTAATTTGTTCTTCATTACATTTTCCTCCGATTCCAACTTGCTTTATTGTGATTAATTAGGAAGTCTATACTTTTATTGTTTGCTTTTTTTATTTTCTTTATTAGTGGTAATTTAAAACACTTAGCAATCATTAACTTCCGCCTTTATCTGCAAATATTGATAATCTGTATAGAAAAATCAAAAATACGATTATAGCTAAGCTGTAATTTACTTGGCTTTATAAGGCACAATCAAAAAAATAACAAGTCCATCTGCCATAAAAGTTCTTATATGCAGAAAAGTTCCGTATTGCAGCATAGCTGCTCTTTTCATAAGTGCATAGCTGCTTTTTTCTAATGTGCCTATTTTCCATCATGCTACGTCAGTAGATTGCCCTAATAGGCCCGCTATGAGACCAATCTGCTTCCTTGCCTGATGAAAAATAAACCCCTTTAAAAAGAGCAGCTATGCTGCATCTAGGAACATTCCATAACATTTTGGACTTGTTATTTTCTTTCATGTGCCTAAATACATAAAAGAGGCTGTCACAAAATAAAAAAATAGCACAATATATTGATTGAGTTTTCATTAAAACCTCATTATCTTGTGCCAAAAATCTATTTTGCGACAGACCCTTTATTTTTTAACTTTACTCTATAAGAAAGCAATAATTTGAATTTTCTAATGCTTACACTTATCAATACACATATTACAACAATACTTATGATCAGATTTACTATGGAAACAGCTGCCACAAGTACACTTTTCAAATTGTATTGTAGAATGATCTATATTAAATTTATCTTTTAATAAATGTTGTATATCATGTAATTTTTCTTCACAATCTTCAATGTTAGATTCTTTTATTGAAATATGTGCTGTCATCGATAGAATTTCCTTGGATAAACTCCATATATGGATATCAGTAATTTCAATTATTCCACCTAAATCCTTAATGGACTTCTTTAAATCATCAATTGAAATATCTTCTGGCGCAGCTTCCAAAAGAATTTTAATACATTCAATAGTCATTTTAAACGCATTTCTTAAAATTAGGCAAGCTAGTGCTGCACTAAGCAATGTATCAACTCCAGGCAGATGAGTAACGTAAATAATTATACCGCCTATTAATACTCCTATATCTGATAATGCATCTCCGAGAAAGTGTAGAAATACACTTTTCACATTCATATTGTTTGAATTATTTCTAAGATTTAATACTACAATAGTGTTTATTACGAGTCCAAGGATAGAAAAAATAATCATTCCGGCTGGCGCAACATCTACAGGATTAAAATACCTTAATATTGCTTTATAGAATATATATACTGAAATAACTATCAATGAAATATTATTTATTAATGCCGTTAGTATACTGAATCTATAATAACCAAAAGTATATTTATGATTTGCTGATTTAAGCGCAATCTTTAATCCCCAAAAACTTAATATTAATGAAGCTATATCAGTTAATAGATGCCAACTATCACTAAAAAGAGCAAGGCTATTGGTTATAAAAGCGCCTATAAATTTACCAATAAATATTATAGATACTCCAATGATTGTAAACAATAACTTTTTCTCGCTCTTTTTAAATATATGTTCCGGTAATTGAGGAGTTTCTTTATTCATGTTATTAACCTCCTGAATTGCATAAAATTTACATTGCAATAAAAGAAAACACTTTCTTAATTAATAATCTATGTGCGCTATACAAAAATGCTACTGAAATATTAGGCACAATCAAAAGAATAATAGACAGCATACTGGTCTATCATTCTTTTGATTGTGCATTAATAAGGTGAATAAAAATAAAAAACAGAAAAGATATTTTACTTAATAAAGTAAAAACTTCTTTTCTGCTTTTATTCAAAGTTAAGGACATGAAAGAAAATAATAGGCCAAAGATGAAACGTATATTTCATGTAAGACAAGGATGCAAATTCTGCTCATAGCTGGCCTATTAGTTTAATTTGGTGACGCAGTATGACTCGAAATAGACGAGCATACTGGTCTATTATTTTTTTGAATGTGCCTAAAGATTATTGAACATTATACATTCCTTTACTCTCCATATATTTAAATATAGCTTCTCCATGCTTTTGCTCTTCCTTTTGTATATGGTTTAGTACATCACGAACTTCCGTATCCTTAAATTCAAAAATTGCCGTATCATAAGCCCCTGAAACATATTTTTCTGTCATTAACAAGTCTGAACATATATCCTTATCTGATACATTACTTATTCCTGTAACTTGCGCATTATTCAAATTTTGCCCAGTACTTTGATTTTGTTGCTGATTCATTTGAGGAACCGTACCATTTAACAATTGATTAATTGTATCAAGATGATTTCGTTCCACTTGTTCATTAGCCTTACATATGTCCTTTAATTGACCATCTTTTGCTTGATTGGCGTAATTAGAATACTTTTGAATACAAGTTTGTTCGTGACTTTTTTGATCTTCTAGTAACATTCTTTCTTTTTGAGTTAAAGTTATTTGCAAAATAAAACACCTCCTGCTTTATTTTGTTTAACTTTAATCTTTATATACATAATTTATGGCAACTTTTAAAACAAATTTTACTAAGATTAGATACATGAAAGAAAATAACAATTCCAAAATACCATGATTATTTTTCATCAGGCACGGAATCAGATTGACCTCATTAGTGGGTCTATTAGGACAATCTGCTGATGAGCAGAGAACCCAAATCTATGATTTGGTGTGAATCGCTTACTCAGCAAGCGTATGCGAGTCGAGCTTCCAATGATAAAAATAGGCTTGTGAATTTGTTATTTTTTCAATGTGCCTTATGTCTAAATATATCTAATAATAAAATTTCGGAATCCCTCTTTTATTATCTAGCCCCGGTATAATTGGAGGTATAAATTCATTTAGTTTCCCTGATCTACTTGACTCAGTAGTTGTAAGTTCTGCAAGTTTCGTTACTCCAACATAAACATCTGATATCTTATACCATGTGGCATAGTCAACTACGCCTGTTTGTGGCAATGTAAATATTTGCTGAAATATTTTTACTGCATCTGCTGTTTTTTGAGTATACTGTCCATCTTCAGGTTGCTTTGGAATTAATGGGTAGTTCCTTGATATTCTATTTAATTGGCCTTGAATTGCCCTTACCGTTGGGCCAGATGATCCAATAGTTAACGGTTCCCCTGGGTATGACATTGGTCTTCCAGCAACCTTTTGAGCTGTAACTAATTCAATATCATTTCCGTAATAATGTGTCAATATATCAAATGGTACGTAGCCTTGCACTCCTAATTGCTGGCTTCCCCACTGGCTTAACCATTGAGGACAAGTAACACTCTTCCCATCGCAGTATTGAGTAAAAAGTGGCTGCTTCTTCCCAATTCTTCTCACATAGGTAGAAAAAATCTCATCTACAATTTGACTTATATTGTCATAGATGTTTCTACCATAAGCAAATGCCTGATCAAAAGCTGTAGAGCTTGTAATATCAAAGTTTTTGCCTTTACCTCTATACCATTCAGTAAAAATTCTATTTAATGTAAAAGATACAATACAAAAAATATTGGCCCTTAGTGCTGATTCTGTCCAAGTTGAATATATTTCGCTTGAACAAACATTTTTAATATAATCTTTAAATTGTACTTTATAGTTTGGCGCTGACGGGTCGTCTGGACTTCCTTGATGAACAATAACATATTCCGGAACTACAGGTTCGGGCAATACAACTCCTGAAGTTGGCGGTGGCACAGGTTTATCCTCTTCTTCTGGTATCTTCGGAGGATAATTTCCATTTAAAGTATGTGGAGGTATATCTATAACTGCCTGCCTCATGGCCCCTCTTCCTAAATTTATCTCTAAATTACATACTTGATATGCAACTTGTGTAGGAAGTACCTGGCATCCTCTTATTATTATTGGATTGAATCCAGTTCTTTCAACGGTTATATCATATAAGCTGTAAGGTATTTGATTACTGTTTTCATTTAAAGAATATTCTAAAGGCGGCGCTGGTAATTCTATTATCTGAGTTAATCCTACTGAATCCGTAATAAGCTCAATATTTTTAGCATTTCCTGCTATTCCTCTTACGGTTATCTTAGCGCCATCAATTGGAATATAATTATCTCCCCTGAAACATTGAATCTTTAATCCACCAGTATTTATTGTAACATTTCCAGTACTTGTTGTAGGACTTCCAGTATTTAGTGTGGCATTTCCACTAGTTATATTCTCCATAACTTTCCTCTTTATATTATTTTCAGAATATTATATTTATTAGTTTTAATATTTATTACTATATATTACAATTAACAATTTATAATGTACAATTCATGCCCTTTAGGGTACCCTGTAGGCAATTTAAGATGAAACTAACAGAGAAAGTTCTGCAAAACAAATATACATAATTTAAAAATTATTACAAAACACGCCTTATGTTGAATAAAATTTCAACATAAGGCGTGTTTACAATTATTTAAGATATAAAAACTACTTAATGCACATTCGAAAAAATAACAAGTCCATGTTCCTAATTAGTCATTTTTCCAGTAGAGTCTAAGTAATACCAGTTTCCAGTTGAGTCTTGTAACCATCCTGTCTGCATAACTCCGCTTTTATTCAAGTAATACCAATCTCCACCTACAGATACCCATCCAGTTTTCATTTCTCCATTTTCGCCAAAGTAATACCAGTTGTTGTCTACATAAAGCCATCCAGTAACTGCATATCCATCTTTATCTAGATAATAGTTCTTCCCTGTATTTACATCAAACCACCATTGACTTTTCAATGAATCTCCAGTTCCATCTAAATACTGCAATTTCCCACCAATGTTTTGCCAAGAATTATATTTACCCACACTGTTTCCAGTTACAGTATTTTGCGTATTTGATGCTGAGCTTGTACTTGTTTGGGTTGAATTCACTAATTTATCTCTATTAACATTTAGTGTATACGTCTCATCATCATCATCAGTCTTAACATATATTTTTATAGTATTGTTACCATTATTTAAACTAATTGTTTTTTCAAAATTATCTTTTTGTTCTACAGATTCTCCATTGATTTCAACTACATCATCTTCATTTTCAGGAGTTGCCCTAACAAGGATCTGCTCAACATTCTCATCTACATTTACATTGTAAGAATATTGATTCTTTGAAAAATCAATATTACCATTACTTAGGTAAATACTTTTTAAGTATGCATAATTTTTATCAAGTTCTTCATCAGAAGCAGTTACACTTGCTTTCCTTACATGAATTATATAAGTATGCTCACATTTAGTTACATCTCCATCATCATAAGCATTTTTATAATCATCTTCACTTCTATATGTTCTTAAATAAACATCTTCAAAATCTGAATTAACATTCATATATTGACCAACATCTTCACCTTTTGCTGCTTTATCAGCTGAAGTAAATTGTTTAACTACATATCCATCACCTTTAACATCTGCTGATATTTGAAACCCATCAGCACCTGTAAGTTCCATATAGTAGTCACTTTTTGATGATAATGAAGTCTCATTACCATAATAGCTGTCACGTAATTGAATTTCACTTCCAGTACTTCTTGTTATGGTTAATGAATTTAATTCTCCATCACCCGCACTTGAATATGTTGATGCATATGCTTTAACATTTCCTGGTATAAAATTATTGCTTGTCCCTAAGAACGAAATTGTTCCAATCACAAGGGTTAATGCAATTATTTTGTTAATATTTTTATGCATTTGCCTCCTCCTAATTTATCTCCAAATTTATATTAATTTTGCATTAATTAAAGAACTATTAGTACAACGTACCTGAAGAAGCTGCAATCCAAGGTTTTTGAAGATATTGTTTATTCTGATTGTAAGAAATAATTGCATTTCTTAAATCAATTTCTGCTTGCAAAGTGCTTACAACTTGAGCATTATAATCAGCCTCTGTCATCATTCCTAAATCATACTTAAGTTTTGCATTACTAAGTTGTTCGTTATTTAAATCCATTTCCTTTTTGCAGTAACTAATATTAGCTTCATAAGTTTGAAGGTTTGTATAGTATGTTCTTAATTGATCTTTAAGCTGCTTCTTTGTATTAGTTATAGTAACATCACTTTGATAATTACCCAATTTAGTAGTTAAATATGATAATCTCTTTGTTAAAATTCCTGTATATAAGTTTTTAGCATTATTATACTCATTAAGATTATTTTGATATTTTTCAAAATCATCAGGAGTAATAAAACCATTTCCATCAGCTGTTATCTTAGGCATGGTCGCCGCCGCTGAAGTTGTTTCTGCCGCGGTCATGTCATCTGTAGTGATGTTATTATCTTTCTCATAGTTTGTATCATTGTAATAGTCTTTACTAATTTTAAGTAATTCCTCTTTGTAATTTAATTGTGATTCAATAATATTATCTAAATAAGTATCTATATCTCCATCAATTTTAAATGGCTCAAATTTAATATCCTTTTCTAAAGTATATTGAGTTACATCTTTACCAGTTAATACATTAAAAGTATATTCAGCATCTTTTAATTTATTTTGAGCTGTAGTTAAACTATTTTGATCCTTTTGAATTTGAAGTTCAGATGTCTCTATTGAAATTGATGTTGTAATTCCCAAATTTTGTTCTAATTCTGCATCTTCCAGCTTTTTATTTTCAACCGCCAAATTTTTAGTTGCCATATCTATTTGCATTTGTTGTGTAACAATACTGTTATATTGATCAGTTACTTTTTGAGTTAATGAATCTTGATCAAAGTCTCTCTGTTGTTTTAGCTGGTCTAATTTAGTATCAGCAGTATTATCATCATATTTTTGCTTATCATCATCAACATTATTAAAGTCATCCTGTTTCTTAGTTAAATCATTCTCTTTATCTTGATAAGCTATATTTTGTTCATCAAGTGCTAAGGTATTACTAATACTAATTGTTGCCTTTACTGCATCATCTAAAGTAAGAACATTCGATTGTGTGCCCACCGCAGATGTGCTTGCTGTAGTAGTAGCTGCATTGGTTGTAGAATCTGCTGCAAATACTGGCATAATACTTCCGCTCATAACGCTAATACCAATTGCAAATGCAATTATCTTATTTATATTCTTTCTCATGTGTAATCTCCTCTTAAATTAAATTTTTATTTAATACTGCACAATCAAAAAATAATATCCCCGTATAATTGTCTATTATTTTTTTCATATGCATAAATTTATTTGTCACTATTAATAATTTACCTTAAATTTCATCTTCCCATAAATACTAACTTTTAAATATATATTCATAATTTAAATTTTACATTGTTCCTAACTAAATTTCAAGAAATACAGAAAAAAATTTAAGTTAGAACTTTCTATTCGATCTTAAATATGTATTTAAAGGGACTATCTAAAATTAAATTTAGCATAGCCTCTTTAAATTTCATAATCCTTATAAACTTGAATTTGAATCTACACCTACATCAACTTTTGATGACTTTCTATGAAAAATCTTCCCAACTCTTCTTTTTAAACCATCAAGTATTGTGTATACAATTGGTACCACAAACAATGTTAATATTGTTGAAGTAATTAATCCTCCAATTATTGCCTCGGCCATTGGTTTACGCATTTCAGTACCTGCTCCTGTAGCTAATACTGTAGGAATCATACCAAATATCATTGCTAATGTAGTCATTACTATTGGACGCAATCTTACAAGTCCAGCTTGCACCAAAGCCTCATTTCTGGGCATTCCTTCTTTAATTCTTTCTTTTGCAGCATCAATAAGTAAAATACCATTCTTAGCAACGAGTCCCATAAGCATTATAATACCTATTAAAGCAACCATACTTAATTGATTTCCGCAAACAAACAATCCTATTATTGCTCCGATAATCGCAAGTGGTAAAGCAAACATTATAGATATAGGATCAACAAAGCTTTCAAATTGCGCTGCCATAACTAAATATAAAAGAAGAATTGATAAAACTGCATTTTGTTCCATGCTAATCATACTTTTCTGCATAGTTCCATTTGACCCTCCAATTGATAATGAAACTCCTGTCGGCAATTCGCTTTTAATCTTATTTTCATAAGTATTTTGGAAAGTACCTGTAGCTGTACCTTTAACATTAGCTGAAAGTTCAACTTGTGCCAGTTTATTATATCTTTGCAGTGTTGAAGAAGTTGTTCCAATTACTTTTTTAGTTACTTGGCTTATAGGAACTAGTGTATTATTTGAACCTGAAACATAAATTTTATCAAGATCATTAAGATTCTTACGTTGATCATCCTGTAATAATACCTTAACATCATATCTATCTGTTCCATTATCATATTTAGTTACAGTTGTCCCATTAAATAGTGTAGTCAAGGCATTAGCAACATCTGAAGGATTAACCCCTAAATCTGCTGCCTTATCACGATCTACAGTAACCTTTACTTCTGGTGTACCTGAATTAGAATTCGTACCTACGTCACTTGCTTGTGGGTCTTTAGCCATCTCTGCTCTCATCTTTTCTGCAAAAGCTTGAACTTTTGCTCTATCAGCTCCTACCAGTTCAAAACTCACATCTTTGGAAGCTCTTCCACCTCCGCCTCCCATAGATGAAGCTGATACTGTAAGTGACATTCCTGGAAGTCCTTTAAAATCACTTCTAAGTTTATCAGCCATATCTCTTGAACTATCCTTACGCTGAGACTTATCTACCAACGTAATTTTAATTGATGCACTGCTATTGTTTACTGTTGAGTACATATATTGTACTTCTGAATTCTTCTTAATAATTGCTTCAAGCTGTTTAGTTTCTTGTGATGCAGTATCTAATGTTATTCCTGAATCAAAAGTTGCACTAACAGTTACCTGCCCTTGGTCAGTTGAAGGCATCATTGCAAATCCTAATGATTGGATAAGACCAATACTTCCTACAAACATAGCTGCACAGATAGCTAAAACTATTAATCTTTTGTAAAGCAAAATAGCTAAAAGATGTGAATACTTCTTAGCTAAGGCATCAAATTTATCATTAAACCATCTAAAGAATTTTCCAATAAAGCTCTTGCTTTCTTTTCTTCCTGCCCTAAGCATTTTAGATGACATCATAGGCACAAGAGTAAAGGATACAAATAATGAAACTGCCATACTAAAAACAATTGTAAGTGAAAATTCAATAAAGTACTTTCCAAGTATTCCTTCTATCACTGCTAGAGGTAGGAATACCGAAATAACTGCCGAAGTAGTTGCTATTACTGCAAAGCCAATTTCTGCTGTAGCATCTCTAGCTGCTTCCATCGGACCTTTTCCCATGTGCAAGTGACGCACAATATTTTCTATAACAACTATAGCATCGTCAATTAGAAGACCTACTGCCAACGACATTGCCATTAAGGACATTGTATTTAATGAAAAATTCATTTCTTTCATACAAACAAAAGTAGTTATGATTGAAATTGGAAGAGATGATGCACTTATAAGAGTACTTTCCCATTCATTTAAGAATATGAAAACAATAACAACCGCTAATCCGCATCCTTCTATAATTGTTTTCATAACATCATTTACTGTATCTTGTATAGATGTTGAATTATCACTAACAATTTCAACGTGCATATTCTTAGGTAACGATGCCTTAAGCTGGTTCAATACTGTTTTAACATCTCTTGCTACCTCAACAGTATTAGAGCCAGATTGTTTCACTATATCAACACCAATTGCTGGATTTCCTTGATAATAAGCATTACTTGTTCTTTCAACAACTCCATCTTCAACTGTTGCAATATCTTTCACTCTAATTTCTTTTCCATTTTTAGTAGCTACCAAAATATTCTTAAAGTCGTCTACTTTCTGTATTTTACTAGTTGTTGTAATAGTGATTTGATCATTTCCATCTGTAACTTTTCCTCCAGATTGATCAACATTATCCTTTGGGATACTATTTACTACAGAACTTGACGTAATACCGTATTGTAACAACTTACTATCATCTAATTTTATATGAATCTCTCTTGTATCCTCACCGGATACGTTTATTGCTCCAACACCAGACACACTATATAACTTTTTTTCTAAAGTATTATCTACAAAATCTGACATTTCTTTATTATCATCAGAACCATAAACAGCTATAGATAAAATTGATGTTGCTGACATATCAAACTTTGAAATAACTGGAGTATTAGCATCACTTGGCAGCTTTGCAGCAATTTGAGAAACCTTATCTCTAACTTGTTGTGCTGCAACCTCACCATCTGTACTTAAATCAAATTCTATCATAGTTCTTGAAGAACCCTGTGTTACAGTAGATGTTATATTTTGAACACCTGATATTTGCTGGACCGCATCTTCTACTTGTTTAGTTATATTGGTTTCAATTGATTCAGGTGATGCTCCAGTTTCTGTAACTGAAACCGAAACATAAGGTAAATCAGCATTTGGCATATCATTAAGTGCTAATTTTCCATAACATACGTAACCTAAAATAGTAAGGACAATCATTACAACTGAAATAAATACCGGTCTTTTAATACTAATATTTGCTATATTCATCTGTTATCCCTCCTACTTAGAAGCTGCGTCTTCCGCACCGCCATCTTGTTTAATAACTACGTCTATTGCATCACCATCTTGAAGCGTACTCGTATTCGAGCAAATTATTTGATCTCCATCCTTAACGCCAGATGTTACTTCTACGTTATTGTTATCAGTTTCTCCAATAGTGACCTTTGTTTTTTTAGCTGTTCCATTATTATTTATAAAAACATAATAATCTCCTTCATTTCCAACCAAAGCATTAACTGGTATAGTAATTACTTCAGTCTTTACAGCACTATCAAGTTGTACTTTTGCATACACACCTGGTAATAATGATTTATCGCTATTGTCTAATTTCACCTTACAATTAAAAACTCTAGACGTAGTATCTGCTGATAAATCCATAGTTTGCACAGTACCACTATATGTTGTATCAATTCCATCAACTACAACTGAAGCAGCTTGTCCTATTTTTACTCCACTTATTTTATCTTGAGGCACTTGTATCGTTGCATATACAGATGATATATCATTAACTGTTGCAAGTGCTGTTCCAGAACCTGCCATTTGACCTATACTTACACTTTTATTACTTATAACTCCACTTATAGGTGCTTTAATAATTGCATTGCTTAAAGTATCTTGTAAATTTGATATGCTTACATTTTCCGATGCTATATTTGATTGAGCCGTTTGAATGCTTGCATTTCCCGAATCATAATCAGCTTTAGCAGAATTTAAGGTTTTCTCAGCAGCTTCAAAATCTGTTTGTGCTATAGCCTTTTTATCAAAAAGAGTTTTTTGTCTATCATAATTACGCTGTGCATCATCCAAATTAACTTTAAGTTTTTCTAAAGCCACTTGTGATGAATTTAATTGATCTTCATAGGTTTGTAATTGTGCTTGTGCAGTTTTTATATTATTTCTTATATCTTGATCATCTAATGTAACTAATGTATCTCCTGCATTCACATATTGTCCATTTTCAAATGATACAGAAACAACCTTTAATGATGTTTTACTACTTACAGCACCTTGCTGATAAGCTTCTAAAGTAGCTTTATATGTATCACCCGAGTTTTTCTCTACCGTTTTTGCCTCCTGTACTTGAACTGTTGTTTTGCTTGGAGCAGCTGCAGTAGTTGGTTTACTTTTATTAGCTGATGACAGCTTAGTTTTAGCTATTGTAGCACATCCTATTACTGCTATAATAACAACAGCATATATGACTATTTTTTTTACTCTTTTCATTTTTACACCCCTAGTTTTTTAGAAATATTGTTTATCTTGTTAATTTTATAATTATATTTGACTACAAATTATATAATAACTATTACCTTATATATTTAGGTAAATTATCCATGGATAAATTGTATATTTAAATCACTTTTAATTATAGTTACTTTAGTTACCAAAAAATATATGACTTTAGTAACATATTTTCATATAAGAACGATGCTATAATATAACAAAGAATATTTATAGTAAAGTGAGTGATGTTAATAAATGCAAAAATTTAAAAAATACCTTATAGCTTTAGATTGTATACTTTTAAGCTCAATATTTATTTGTATTTATTTTAAATATAATAATAATCCTTTAATGATGATTTCACTATTTAGTCTAAGTTCCATAATGGTAATAAATTACTATATACGAAATACGAAATTAAAAACTCAAACTAAATATGAATGTATATCACTATTATTTAGTATTTGCATTGCTTCAATATTACAATACTTTGTATCAGAAGTAAATACTTCCATCTTAATGTATAGTTTCTTATTTAAAATTTTCAACTTAGAAAAAAGTGTATTAAAAACTTTTATTTTAATACATTCATTACTGTATTTTTTAGTTGCTGTTTTTACTATTAAAATTAAAATTCCAGATTTATATATTGGCGACATGATATTATTTTTTATCATTCAGCTATTTGCATATTGCGGTTTAACTGGCATGCTTTACAACCAAAAAACACTTGAAATAGAAAAGGAAGAAGTAAAACAGCTAAATGAAAAACTAAAGCTAGCTAACTTAAAACTTCAAGAGTATGCCCTAGAAATAGAAGAAGTAACCATTTCTAAAGAAAGAACAAGAGTCTCGCAGGAACTTCATGATTCATTAGGTCATTCCCTAATGGCTCTTGCTATGCATCTAGAATTTGCCAAAAAAATATGCGCTGCTAAGCCACAAAAGGTTGAAGAAGTCTTAGCCCAATCCGAAAGAATAGCTAAAGCCAGCATTAATGACCTTCGAAAAGCAGTTACTCTTCTCAGTTCAGAATATGAAATAAAAGATTTTGATGCTTCCATAGAAAAACTTATTAATAATTTTTATCTATTTAGTAATATAAAAATTAATTTTACTAAGAATAAAAACATTAATGACTTAAGTCCGACTTTTAAAACTTCGATATATAAAACTATACAGGAATCAATAACTAATAGTTTAAAACATGGTAATGCAACAGAAATTAATATAAAAATTAAAACAACTAGTGAAAGTTTAGAGCTTGTTATCGCCGATAACGGGACAGGCTGTAACAATGTTATTAAATCAAATGGATTGAATGGAATTGAAAATAGAATAAATTCTTTGGGAGGAACAACATGCTATTTTAGCCATGACAACCTAGGCTTTGGTGTAAAAGTGTTAATTCCAGTATAAATGAAGTGAGGTAAATATAAAATTATGATAAAGGTTATATTAGTTGATGATCAGAAAATTGTAAGAGAAGGAATAAAAATGATTCTAAGTTTAGATGAAGAAATAGTTATTCTAGATGAAGCAGAACATGGCAAGCATCTGTTGGAAATTCTTCGTAAAGGACAAGTTCCTGATGTAATTCTTATGGATGTTAGAATGCCGTTAATGGACGGCGTTGAAGCTACTAAGATTGTTAAAGAGAAATATATAAATATAAAGGTAATAATATTAACTACCTTTAATGAAGATGAATACATATTTGAAGGAATAAAAAACGGTGCTGATGGATATATCTTAAAAGATGCAGGATCTGATGATATAATTAGGGCTATTAAAACAGCCTGCAATGGAAATATACTTCTTGATCCTGAAGTAGCAACGAAAATAGTTAAAGCTTTTAATTCAATTTCTGCTGACAAGCAAACTCCTAACCAGCTTAATGAGTATAAAAAGAAATTAGAAATACTCACACAAAGAGAGATGGATGTTGCCCGACTCGTTGCTCAAGGTAAGAGTAATAAAGATATTTGTCATATCCTATTTCTAAGAGAAGGTACGGTAAAGAATTATTTAACAAAAATATTCGAAAAGCTAGAGCTAACTAGCAGAACTGAATTGGCACTATTTATTAATCAGACGGAGCTATAATATAACAAAAAATTTGATTAATTCAAATTTTAATAAAAAAAGAAGGCCCTCAATATAATTAACTACATTGAGAGCCTTAAAAGAAAAAGCCACATCTAAGTTAGATGGGCTTCCTAAAATGATGGCAAACATTTAAAGTGAATTTCCATTTTTAATTTCAATTGAATCCTTTTATTTTTTAAGTTTCATCCAGCTCATTACATTATGAATTGCAAAACCACCAAAGCTAGAGTTATTCTTATAACTCGTATATACTTTATCTAACTCTCTATTCATACAATTAACTCCTTCTTCATAGAAGCTGACATAGTTTCCTTCATCAGACTTTTGTGTTTCAACGGCAATACTGACATCAGCATTATACAATTTACCTAAAGCTAGTTCCTTTGAAGCCAAATTAATTATTCCATTATCGCCTGCCGCATTATCTCTATATACCATAATTACAGCATTCTTTGTATTTTTCATAATCCAATCAGCTAATGAACCAGTTCCGTATTTGGTATTATAGTTTACCCCGTCAAACCAAAACGGTATATCAATGGATAATGACAATCCTAAATAATTGCTATTGCTAAGAGAATTTAATAAAAAAGCTTGATAGCTTTCTAAAGTTTTATTCATATTTATATTATAATCCGGGTTTAAGTAAGGTTCTACATCTAAATGAACACCATTGAACTTTTCGTTAGCTGATGACGTATTTTGAAATTTTGTTAACCAATCAAAAAAGATTTTTTGCTTGTTAGTTCCGCTATCAGATACCCAATCAGAAGACCCATCTAATGCATGTACACTAATATTTTTCATAGAGGCTTTTTTAATGAAGCTTCTATAAGCATCAGGATTTAGATTATAATCAATTTGAAGATATAGAATTTTCACATTATTAGTTGAAAGAAAATTAAGAATTTCATCTGGAGATTTTACAATTTGGCTTGTATCCCAAAGCCATGTAGAGTATTGCTGATTCTTAGTTTGATTACTATTTTGAATTGCATAAGCTGTATTTGCTGGCATAATCAAAACTATAGTAAGAAATAATGCTGTAAAGAATTTTGACATTGACATGTTTACTCCTCCTTTTAGTTAGGCCTGGAGCCTCCTAAAAGAAGATTCCTGGCAACCATGCAGTATCAAGTTCAACTAAGATTCAGGTGGGTTTGATCCATCTGAATCTTAGTTGAACTTCTCCCCTCAAGGGGCATCTCATCCAGAAGGGTGCAACCGTTATCTCCCACTTGAAGAAGGGGTCGCGTTACAGATGCTAGCTATCGGATACAACTGTTTAGGCCCATGGTTTTGCGTCCCTGCCTTTCAACAGGTTTGCCTTTTTCATTTATCATTAGTTAATTAGTTCTATATTTTATTAATTACTAAAACTTGATCTTTTTATTTTACCCCAGCTATTTCTAAACTTTTTAAATCTTACAATTGCGTCTATTTTAAAAAACGTTGTCATCTGTCTATATCCAAAGTTCTCTAAAACACCATACCACGAAAGTCTTAATAGCTGTTTAATAGATGGATATTTACTAAAAGTATATTCTTCTAGCAAAATTGCCCCTATAGACAATATTATACCATAAAGTATTGATGAAACTAAGAACAAAATAAAATATTTGATGTTGAGTAGCCCTAAAATATAAGATAAAGGAATGAATATATATCCTAAGGTTTCAATTACCGGACCTAACATTTCAAAAATCCAAAAGTATGGAACTCCAAACATTCCTATTATGCCATACCTTGGATTTAGTAATAGCTCCTTGTGTCTAAATAAGCTATCCATTAAACCAATTTGCCATCTTCTTCTTTGTCCTCTTAAATCCTTTATTTTTTCAGGTGCCTGTGTCCAGCAAACAGGATCTGGTATAAATTTTATTCTATACTTGGATTTATTTTTTCTTAAATATTCATGAATCTTAACCACTAATTCCATATCTTCACCAATAGTATTGCTACTATATCCACCTACCTGTACAACTACATCCTTTCTAAATGCTCCAAACGCTCCAGAAATAATTAATAAACACCCTAATGCATCCCAACCCATTCTTCCTGTAAGAAATGCTCGTAAATATTCAACAATCTGAAACATTGCGAGAGCATTTTTAGGAAGCCCAATAGCTTCCACTTTTCCATCTTTAATCTTACTTCCATTAACAATTCTAACAATTCCACCAACTGCTACTGTTAACTTCTCTTCAATAAATGGCCTTATTACTCTAACTAAAGAATCGCTTTCAAGCATTGAATCTGCATCAATAGATGTGAATACCGGATATTTTGATAGATTTATTCCAACATTGAGAGCATCTGCTTTACCGCCATTTTCCTTATCCACTAAAGTAAGTTTTGGAATATCGATATTTTTATATATACCTTTAATTTTTTTTGTTTTTATTAAATATCTTACTGGCTGACTTATTTCTTTTAAATTATAAGCTTCAAATATTTTTTTAAAAGTATCATCCTTCGAACCATCATTAATAACAATAACTTCATGCGAAGGATAATTTAAAGCTAATAAAGATTTTATATTGTCTACTATAGTACTTTCCTCATTGTAAGCAGGCACTAGTACAGAAATAGGTATCATATTTGTTGAAGCCGTATATTTCTTATAATCGGAATAATGCATTTTTTTAATATAATCATATAAGCTAAAAGCTGATAAAATTAATTGCGTAAAATATACTGCATTAATAGCTAGCACATAATAAAGTATAATATTATTAAAATTTATGATTATTTGATTAATAAATTCTGTATTCATATATCAGACTCCTTATTTCTGGTACTAATATATTCCTTTATTTTTAGAGCTAATGCTTTTTTCTCTGGATCAGTAGATGTTTCATATAAGTAAATAGTATTATTAGATGAGTTTTCTATTGCTGATATAATGATATCCTTCGCAAATTTATCTTCTTCTTGAAAAACATAAGAAACTACAGTCATTCCTTCTCTATGGTTCAATATGGATGTAGCTGCATTAAATCTTACATACCACTCTGAATCAGAAAGTGCCTTTACGAGTGGAATTAGTATTTTATCATTAGTAAAATTTCCAAGAGCTCTTGCGGCTACTGCTCGTACTTCCCATTCTATATCTTCTAAAAGGCTTATCATAGTATCTAAATGTGTCTCATCCCCAATGCTGCCAATAGCCTTTACTGATGCAATTCGCAGCTCCTTGTCTCCACTAAATAAATATTTTGACATTTCATGGCTTAAGGATATATTTTTATTATTTCCCGCAGATTTAATAAATACAGAAGCAATAAAACTATCATCTGAATTTATCATAGATTTATAAATTTTATTTTTATCCCCTTCAAAACTGTCAACTATTTCTATTAAGCTTCTTTCACTTAAAATTACTGCTGAATCAATATTTTTAAATGCCTCAACAAATGAATCTTCTTCTCCAATCTTTGCAAGTGCCAAAAGAATATTATATTTTACATCTCTGTTTGTTAGGTTAATCTCCTGTAAGAGTGTGCCAATTGACTTCTTACTTCGAAATTCACCTAGACGTTTAGCCGCTAAGGCTTTTTTAAAGTTATCTCGATTTTTTAAGTTTTTAATTTCATATTGAATGATTTCTATATACTCGTATAAGTCAATAAGCTTTGGTAAAAATTCACCTGTAAAATTTTCAAAGTAATGTAGTAATCTTTTTTCTACAATTTCTCTTTTATCTTTATTTTTACAAATCGTTTTAAGATTTTCTAGTGTAGAGAAATCAGCATCTTTTCCATTGATAAGTTCATTAACAACAGAGTCAATATACGGCACTAATTCTTTAGCGTATTTTTGTATTCTCTTACTCTTGTAGGTTTCTACTAATTTTTCATACACAATGTAGATATATAAAAAAAATATTATTAGTGAAAAAAATATTATTGATAGGTAAATATATCGCTCCATATCAGCCTCTTCATTCTAAAAAAGTAACTTTTCTACAATATAAAATCAAGATCCAATTGATTTAAAAGCTTTTTTTAATATGTCATAAGAAGGTTTTAATCTTTCGTGATAAGTTGGTGCCTCCCATTCTTCCCAGTTATAAAATTCCATATTGCTATTTTGAGTAACAGCATTGTTGTTAATTAAAATTCCACCTATGTAGAGTCCAGATATTTTTAATGGTGTTATTTCATTTTTAGTATAGAAATCATCCATAATCATTTTTGTAGATGGATCCATAACATTTAAAAGCTGCCAAGGTATTCTAATTTCTACCTTATCTTTATTAACAGCATAATCAGTTAATGAATTAAATTCCCTATGATCTGGATTAGCATCTCCTAGAAGTAATTTACCAGTTTCATATTTTTCTAAGGGCAATGTTATTTTATCTTCTGGTAAATATAATGATTTATTCAAACATAAATATATGGGATTGAAAATTCCACTACTCTTTTTCTCATAAGCTGAATTTTCATCTATTATTTTTAATTGTTTTGCGTACAAATAATAAAAAACATCATAATAAGAATCTGTAACTATTTTTGATCCACCATATTTATCCAATACAATAACCATGTCTGTTGGTCTTTTAAATGTTATATTATAATCACCATATGTTAAGTTTCCAGAGCTTGGAGTTATGTCTATAGGAAAAAAATTTTTATCTTTTTCAAAATCGAATCCTTTAATATCTCCCATGATATATAAATACTTCTCATCGCTTTTAACATATAGTTTCATATTAGGAGTGTTAATTAAAGGTTTATCATTTTTCCAATCAGAAATATCTCCATCTACATAACATATACTTTTATCTTTCCCAGGATCAAAGGCTAAAATTCCAAATTCCTGTTCATTAGTTTGGGGATTAGACCAGTTAGGCCTTCTATCTGATAAATCTAAATCCATAGTATTCCAAGTTCTCTTAAACCATTCATCCTGCCATGTAAAAACCAATCCTCCAGTATAACCTTCATCATAAATATTCTTTAGCATAGCTGCATTCATTTCTCCTTGATTTTTTTCATCTATATCGCCTTGATTATATCCCATATAAATATTTTTATGAGCCATTCCTCTTGATGCTGGTATACCAAATTCTGCAACTAAAACCGGAACTGTATGTTCTTTTATTAAATCCCTTAAATAAGCTTTGTAAGTATTTATCTTGCCCTCATTATCTTTAAATGCTGCATACTCATGCTGATAATTCATAAAATCCGGATAGTAGGGATATATGTGGTAGGATGCAAAAAGTCCAGGTTTAAAGGAATCACTTTCCTTTATATTTTCTGTGTTCACTTCAACTAAATCTTCATTTTTAAGGGGTTCGTTTGGATGTTTTAACGTGTCTGTCGTAGCCCAGTTAGTAAAACTTAATGGTCTTTGCATATTATATTTTTCAGTTTCACAGTCTATAGCATAATCTCCACACTCAGCTAAAAACACTTCAAAAGGTGAGGCATTTTCTGTATACAAATACTTTCCAGTAAAATTAGTAGTATTTTTATTTACTTTATTTGTATTTTGCACAAAGTTTGGGTCCCATTCAATTCCTAATATCCATCCCATTACATAAGGAGATACATCTTCTGTATATACTCCACTAGCATATCCGTATTTCTGTGGAATATTAGCATTTCCATGAATTATATTAATTAGCGTTTTTATATCTTCCTTAAATCCATTTTTGATTATTGGATTATGAGCATCTTCAAGTTTTGATATATCATCTTCATTAACCCATACTCCCTGAAAGATATATAGAGGTTTTAACGCTGTTTTATTATACTCATATAATGCACCATAAAACTCTGGATTAAGTATTGTATATACCCTTATTGTGTCAGCATTCATATCAGATATTTCTTTAAACCACCTAAGGTAATCTGCTTTTGTTATGGGTAGTTCCCCTGGAAAAGTACCAGGTTTTGATGCTCCGATATTTACTCCTTTAACAAAGGACTTCTCCCATTTTCCATATCTGTATATATAAAATGATTTATTATCAACTCTAGATATATAAGATATTCCATCACCAGTATATACTGAAGTTTTGTTTCTGATTAAGTATATATATTTAAAACTTAAGAAAGCTGATAAAATAATTATTATTAAAAATATTATAAACTTCTTCAATTTTATACTCCTTTATATTAAATAATTTAACATAATTAATATATTTATTGATACATATTATAATGTGCTCTTTCCTAATATTTTTAATACCTTTTGTTAATTTATATAATAAAATAAAATTTGCCTATACTTTTAGTATTTAATACAAAAATAAAGCAATGCTCAATCTAAGGATTAAGACTAAATATTTTCGTCCCCAAGGCGTAACTATTTTCAGACGAATTCTATATATTGTACTAAAGAACCAATTTTTAGTGGTTAACATTTATAACGATAATAGGAGATGACAATGGGAATAGATAACTTTAGCTCATCACAAACATCCGAAAATAATTCGAAGCAAAAGGTATGGAACTTTGTTTCGGCTCCTGCCTTGCATCCCATGAAGGTTAATTTAAATATTAATAAGCCTGGAACAGCTCCCGGCCTAATATTCGTTGCTCCATATACTGCGTATGAAGAAACTATGATTGGTCAAACCGGCGCACTGATCATGGATCAAATGGGTAATCCAGTCTGGTTCAGACCTCTGGATAGCATATATACACAAAATTCGAACTTTAGAGTACAATCCTACCATGGACGACCAGTTCTTACTATGTGGCAAGGCACCATATCAGGAACTCAGTCTGCCGATCCTAATCTTCCAGCAGGAGATCCCGAACCTGGTGCTTATTTTCAAATTATAAATCAGAATTATGAAATTATTAAAAAGCTAAAAGCACAAAAAGGATTCACTGCTGATGTTCACGAATTTATTATTACAAAGCGAAATACAGCCTTGTTTACTGCAGTGAAGCAAGTATCGGCAGATCTAACACCTTATGGAGGTCCAGAAAATGGATATTTTGACAACTACTCCATTCAAGAAGTAGATCTTGAGACAGGCCAGCTTCTTTTCTTTTGGAATGTACTTGCTCATATTAATCCGGCCGACTCCATGTTACCAGCATCATCTGCAACAAACTCTAATAATATTTGGGACTGCTTCCACGTGAATTCAGTTGAAGAAGGGCCAAACAATACCCTCTTAATTAGCATGCGTAACATGTGGGCCATTTATAATATTGATAAAGAAACTGGAAATATAATTTGGCAGCTTGGTGGAAATCAAAATAATTTTAAATTTGGTCCAAACGCAAAATTTTCTTGGCAACATAATGCCCGACATAGACCAGAAAACATGATAAGTATGTTTGATGACGCTTGTTGTGCTTCCTCAAGCACTCCACCTGATGGTCAAGCACGCGGCTTAATACTTCGGCTCGATTTCCAAAACATGACTGCAGATGTAGATCGAACTTATTATCATGATCCAGCGCTATATGTTCCAAGCCAAGGAAACCTTCAAAATTTATCCAATGAAAACCAATTCGTTGGATGGGGACAGGAACCATATCTTTCTGAATTTAAAAATGCTGGTAATATTAAAGAAAATCCTTCATTAAATTTTTTATATGATATGCAGTTTCCTAATAAAAATCTTTCTTATAGGGCATTTAAAAACAAATGGATAGGTCGGCCGCTTTATCCACCTAGTATTGCTGCAGTTCTATCATATAGGTATGCTACTGTTTATGCATCATGGAACGGTTCAACTGAAACTGTCGCTTGGCAGGTACTAGCTGGTCCGACACCTGATAAATTGTCAGCGATAGTAGTTTGTACTCCTCGCACCGGGTTTGAGACAAAAATTCACGTTAATTTAGGTTGTCCATATTTTCAAGTAAATGCATTGAATTTATCTGGCAAAATCATTGGTACGTCACAGATAGCTCACGTGTGTAAACGGCAGTGTTAAACTCCTTAATAAGATCACTTTAACAAAACGATATTATATAAAAATATATTTATTAAAAACGGATTTGATTGTTATTTTTAAGAAACAAAATAAAAAATCTACCCTGCTTATTATGTGGTAGATTTTTTTATAACAAGGTTCACCGTAACGGATATAACGTAGTCTTTTCCATTAATCGTATTATAAAATAAACTTTTCTATTTCCAAGGCAACTCCATCATTTTGTACAGTATCTGTAACTTTTTTAGCATAACTCTTTACATAATCATCAGCATTTCCCATCGCTATTCCACAGCCTACTGTAGATAACATTTCTATGTCATTTTTTCCATCTCCAAAAGCATAACTATTTTCTAAGGGTATATCTAAAAAATCCAGTACTTTTAAAATTCCAGAAGCTTTTGAATTTGTTTTTGAATATAATTCAAAAGAGCCTCCTTCTACATTATGAACATAATCAAAATTGTCATCACCTAGAGATAAGCAATAATCTATTCCTTTTTTATCATTACATAACATTTCCACTTTATATATGTCTACTTCTTCAAGATTGTAATTACCTTCTAAATATTTTTTAGATATACTGTAAGCATCATATAATGAATGTAGCTTTTTATATTCATCTTTAATATACGAATATGTTTCCCCCTGCAATATATATTCAATATTAAGTTCTTCTAAATTATATGCTAATTCTTTTACCAGTTCTTTCTTAATAGATTTCTTATATATGCATTTATCTTTAACTTTTACATATGCTCCATTGGTAAGCACAAAACCATCAAATCCAAAATTACGTAAAGCTTCATTTAGAAAAGCATATGGTCTGCCTGTAGCAATAAAAACATAATTTCCTTTTACTTGCAATGCACGTATAGCATCTTTTACTCTATGCGTAATGTCTGTTATTCCATTTAAACAGTCCAATAAAGTTCCATCAACATCAAAAAATACTGCTTTCTTCATAGTTGCTTCTTCCCCTTCTAATAACTTGTTCTTATTTTATACAATCTATTATCATTTAATATCATTTTATTTCGTTTGTTATCATTTGTCAATTGATTTAATTGCATTTGAAGATTATAATTGATAAAATAGAAATAAATGAGAATACATTGGAGGAAACTATGTTTATTGAAGAAAGACACAAACATATTTTAGACCTATTAGAAAGAGACGGAAAAGTATTAGTAAAAGATTTAAGCACACAATTTGAAGTAAGTGAAAGCATGATCAGAAAAGATCTTCAAGTTTTAGAGAAAAATAACTTACTGCAACGTACTTATGGTGGTGCTATTAACATAAAGCGTACTATAGTAAATGGTGAAAGTTTCTTCAAGCGAGTTGAAAAGAACACAGATTTAAAAGAAATCATTGCCCAAAAGGCTTATTCGTTAATAAAAGAAGGTGATACCATTTTTTTAGATGCATCAAGTATTTCCTATCTTCTTGCAAAACTAATTACTCAAAATAATAAAAATATCACTTTAATTACAAATATGGTTGAAATATCATCAATGCTTACCTTAGAGTCAAAGATACATGTTATATTTATAGGTGGAGATTACAATCCTCTTGTAGGTGGAAATATAGGTTCTCATTCTAATGAGCAAATAAAACTTTATCGTTGCAATAAAGCCTTTATAGGTTGTAGTGGAATAGATCTCAGAGATGGAAGTGTTAGTACTGGTGAATCTGAAGATGCCGGTACTAAAAAAGCAATTATGAAAATATCTAAAGAATTGTTTTTGCTGGCACCAAATGAGAGATTCAATCTAGATGGAATTTTCAATTTTTCAAACATAACAGATTTCCATAGTATTATTACAGAAACCGCGCCCAATAATACTATAATGACTTTGCTCGAACAATACGATATAAATTTAATTTAACAACTAGCGTTAATGTCGAAATGAATTAACTTTTCTATTGTTTTTTATAATTATGTATTGGCCTAATGCCATACTTGTAAAATTTTATATAGAAATTTAATTCACAACATGCATTATAACATAAAAAAATGTTTATCCTCACGTTTTAAAGATTTTGAACATTCAAACATTAGCATTATATTAAAAATAATATTTCGTTTAAATTAATATAATTATTCCAAATATTTGAATAATTATTTGTAAAATCAGCATCGAACTTTTATTAAACTGTAATGCTTTATTCCTTTCTTTGAATATACTTATCAGTAGTAATTGTTAGTGATATAATAAATGATATAGCAACCGTAAAAATTACAAATAGAAAAACTACAGTATAAGAACCATTAAAAATTGTAATCATATATCCCATAATTGAAGGTGCCAGAATTCCTGCTAATTGTTGTCCAAAATTAAGAATACCAGTTGCAGTTCCTATTGATTCCCTTTTCATGTATTTTAATGGTATAACAAAGATCGCTGTAGAAGATACGCCTATTGCTACTGTAGTTATAGTTAAGTAAAAAATGGCTAATGTAACAGAACCTGCATTATACATAAAATAAGTGAATACTCCTGTTATGGCAAACGTTATACTTAAAAACACCCTTTCACGCCCTGCCATTAGTTTATCTAAAATCCAGCCACTAAAATTCATGCACACAAAGGTTATAATCCATGGTATAGATGATAGTTTACCCATGGTAATCATATCTAAATGTCTAACCTTTACCCAATAAGAAGGCATCCATGAATTCATACCCCACATGAAAACACCAATACTAAATTGCATAATAGTCATCTTCCAAACAATTGGAATTATTAAAACTTCTTTTAGTGGTACTTTAGTTAAATTTTTATCCTTTTCACCTTCATATCCCATGCCTTTGAACACTGCAAAAAATACTGCTGCAATTATTAATCCGCAAATACCAAAAAAATCAAATGCACTTCTCCAACCTGTGCTAACCGTGAACTTTGATACAATTATTGTTCCAAACGCAGCTCCAATTGCTGATGATGACACTAAAAAAGATTTAGCCCTTGCGCGTTTTTCTTTTGGAAAAAGTTCTGCAATAGTTACTGAACTTGCAGAAGGAAATCCCCCTTCACAAGCTCCAAATATAAAGCGAATTACAATAAGTGAAGTGAATGACCAGGCTACTCCAGTAAGACATGTAAATATTGACCACAATACCATAATTGTAGTAACTACTTTTTTTGATCCAAACTTATCTGCAAGATATCCACCCATAAGACTCATAAATGCATAACTAATAAAGAAACTACTCATAATAAGTCCTATTTGACTTGCATTTAAACCAAATTCCTTGGAAATTGCTATTGCTGCCACATTGATAGCAATTTTATTAAAACTGCCAAATGTCCACGCCAAAAATAGAATTGCCAAAATTAATAAACTGCTATCCTTTTTCAAAATTTTCATCTAAAAATCTCCCCCTTTATTTCTAATTTCAATATATCTCTTTATCATCTAGAAATACTTTTTCACAATATGGTGTTTATTATTCAATCCTCATCTTGATGATAGTGATTTAATTTCAAATAGAATAGGAAATTTCTAATGTTATCCTTACACATTTTCATATCTTTATTATAATAACTATTATGAAAAAATCCACGACAACTGCCGTGGATTTTATTGGTGGAGGCGAAAAATATAGAACTCCTATGAGTGTAACAAAAAATAAGGATTGGGATAAGATTAATATTTTAATAATCTAATTCCAACCCTTATTTTGAAACATTCTACATTTAGATCAAATAATTTGGTGGCTCACCCGGGAATCGAACCCGGGACACCATGATTAAAAGTCATGTGCTCTACCGACTGAGCTAGTGAACCATAAATGGCTGTTATTGCAATATTTTAACCAATGCATAATAGAGTCATATCCATTACCTTGATGCTCGGCAACATCTTATATGGGGTGAACGATGGGACTTGAACCCACGACAACCAGTGCCACAAACTGGCGCTCTACCAACTGAACTACGTTCACCATAATTGCATATTTCAAACAATTTAAATTCGCCTTAATAATGTAAAATACCAAGTATCAACATAAATCTCCGAAATTTGACTTGCTTGTCTATTATATGTCACATATTATTACTTGTCAACCATATTTGTATAATTATATTTATATATTTGTATAATTATATTTGTATAATTATATTTATATAATTAATTTTAAGTTTCTCATTCATATAGATACCATCTATTTTTCTACTTATTTTTTAACGACGATAAAAATCACGTGGTTAAATTCATATGGCCTAAAATAATGTTAAAAAAGCAATAAGCATTCCTGAAACGCTTACTGCCTTTTAAATTATTTTCCGAAAAAGGTCTTTATTCCAACTAAGATAATAAATATTCCAAAGGCCTTTTTCATTAAACTCATTGGAAGCATATTGGCTAATTGACCACCGAATTTTGCACTGATTAGCATGGTAATACAAATAATTACGCCAGCAGCTACATTTGTATTACCTTTTTTGTAATACTCCATAAATGCAAGAATACCAACTGGTGGGAGCATAGCAACAAGAGAAGTTCCCTGAGCTGTCAATTGTGAAAATCCTTTTAAATACATTAGTGCAGGAATTATAATTATCCCACCACCAATTCCAAATAATCCACTTAATGTACCTGCAGCAATACCAACCATTATGTAAATTATAATATCAAGCATAAATATCCTCCTTCAATCATTGTAGTTATTAAAAAAACTAACTAATCCCTTAAATAATAAGGCAAGTATATAATTTGTTACTATTCTATGCTATACCTATAATTTTTATAAATCAAATAATTTTTAGTGTAATTATTTTTTCACGTTAAGTCATTAGAGAAACACACTCTCCTATGCATGTTTCTCTTTATTTTTCTTTCCTAGTAAACTGATGGATATAAATCATTAAAATTGTTGAAATTATGATTATACTTTTTCTCTTGTAATTGCTATAATTGTTTTTTTATTGAGAAATGCAATACACTTATTAGCGTTTTTAAAGCAATATCCTATTACCTCTTCTGCTATTCTGCTTTGTGATATTTCATATTGCTCACATTGAAAATCAATTATTGCACCAGATGTAAGATATATTTTTATTAAAAACATTGTATTTCTTCCTTCATCAAATTTTATTACTCTCTTAATATCCTATTTGATATTTGGTATAATTGTGTATTTTAATATCCATAACAGCCTCACTTTTTCATCTCATTTTTTAATTAATACATTCTTTCCAGTATGAATTAATATAACACATCTTGTAAAAATTACATGCTTTAATTGTCTAACCTATAAAAGTGCCTGGCTATATTTATTAGTGCCTGACACTTTTATAAAAGCAGAATATTTTTTATAATTTCATAATCATAACTATCAATATTTATAAGGTATTAGTCTGACGCACATATGCTTGATACGGAAATGGAATTATAATTTCTCTATTAACAACTTTATAGTTTGTATTTTCAGTAGGATTTAAATTGTAAACTAAATTCATTCCAACATTATAAAATACTTCAGCTAAAACTTTTGGATCTTGAGTAACAGTACCAGTCATAGATCCTTTGTCAACTAATTCCTTAGCTTCAGGAAGTCCGTCAATTCCAACAACTGCTATATTTTTTGTTTTATCGCCTTCATTATATCCATATTCTTGAAGTGCCTCAATAGCACCTATCGCCATGGCATCATTATTAGAGATTATTGCCTCAGTCCTTCCATCATATTTGAGAAATAAGGATTCCATAGAACTTTTAGCTAATTCTTTTAGCCAAATAGCATTTACCAGTTCAAGCTGCTGTGTTTGTATTCCTGAATCATTAAGCGTTGAGATAACATATTTTGTTCTATCAATTGATACTGGATTAGCAACGTCGCCTTGCAATAAAATATATTGGAGGATATTGTCATTATTTTTATCTAAAACTGCCTTATTTTTATTCCATAAATCAGCAAGAATTTTCCCCTCTGCCTCACCAGCTTTATCTGAATTTGCCAATATATAAGCAGCTTTGCTAAAATCTTTGGAAACTTCTGATACCACTTGTGGTGCAACATCTAGGATAACTATTGGAACATTTTTTTCCTTAACCCTTGAAATTACGTTCTGCACAGAGCGTTCACTCACATCGGCTAAATTAGCCATAATTAAATCAGCACCATTTTGAATAGCAAAATCTATTCCTTGCTCTTGTATCGCTATATTATTTTTCCCGTCATAAAAAGTAAATCGTACTTTATCACTATTTTCCTTTTGAAGATCTTCAAAGCTTTGTTTAAGCCTCGACATAAAAAGGTCATCAAAACTATATAATAATACTGCAACATTAACTGGCTTTTCACTATTATTGTTTAAAATTTGACTAGCAAATATATTAATTTTAGTGATATCTATTAAGGTAAAAATCATTAACGTAACCAAAATAATTATGCCTATTTTATTTAATATTTTCATTGTACTCCTCCACACTCCATATAATTGTTATAAATTATATATAATGTTAGGTTGTATATAAATTCAAAATTTATTCTGCATTGTTTTTAAAGTATACAGATAATACTATGCTAAGTCATCACTTACGCTTCATGCTTCTTATTACTGCTTTTCTTTAACTGTTATATTCAAAATTATTAACTCCTTCTTATGTGCCTTTGATTTCTATGATTTTTTATAACTAACATTATTAATTAGACAAAATAAAAGATTCAGTCAAACTTAAAATGACTGAATCTTTTATATCCTCTATTTTTCAAATGTTATTTTTTGTAATTCAATGGCTTTATCTAAATTGCCTTCTACCTTCAACTTTCCTGTTGTAAATGCTACAACAGGATTAAGTTTTCCCTGTACTAGCTTAGTAAAAACTTTTGCTGTTCCAATAAAAATAGCATCTCTATCATGGTAATCATATGGTTCTACACTAAGTTGTCCATTTTTTACCTTAGCATAAAATATACCATCCCCATCACCTACTATATTAAATTGAAATGCTAATTCTCCATCAATTTTGCTAACATCTGCTTTCATTAAAATTTTCTTTAAATTATTAAAATTCTCTTGGTATGTCATTATTTTTGCTACTTTAAATTATGTTTAAAGTAACTCCCTCCCCTCATATTCTTTCTAAATACCGCATTATAATTATTCATTTTATCAATTGTTTAGATTATATTTCAATATATGCATTTATATAAATATTATGACATACTTAATATAATTTATATAAATAGCTATATAATTTTTACATCCGAAATATTTATTTATGTATTTAATGGCTTATAAAACAAATCATTTTAATTTCATAAATTCACTATTAACAGGTCGATTGTAGGTAAATTGTTATTAGTTTGTAACAAAACTGTAATAATCAAAAGTTAATATACAAATATAAACAAAACAAATAAAATGCTTTAAATTAAAATGACTAAGATAATTAATTGTCACAAAGGAGTTTTTATATGATAGGGTTAATAAAAAAATCAATATACGGAATACTTATTTTCTTTATAGGACTATTTATAGGATCATCATTTTTTATTAGAGCCAAATATAATTCTTTTGTATATGGTGATAAACCAATTATTCAAAATCAAGAGCTTGGTATTTTTATTTTAATTATAGTGTTGCTAATTTTATTAAGCATTACTTTGTATAAATTGTGCTTAAAATTCAATAAGTATAGTAAAAAAATCGTAATTCCAGTGACGTTACTTTTTAGCTTTGCTATTCAAATAGCAATTATATTTACATTTACCAAATTACCTGAAGCTGATTCTCAAACAGTACTTTCATTGGCTTTAAACATGCTATATAAAAACGATTATTCATCATTTCAAACAGGTGGATATCTTTATATGTTCCCTTTTAATTTTTCCACTGTATTATATTTAAAAACTTTGTTATCTATATTTCCAGATAACTATTTAGTATTAAAAATTTTTAATATATTATTTTCTCTTGTTACAACTTTAATGATTTACTTAATATATAAAGAGATAAATTATAAGTCAAAAGAAAATGACTATGGTGTTTTAATATTTGCTGCAACATATATACCCTCTTTATTAATGAGTAATTACATATATAACGATATTATAGCGACTGCATTTTTAACCACAGCTATGTATTTTTTAATAAAATTTGTAAAAGAAAAATCCATTAAGTATATTGTTATTTCTTCAATACTTTTATCAATTGGGAACTATTTTAGAGGTATAGGCGCTATTGTCTTAATAGCTGGTATTATTTATATTTTGCTAAGTATAAAGGAACTTGGAATCAAAAAGGCAATGACATCTTTTTGTGTACTAGCTGTGTTATTTAATATTCCCAATTTGGCTCAAGATACCTTTTTACAGGAAACACATGTTGTCAATGAATCTGTTAACGAAAATTGCGCACCTATATATATGTGGTTAAATATGGGGATGAATCAGGACACTCTTGGTTATTGGGATAACATGAAAAGCTACAATATCTACCAAAGACAAGGAAACTATAATAAAGAAAAAAGTACCGAGTTGTTTAAGAAAGAAATTAAAAATGAATTATCTAGCACTACTTTTGGTAGTCTAACAAAAATGTATTATAACAAAATTATATGGACTTGGACAGAAGGAACATACCAAATTGAAACATTTGGTATAGGAAATGGATCATCTAATTCAAATCAGGGGAGGGGCAAGGTACAATCTCAATATAGCTATACTACCTTTGCTACGGATTTATTTAAAGGAGATTCAAAATATAGAAGTGGTTTAAATTGGGTATTATATGTAATTAATTTCCTTATGTATTGTTTTATTTTTATAAGATTAATAGGTGGAATAAAGTATAAAAGGTTTGATGAAATATTTTTTATTTTAGTAATATTGGGATTCATTGGATTTTATATTTTATGGGAAATTAAGAGCTTATCCCTAAATAGTTTTACGTATCATCCGATAATTAAGAAAAAGACATAAAGGGTGATACAAATGATACAAAAGCAATCATGGGAAATAACTGATGAGTTTTGGGAAGAAGTAAAAGATCTAATACCGGA
>JARLHR010000073.1 GCA_031292145.1 Clostridium sp. | reverse complement strand
AGCATAAGCTAGTAAGACCCCTTGAAGACTACAAGGTTGATAGGTCAGAGGTGTAAGTATGGCAACATATTTAGCTGACTGATACTAATAGGTCGAGGGCTTGACCAATATAATCAAGTTGTAAAATACATTAAAGAAACTATGTGCAATTTTGAAAGAACAAAGTTTTTTCAATTAAATAGATCTCGTGATGATGGCATAGAGGTAACACTCCTTCCCATTCCGAACAGGAAAGTTAAGGTCTATAGCGCCGATGGTACTGCATGGGAGACTGTGTGGCAGAGTAGGACGTTGCGGGGTAAGATTAAAAGATAGTTGTAATAACTATCTTTTTTGTTTATCCAAAACATTTGATGGAACGGCGGGATTTTTCATCCCGTATCCCCCAATCACGATAGGAAGATAACTTGAGTGGAAGTGCATTATATTGTTAACTATTATTTTTTATATCAATTACAATCTCTTCAATTATTTCCTTGATTTGCAGATTTCTTGTGCCTGGTATATAAATACCATGCTTTTGTAGAGGGAGTATATATTTAGTACAATTCATATTTAATATTGATGCGGAAATCATAGGTGTAATCTCCACATTTAAATTACCACTGCAAAGTATTCCAATTGGACCTATTATGCTATCAATTTTATTTGTTTTACAAAATGAAGAAATAGCCTTTTCCCCACTTATACCGACATTAGCACCTGCTCTTACCATATTAGAGGTGGCAAGTGTATTGGTACCAAGTGCAATGATATAAATGTTGCGTTTTATTTCTTTACGAACCTTTTTTATAATAGTTTGTCCTAAACCAGCTCCTTGAGTATCTATTACAGCAATTTTCATGGTAATGCCCCCAAAAATAAAATTTATAATAAAGTGGTGTTTATTTGTATATTCATAAGCGTTATTATATAATAAAATGGAGATATAGTCTATTTTTTATCTAAATAAATTTGCGATATTGGAGAAAATATAATTATTATGGAAGGTGAACAGATGAGAATTAAGGTTGTAAGACAGATATTAGAGAATAATGAAGAGTGTAGTAATGAAATTAAAGAAATTTTGAAGAATAAGAATATATATTTAATAAATGTTATGGGTTCACCAGGTACAGGCAAGACCAGTTTAATTATTGAATTAATAAAGCAATTAAAATATAAATATAGCATCGCAGTAGTTGAAGGTGATATAGCTGGGAAAATAGATGCTGAAAAAATTGATTCACTTGGAATTTCTGTTGTTCAACTTAATACTGAAGGGGCTTGTCATATAGAGGCAATGTCAATTAAGAATATATTAGGATATTTTGATTTGGATGAAATTGACTTGATTTTTATTGAGAATATAGGTAATCTTGTTTGTCCAGCTGAATTTGATCTTGGTGAGGATTTTAAAATTGCTGTTTTAAGTATTCCTGAAGGCGATGATAAGGTTGAAAAATATCCGTTATTGTTTTCTAAAGCTGATGCAGTTATATTAAACAAATATGATATGATGGAGTACTTTGATTTTGATGATAATAAGGTAGAAGAAAATGTTAAACTTTTAAGTCAATCATCAACTACGTTTAGAATATCATCAAGAACTGGGGAAGGATTAAATTCACTTGTTACATGCATTGAAGAAAAAGTAAAAACAAGAATTCAAAAATAAATTAATATTTACAATTTTGAATTTGTATAGTATTATGAATTTGTATACTACGAGGGTATACATTTTATAAGAAATTAAATAAATATATTAATTTTGATTATTAATAACCACGAAGGTTGATTACTTTAAATGTGTAATCAGTTTTTGTGGTTTTATTTTTTATAAAATTCTAAAGGAGGAATTAAAATGCACATTCCGGACAATTATTTAAGTCCATCAACTTGCGCTGTTATAGGTGCTGTTATGGTTCCAGTTTGGATAAGAACTGTAAAAAAAGTTAAAAATGAGGTAGCTAAAAAGAAAATTCCACTTATGGGAATAGGTGCATCACTATCATTTTTAACAATGATGTTCAATGTTCCATTACCAGGTGGAACTACTGGACATGCTGTAGGAGGAACGTTATTAGCTATTCTTTTAGGACCTGAAGCAGCATGCATTTCAGTGACAATAGCGCTTTTAATTCAGGCATTATTATTTGGCGATGGTGGTATTTTAGCCTTTGGAGTCAATTGCTTTAATATGGCATTTGTCATCCCATTTGTAGGTTATTATATTTATAAATTCTTAAGAGAGAAATTCAAAACAGAGAGAGGAGAGTATATTGGGACTTTTATTGCTTCATATATTGGTATAAATGTGGCAGCTTTATGTGCGGCAATAGAATTCGGAATACAGCCATTGCTTTTTGTAGATTCTACAGGTATGCCATTATACTGTCCATATCCTTTGTCAATTGCAATACCTGCAATGCTTATTCCTCATCTTGCAGTTGCAGGAGTATTAGAGGGGATTATAACTGTTGGAGTTTTAGGTTTTATTAAAAAAGTTTCACCAGAAATTATTTATGAAGGATCTACTACAAAAGCAAAACCTATATATGGGTTAATAATAACACTGATATGTTTGTCACCTTTAGGTTTATTGGCTACAGGTACAGCTTGGGGAGAATGGGGATCTGACGAGATAAGTTCTGTAGTAACAGGCGGCAATGCGTTAGATTTTGTACCTAAAGGCATGAAAAATGGATTTAGCTTCAGTGCATTAATGCCAGATTATTCTGTTTCAGGACTTCCAGATAGCTTTGGATATATTTTATCAGCAGTTGCAGGTGTTGCAACACTGTTATTAGTATTTAGAATAATCGCAAGTATGAAGAAGACAACAAAAGCATAAATGATTAATATAGATGTTCAATTTAAGAAATTGATTTATCACTTGCCACTATATAAGCCATTGTTCTAATTTATCAAAAATATTATTTAAAAGTTATAAATCAAGTTTTTGATTTGTTTATCTATATAAGAGAGGAAGTTATTAATGCCAGAATGGCTTTTGAAAAAAGATAATTATATACCACTAAAGGACAAGAATGCTTTTATAGATAAGAGCATTCTGTCTATATTTAATGTGCTTGCTAGGTTTAGACAGCAAACCAAACTAAGGGCAGCCAAATTTGGAATTAATCCATTAAGTAAATTAATATCGACGCTCATACTAATTATTTTTGTTTCTTTAAGCAAAAATTTTTATTTTATTTTAATTGCAAATGTATTTATACTTGTGTTAATAAATTTTTTAAGTATAAGAGAAATAAAATATGTTGTCAAAGTAAGTTTGGCTGCAGCAATTTTTACATTTGCTATTTTATTACCATCTATTTTCTTAGGATATGGTAATAATACTTTAATAATCACATTAAAAGTATTTGTTTCAGTTGCTTCTGTCAGTATATTAACTTGTACTACTCAATGGAATGAATTAATAATTGCTTTAAAAATATTTAAAATACCAGATATATTTATTTTAGTACTTGATATTACTATAAAATATATCATAATTTTAGGTGAATTTTCACTAAGTATGGTTTACGCGCTTAAATTAAGGTCTGTAGGTAGAAACAATAATAAAAGTACTGCACTTTCTGGAGTTGTAGGAACTATGTTTATAAAGTCTAAAGAAATGGCAGAAGAGATGTATGGAGCAATGGAATCTAGAGGTTTTACAGGAACATATAAAGTATATACGAAATTTAAATTTAAGTTAGTTGATTGCATTTGTATTATACTTAATATAGTTTTTGTGTTAACATATTTTTATTTTGATAGGTTGTGATTTAATGATTGATATAAAGAATGTTTCTTATTCATATGATGCTGAAGCTACTGCACTAAAAAATGTAAACTTACATATTGATGAAGGTGAAGCTATTGCTTTAATAGGTGTAAATGGAAGTGGAAAGTCTACATTAATGAAATTGATTAATGGATTAATAATAGCTGATAGTGGAAGTTATTTCTTTGAAGGCGAAGAAATTAATAATAAAAAAATTCAAAATGAAGAATTCTCAAAGGCTTTTCATAAAAAAATAGGTTTTGTTTTTCAAAATTCAGATGTACAGCTGTTTTGTTCAAATGTTTATGATGAAATTGCATTTGGACCAAGGCAGATGGGAATGGAGGAAGAAGAAGTTAAAAAAAGAGTAGAAGATACTTTAAAATTATTAAAAATTGAAGAATTAAGAAACAGACAGCCATATCATTTAAGTGGCGGGGAAAAGAAAAAGGTATCTATAGCTTCTGTAGTAGTTTTAAATCCAGATGTTTATATATTTGATGAACCTATGAATGGGCTTGATCCTAAAACTAAGAGATTCCTAAAGGAATTTATGATAGCTATAAATAGTGCAGGAAAAACAATTTTATGCTCTACCCATGATTTTGAATATGTAAAAGGAATTTTTAAGAGAGCAATTGTTTTTTCAAGTAATCATACAATTATTAGGGATGGAATTTATGATGAAATAATGAATGATACAGCATTTTTGTATGATAATAATATTATTTAATATATTAGCATATGTAGCTATGCATATTCGATTTATTATGATTTTATATAAGTAAGTATTCTTTTAATATTTAACTAAAATGATTTTTCACGTAAAGAAAGTATAAAATTTTTAGAGGCTGAAATTAGAGATGTTCTAATTTTCAGCCTCTAAATGCGTTAAAGTAATGAATTATAAAATAGAAGTTCAACATATATAAATTTATTTTTTATAGCTATTTTATTTCTTTTTGGTATGTTTTTTGGATATATATTATTAATACCACTAACCTTAAATTTTCTTATACCGTATGGACAAGAGTAGTATATGGATTGTTTATTTTATAGAAAAAAGAAATAAGAAAATGTAGAGTTTCAAATGTGAAACTCTACATTAAGAAAATAGATAAAGTTAAAATTTATTTATTTTAGGAGGAATTATTATGTGCTTAGCAGTTCCAGGAAAGATTTTAAGTCTAGATGGATTTAGAGGAATTATAGAAATAGGTGGTATGAAGAGAGAAGTTTTTATGCAGCTAATTCCAGATGCAAAAGTTGGAGATTATGTATTAATTCATGCAGGCTGCGGTATAGAAACAATTGATGAAGAAGAAGCAGCAAAAACTTTAGAATTGATAAAGGAGTTAGCAGATAATGAAATTTGTTGATGAATTCAGAAATGGAGACTACGCTAAAAGCCTCGTAAAATTAATACAAAATATTACTGATAAAAAAATAAATATAATGGAAGTATGTGGTACTCATACTATGGCAATATTTAGATATGGCATAAGAGATATACTTCCTGAAAATATAAAAGTAATTTCGGGACCAGGATGTCCTGTATGTGTTACTCCTCAAAGTTATATTGATGCAGCTTTAGAGTTAACCCTAAATAAAGATGTTATAATTGCCACTTTTGGAGATATGATGAGAGTGCCAGGTAAGAAAACTTCTTTAATGAAAAGAAAAGGAGAAGGAGCAGATATTAGAATTGTATATTCCCCAATGAATGCATTGACAATTGCAGAAAATAATTCATCAAAAAAAATAGTTTTTCTTTCAGTTGGATTTGAAACAACCACACCAATGACTGCGATAACAGCCATAGAAGCAAGAAAAAAAAGAGTTGAAAATTTATTTTTTTTAACTGCTCATAAGATTGTTCTACCTGCAATGAAAGCGCTTGTAGAGGATAAGGAAATTAATATAGATGGATTTTTACTTCCAGGGCATGTTAGTGCTGTTATAGGCAAAAAGCCATATGAATTTTTAAGCAGTAAACATAAAATTCCAGGAGTTATAGCTGGTTTTGAACCTTTAGATATACTTAATGGATTAAATACACTTATAAATATGATAAACGAAAAAGATTATAACATAATAAATGAATATAAAAGAATAGTAAGGGATTATGGAAATCCAGAAGCTTTAGATTATATACATAAAGTTTTTAAAGTTACTGAAAGTACATGGAGGGGAATTGGAGTTATTCCAAATAGCGGATATAAATTTAATAAAGAATATGAAGAATTTGATGCTATAAAGCATTTTAATATAGATTATGAGGACTATGATGGAAGTCCAGGCTGTAGGTGTGGTGATATACTTAAAGGAAAAATAACTCCTTTTGAATGTCCATTATTTAAGAAAGCCTGCACACCTGAAAACCCTGTAGGGTCTTGCATGGTATCTTCAGAAGGCACTTGTGCGGCTTATTATAGGTATAGTTTATAACGAAAATGGTTAGAAGATTTAAGTCTCAATAAAGAAAATAATTATAGAGATATCAGGGAGGTACAACATGGAAGAAATAATATCATTAAGTCATGGCAGCGGAGGAAAACAAACTAATAACTTAATAAGCGAGTTATTTTTAAAATATTTTAATAATGAAATTATAAATGAAATGAATGACTCGGCACAGCTTAGTTTAAACAGCAGTAAAATTGCTTTTACTACAGATTCCTTTGTGGTTAACCCTATATTTTTTAATGGTGGGGATATTGGAAAACTTGCGATTTGTGGTACAGTAAATGATTTAGCTATGAGTGGAGCTAAACCGTTGTATTTGACTAGTTCATTTATAATAGAAGAAGGATTTGAAGTAGAAAAGTTGGAAGTCGTTGTAAAATCTATGGCGCAAGCTGCAAAGGAAGCAGAAGTTCAAATCATAGCAGGTGATACGAAAGTAGTTGAAAAAGGTGGAGTGGATGGACTATTTATCAACACCTCCGGAATAGGTACAATTTATGAAAATACAAATATCAAAGCAAATAATGCTAAGGCTGGAGATGTAGTTATTGTTAATGGAACTTTAGGTGACCACGGAATGACTATTATGTGCCAGAGAAGTGGAATAGATATACAAGGGGATTTAAAAAGCGATTGTGCACCATTAAATTTCCTTGTGGATTCTGTACTAGAAGTATGTTCTGATATTCATGTATTAAGGGATGCTACAAGAGGTGGAGTTGCAGCAGTTTTAAATGAAATAGCAGAGATGAGCAAAGTATCTATTGAATTAGATGAGAGTGCTATTCCTGTAAGTGAAGAAGTAAAAGGAAGTTGTGAGCTTTTAGGATTAGATCCATTGTATATTGCAAATGAAGGAAAGTTATGTTGTTTTGTACCAGAAGCTTATGCAAATCAGGTGTTAGAAAAAATGAAAGAACATCCACTTGGAACTGATGCAGCAATTATTGGCAAGGTTGTGGAACAAGTAGCACAAAAGGTGTATCTAAAAACTATCATAGGTGGAAAAAGAATAGTAGATATGCCTTCAGGGCAACAACTACCTAGAATATGTTAGAATAAAATTGCATCTAACTTAGAGTTATGCGAGTTCTAGTGTAGATATATCTTTAACTATAATATTCGTGTGATTTTGCATATAGGGCGGTGTTGATATGAAGAGATTATTTATAAAAGTTGAAGGGATTGTGCAGGGAGTTGGTTTTAGACCGTTTGTTTATAATCAAGCGGCATTATTTGATTTAAAAGGATGGATTAATAACAATACAGATGGTGTATATATCGATGTTGAAGGACAAGAAGAGAATTTAGATAAATTTATTCATAATCTAAAATATAAAAAACCTTTCTTAGCTAGGATTGAAAATATAATTATAGATGAAAAAGAGCTTATAAATTATGAAAGTTTTGAAATTAGAGCAAGTGAAAGGAAAAATGAAAAGATTACTTTAATTTCTCCTGATATAGCTGTTTGTGAAGATTGCATTGAGGATATTACAGATTCGTTAAATAAAAGATATAAGTATCCTTTCACTAATTGTACAAACTGTGGTCCAAGGTTTTCAATAATAAAGGTTATTCCATATGATAGGGATAACACAACTATGAGTAAATTTACCATGTGCAAAGAATGCAATAAGGAATATACTAATCCAGCTAACAGAAGATTCCATGCACAGCCTAATGTCTGCAAGGAATGTGGTCCTTACCTTTGGATTGAAGATTCTCAGGGAATGAAAGTAGAAACTGAGGATGTATTGGGATTGGTAAGGCAAAAACTCAAGGATGGTAAGATTTTTGCCATTAAGGGTATTGGAGGCTTCCATTTAATTTGTGATGCTAAAAATGAAGTAGCTGTGAAGCAATTAAGAAATAGAAAAAACAGACCGGATAAAGCTTTTGCTGTTATGATGAAAGATATAGAAAATGTTAAAAAATATTGCCATTTAAATATTGAAGAAGAAAGAGTGATTGCAGGCTCGAGAAAACCAATAGTAATACTTGAGAAAACTGCTAGTTATGATTTATCTGAATATATAGTACCAAATCAAAAAACTTTAGGAGTCATGTTGCCATATACACCTTTACATTATTTATTGTTTGAAGATAATATAGAAGCTTTAATTATGACAAGTGCAAATGTTAATGGATTACCTTTAGAATATAAAAATAAAAGTGCAGTTGAAAATTTAGGTAATATTGCAGATTATTTTTTATTACATAATAGAGATATTAATTTGTCAATAGATGATTCAGTAGTTAGGGTAGTAGATAATGAAGTTCGCATATTAAGAAGGGCACGAGGATATGTTCCAGAACCTATAAAAATAGAGAATACAAAAGAAATTTTAGCTTGTGGTTCAAATATGAAAAATACTTTTTGCATAGGAAAAGAAAAATTTTTATTTTTAAGCCAGTACAATGGAAATTTAGAAAATATAGAAACTATTGAGCATTATGAGAATAACATAGAACAGTTTAAAAATATATTCAATTTTACTCCAAAGTATCTAGCTTGTGATATGCATCCAAACTATGCTTCAAGTGAATATGCCTATAGTTCAGCATTACCTAAAATTCAAGTTCAGCATCATCATGCGCATATTGTAAGTTGTTTGGCGGAAAATAACATAAGAAGAAGAGTTATTGGAATTGTTTATGATGGAACAGGCTATGGAACTGACGGCAACATATGGGGAGGAGAATTTTTACTTTGTGATTATAAAGAGTTTACAAGACTTGGGCATTTAGATTATATAAAAATGCCTGGAGGTGAAAAAGCTATTAAGGAACCATGGAGAATGGCTGTATCATATATATACAAAATGTTTAAAGCAAAAATATGGAATGAATGTATCACTGAAACACAAATGATAGAAATATTAATTAGACTATATGGAAATAAAGCCGTTAATATTATATCTATGATTGAAGCAGATATTAACTGTCCTAAAACTTCAAGTATTGGACGTTTTTTTGATACTGTATCAAGTTTGATTGGAATTAGAGACAAGATTACATATGAAGGACAGGCGGCAATAGAACTTGAAGCGATTGCTTCACATAAGAGTTTAGATTTTTATGAATATGATATAGTTGCAGAGGAAGGTTATATTGTGAAGCCAGAAAAAATTATTGCGGATATTATAAAAGATAAATTATTAGGTGAAAAGCCTTCTATTATTTCAGATAAATTTCATAATACAATAGTTAAATTTACAAAAGATATATGTAAGCAAATTAGAAAAGACACAGAGATTAATGAGATAGCATTAAGCGGTGGGGTATTTCAAAATTCTATTTTACTTAAGGATTTAATTAATGAATTCAAAAATGAAGGATTTATTGTGTATTCAAATAAATTGATACCTACAAATGATAGTGGTGTAGCTTTAGGGCAAATTGTTATAGCAAATGAAATTTTAGATAAGGCACATGAACTTGTTATTTTTTGACTGTGCCTAAATATATGATGAAAAGTGCATATTAGATTTTATCTAGTAAAAGATTTCAGGACAATAAAATTTAATTTAAATAGTTATATTAAGAAAATGTTTACAATACAATATATTAGTAGCATAATTATATTAGTGTTTGCTCTTTAAAATATAATTAACAACTAAGTTACATGAAAGAAAATAACAAGTCCAATATGCTGTTATATGGACTTGTTATTTTTTTGAATATCCCTAAGTCTAAGTTTTGTAAATTTGAGTGTATATACAAACAAAGAAATTAGATACATCTGTGTGAAATAGGCATTTGAAAATAAGCTGCTAAAAGCACTTAATGGAAGGTTGTTCCACTTTAGCTTGTCAAAATAAAATTTGGAGCAAGCTAAAGTGGTGCAACCTTCCATTTAGTGCTTTCAGCGAAGTTTTCATAGTCCTATGGAACACAGATGTATCTAATTTCGGTTGATTAGCACATAAGTATCTATTTCATTAACTTAACAAGGACAGCCTTTTGAGCATGTAATCTATTCTCAGATTCATCAAAAATAGAATCTGCATATTCTTCTAAAACTTCTGCAGTTATTTCTTCACCTCTATGGGCTGGTAAACAATGAAGTACCATTACATTTTTGTCAGCTACTGCTAATAATTCTTTGTTTATTTGGAAGCCTTCAAAAGCTTTTGCTCTTTCAGCAGCTTCTTCCTCATGTCCCATACTAGTCCACACATCTGTAATTAATACATCAGCATCTTTTGCAGCTTCGAAAGGAGATGTTGTAACTGTAAAATTAACGCCTTCTTTTTCTGCAATTTCCTTAGCCATGTTCAAATACTCAACAGATGCTGTATAATCTTTTGGAGATGCAATTGCAAAGTTCATTCCAACCTTTAAACAACCAATCATTAAAGAGTTAGCCATATTATTTCCATCACCTATGAAAGCAACTTTTAAGCCTTCAAGGATATTTTTATTTTCTCTTATTGTCATTAAGTCAGCTAATACTTGGCATGGATGTTCGGTATCAGTTAAACCATTAATAATTGGAATTGATGAATATTTGGCTAATTTCTCAGCTTCTTCATGAGAGAAAGTTCTTATCATTATACCTTGCATAAATCTTGAAAGAGCTCGAGCAGTATCTTCAATAGGCTCACCACGACCAATTTGTAAATCTCTATCAGTTAAAAATAATGAATTTCCACCTAATTGATACATGCCAACTTCAAAAGAAACCCTAGTTCTAGTAGATGATTTTTCAAATATCATTCCTAAGCTTTTCCCTTTTAGATGGGGATGTTCTATACCATGCTTTTGTTCATATTTTAATTGATCCGCTAAATTTAAAATATCTAAAATTTCGTCTTTAGACAAATCATCAATTTTCAATAAATCTTTTTTCATAATACTACATGCCTCCAGGTAACGAGCAATAGATAATAGTTTTTGTTGAATTGGCCATTGCTCACATTAAATTAATAATTAAATGAAATCTATTTTTCTATATTAGATAAGATTTCCAGGATAATATCTATACCTATCTTCAATTCTTTTTTAGTTATAACAAGGGGAGGAAGAAGTCTTACAGCATCTTTTCCAGCTGTTAATACTAATAGTCCTTTGTTTATAGCTTCTTTTTGAACTAAAGCTGGATCACATTTTACTTTTATTCCAATCATTAATCCCATGCCGCGGACAGCTTCAATTTGAGGGTTGTTAGCTTCTTCTAAAAGTTCTTTTACATAAGCACCTCTTTTAGCGATCTTTTCTAAATATTTTTCACTGCAAATTTCATCTAGAACAACTAAAGCACCAGCACATGCCACAGGATTAGCACCGAAAGTTGAACCATGATCGCCTGGTTTAAATACATCAGCAACTTTAGAGGAGCAAAGGATACCCCCGATAGGAAGTCCAGCTCCAAGTCCTTTAGCTACAGAAACTATATCAGCTTCCACATCAAAATGATTATATCCAAACATTTTGCCAGTTCTACCTATACCACATTGAACTTCATCAAATATTACAAGAACATCTTTTTCGTTACACATTTTAACTACTTCTTGAACAAAATCTTTATCTAATGGAATAACTCCACCTTCACCTTGGATTGATTCAAGCATTATTGCACAAACATCATTTGAAAGTTTGTCTTTAAAATCTTCTATGTCATTTGCCTTTACATAATCAAAACCTTCAGTGAAAGGAAAGAAGTATTTATGAAACTTTTCTTGACCAGTTGCTTTTAAGGTAGTTATTGTTCTACCATGAAAAGATTGTATCAAGGTAAGAATTTTATTTCTATTAGCACCATATTTATCATAGCTATACTTTCTAGCTAGTTTAATTGAACCCTCATTAGCTTCAGCACCAGAGTTAGCAAAAAATACTTTACTCATGTTAGCTTTTTCAGTTAATTCCTTAGCAAGCTTTACACTAGGCTCTGTATAAAATATATTTGAGGCATGCGCAAGAGTTTTTAATTGCTTGTTGGTAGCTTTAACCCATTTTTCATGGCCATATCCTAAGCTGCTAACACCAATGCCACTAGTAAAATCTAGATATTTATTTTCATTTGTATCATAAAGATAAACGCCTTCACCATGACTAATCACAGGTTCTAAGCGACCATAGCTATTAACAATATGCTCTTTTGCTTCATTAAAATCATATGACATAAAAACACCGCCTTTATTCAATTAAGAGTTAAGAGTTAAGAGTTAAGAGTTAAGAGTTAAGAGTTGTAGGAAAGAGCTTGAGGAACCAAATATAATAAAAAGAATTTAAATTTAAAGAAATTCCAAAGGAATTTCATCCATAACTTTTAACTCATACCTCTTAACTGATTTTAGTAGATCATTGTTCCGATTCCTTCATTGGAGAATAATTCTAGAAGGATAGAATGAGGTACACGTCCATCAAGGATAGTTGCTTTTTCAACACCCATTCTAATTGCTTCAACACAACAATCAATTTTAGGAATCATTCCACCTTTGATTATACCTTCGAGGCATAATTTAGGTATTTGATGTAATCGTAATGTACTAATTAGAGTAGAAATATCCTTTGGATCTTTCATAACGCCTGGCACATCAGTAAGAAGTATTAGTCTTTCAGCTTTTAATGCAGATGCAATTTTTGCTGCGCAAGTATCAGCATTTATATTATATGCCTTATTATCATCTTCTCCTAAAGCCACACTGCCAACAACAGGTATATATCCTGAACTTATAGTAGTTTTTAGTATTTCTGTATTAACTTTAGTTATTTCACCTACATAACCTAAATCATCATCAGATTCTATTTTTTTAGCTTTTAAAAGAGAACCATCCATTCCGCATAAGCCAATAGCTTTGCCACCAAACTTCTCTATTAAAGAAACTAAATTTTTATTTACTTTTCCACCTAAAACCATTTGAACTACTTCAATGGTAGTCTCATCAGTATATCTTAAGCCATTAATAAATTCGCTTTTTTCACCTAATCTATTTAAGAAATCTGAAATGTCAGGTCCGCCACCATGTACTACAACAGGCTCAATTCCAACACATTTCATTAGTATAATATCGTTTATTACTGTTTCGCGAAGTTCATCACTTATCATAGCATTTCCACCATATTTTACTACGATTATTTTTCCGTAGTAACGTTGGATGTAAGGTAGTGCATGAACTAAGACCTCAGCTCTTTCAGTATGATTCAATTTAAAACCCCCTTAATTAAGTTAGCAGTTAAGAGTTAAAAGTGAACAGTTAAGGAACAAACTCCCTTGGAGTTTGAATAAATTTATATATTTTAGAAATTCCGTGGAAATTTCATTCTTAACTGTTAATTGTTAATTATTAACTCTTAACTTTTAACTCTTAACTAATTTTAGCTTCTATAATCTCCATTTATTTTTACATATTCGTAACTTAAATCACAGCCCCATACAAAGGCATCATATTTACCTAAGAATAAATTAATTTTAATAATAATTTCATTTTCACTTAAAACTTTTTTTGCTATATCTTCATCAAAAGGTAAAGAGCTGCCAGATTCACAAACTTTTATAGTTCCAGCAGAACTTTCAAAACTAACGTCAACTTTTTCTGGATCAAAGTTTATAGCAGTATATCCAAGGGCACATAGAATTCTTCCCCAGTTTGCATCACTACCAAACATAGCTGTTTTTACTAAGCTGGAATTAATAACGCTTTTACCTAAAATTACAGCATCTTCTTCACTTTTAGCACCAAGGATTTGGCATTCTAATAGCTTTGTAGCACCTTCACCATCTTTAGCAATATTTTTAGCCATAAGAGTATTCAATTCAGTAAGAACCTTAACAAAAGTATCATAGTTTTCATCTTTTTCAGTTATGGTAGGATTTCCAGCTAAACCATTAGCTAAAATTAATACCATATCATTTGTACTTGTATCTCCATCAACACTAACTCTATTGTATGTTACCTTAACGGTAGATTTTAGCGCGTCTTGTAACAATTCAGGAGAAATAGATAAATCAGTTGTGATGAAAGAAAGCATTGTCCCCATATTTGGTTCAATCATTCCAGAACCTTTTGCCATTGAACCAATGGTAATTTTTTTATCACTTATGTAAAATTCTAAAGCCATTTGCTTCTTGAAAGTATCTGTTGTCATGATAGCAGAAGAAGCATCATCAAAACCTCCCTTACATAACTTTTCAGTAAGGAGTGGAATACCATTTTTGATAGCATCTATATTTAGAGGAACCCCAATTACTCCTGTAGATGCAACTAAAACATCATCGGTTTTTAATTTTAATTCTTTAGCTTGTAATGAAGCCATTTTCTTTGCTTTTTGTAATCCATCATCACCGTTACAGGTATTTGCATTACCACTATTTATAATTATTGCTTGAGCCTTTTTATTGCTTAAATGCTCTTTTGTAATATATATAGGAGCACCTTTAACTTTGTTTTTAGTATACATTCCAGCTGCTGAAGCCGGTACCTCAGAATATATTAAAGCTAAGTCCTTCTTTAGATTGCTTTGCTTTAATCCACAATGTATTCCTGAAGCTAAAAAACCATTAGGAGCCGTAACTCCACCATCTATATAATTTATATTCAAATTTATACCCCCTTTTAAGTTAAAACGCTGGTGCAATTAATTTTAATCCTTCTGTTTCATCAAATCCTAAAATAATATTCATATTTTGAATCGCTTGTCCTGCAGCACCTTTTATCATATTATCAATTGTACTTACAACAATAATTTGATCTTGTCTATGATTCAAATGTAGTGAAATATGACAGTCATTTGTTAATCTTACATTTTTAATTGAAGCAGTTTCTCCGAGAGGTAATACATTAACAAATGGTTCATCCTTATAAAAATTTACATATAACTTATGAACTGATTCAAGATTTACTGTATTATTTGCAAGACAATAAATTGTTGAAAGAATACCCCTGTTAATTGGAAGTAAATGAGGTGTAAAAGTTACATTTACTTTATCCTTTGCCATAACAGATAAGGTTTCTTCAATTTCAGGTGTATGCCTATGAGCACCAACTTTATATGGTGCAAAAGTTTCATTTTCTTCTGGGAAATGAGTGTTTAAAGTTAAACCTCTTCCAGCACCTGTAGTTCCTGATTTAGAATCGCAAATTATATTATCGATTTTAATTAATGAATTTTTTAATAATGGCATTAATCCTAATTCAATTGTTGTTGGATAACAACCAGGATTAGCAATTAGAGAACATTCTTTAATTTTTTCTCTATTTAATTCTGGAAGTCCATAAACACTATGGGAATGAATTTCAGGTTGAGCAAATTTCTTGCCATACCATTCTTCATATTCTTTTTCACTTGATAATCTAAAATCTGCCCCCATATCTATGCAGATTTTTTTATTATCAATAGCTTTTTTTGCAATATCTTCACTTAAACCGTGAGGTAATGCAGTGAAAATAACATCACATTTTTCAATAACATCCCCTGCAGATTCACATATTAAATTTGTTTTGTTTAAAAAGTTCTTATATACATTACTAATTTCTTGACCTTCGAAGGAAACTGAGCTTAAAGCTGCAACTTCAACTTTGGGATGAGATAATAATAATCTTAAAAGTTCAGCACCAACATATCCAGTAGCACCGATTATTCCGATTTTAACCATTTAAAAATTAGCCCCCTTAGTTTGATATATAATTAAATTATTCATTTCAATTGTCTATAAAATTTACTTTAGGAAATTTCATAGACAATTGAAATTTAGTGAATAAAAAAATAACAGACCTAAGATGTTTTAATATTTTATGACAGACATTGCTATAAGTTTTGCTCGGCATAATTCAGAAATAATAAGTCAAATTTGGCAGTATAAATTGTGTTATTAACTCATTAACTTCTTTACTAAGCCCCATGGAGAGTGTTATTAGTGGGAATTATTAAAATTAAGTATTACTCAAAACATATAGAAAAAGATCTGTTATTTTTTATATGCCTTAAAGAAGAAATACTTGATTTCTTCTTTAAAACTTAACAATATTAAATTTCTTTGAATTCTTCAATAAACTTTTCTAAAGCAGTAATTTGCATTTTTACTGATTCTGTGGAAGGTCCACCTATAACCTTACGCTCTTCCACACAAGTTAATAAATCTATTGCATGATATATATCTTCTTCAAAAATAGGAGAGAAGCCTTTAAGTTCTTCAAGAGATAATTCTTCAATCATTTTATTTTCTTTAATGCATGCAAGAACTATTTCTCCAACTACTTCATGAGCATTTCTGAATGGCATACCTTTTTTTACTAAGTAGTCAGCTACATCAGTAGCATTAGTAAAGCCAAGACCGGCACCTTTTCTCATATTATCTTTCTTAACCCTCATAGTTTTGATCATTCCGCAGAAAGTCTTAATTGAAAGAGTAACTGTATCTAGACCATCAAAAAGTGCTTCTTTGTCTTCTTGCATATCCTTATTATAAGCAAGAGGAATGCCCTTCATAACAGTGAGCAATGTAATAAGGTCTCCATAAACTCTACCAGTTTTTCCTCTAACTAATTCTGCAACATCAGGATTTTTCTTTTGCGGCATAATACTACTTCCAGTACTATATCCATCATCAAGTTCAATGAAACTAAATTCATTAGTACACCAAAGAATTATTTCTTCTGAAAATCTTGATAAATGCATCATGATAATTGAAAGACAAGATAGTGTTTCAATTACATAATCTCTATCTGAGACTGAATCTAAACTGTTTAAAGTAACTTTTGAAAAACCAAGGTCACGAGCAACAGCGTCTCTATCAATAGGATAGGTAGAAGTAGCTAAAGCTCCAGAACCTAGTGGCATTTCATCAACTCTTTTATAGCAGTCAGTAAGTCTTCCCATATCTCTTTTGAACATTTCAGCATAAGCTAAAATATGATGAGCAAAAGTTATTGGTTGAGCTTTTTGCATGTGAGTATAACCAGGCATTATGGTATCTATATTTTCTTTAGCTTTTTCTAAAAGTACTTCTTCTAAAGCTAAAATATCTTCCTTTAAAGCTACAATTGCCTTTTTTAAATGTAATCTTAAATCTAAGGTTACCTGGTCATTTCTACTTCTTCCAGTGTGAAGCATCTTTCCATATTCACCAATATAATATGTTAAAGTACCCTCAACAAAACTGTGAATATCTTCAGAAGTTTCATCAATTTCAATAGCGCCACTATCAATTCTTTTTAATATTTCAAGAAGACCAGAAGCAATTCTATCACTAGCTTCTTTAGGAATTATATTTTGCTTTCCAAGCATTGAAGCATGAGCAAGACTTCCTTCAATATCTTCTCTATACATTCTTTGATCAACATTTATAGAAGAATTAAAATCATTAACTAATTTGTCGGTGCCTTTTTTGAATCGTCCGCCCCAAAGCTTCATTATATCTCCTCTTTCTTAATTTTTTCATTCATTTTAGCTCTTACAACTGGTGGGAGACCGAAAAGATTAATGAATCCAGCTGAATCCTTTTGATCATATACACCATCTTCTCCAAAAGTTGCATATTCTTCACTGTATAATGAGTAGGCGCTAGTCATCCCTGCATTAACAACATTTCCTTTATATAACTT
>JARLHR010000072.1 GCA_031292145.1 Clostridium sp. | reverse complement strand
TATATAGAAATGAATTAAAAATACTTAAAATAATATCTGTATATAGTAATATATAGAAATATGAATAAAACCAAGGACATGAAAGAATACATGAAAACATACATGAAAAATTTAGTTGCTAAGTCAGAGAGACAAACATGTGATATTTACGGGCATTATAGAAAATATAATAAATACAAACATGTGAAATCAACAAAGCACAGAACAGCAGAAGAGAATAAAGATAACAAAAATGTAAATCATGATTTACAAGAATTAAGAAATGAAATTGAAAAATTAAAACAATTGTATATAAAAAGGTCGTAAAAATGATTAAATTATTTTCCATATAGATAATATAGAAAATGACAAGCAAATATACAATTAATCAAATTCAATATATTTTCAGAAAATCACTTCAACTATTGGCAGAAACCAAACAAGTATATCATAAAGGTGAATATGAGGCTGTGAGAAATAGATTCAAACTAGATAGAACACTCATTAAAAATAACTTGAAAAAAGTAACATCATTAAAAAAGAAGTTCAGGCAGTAGAAAGAGTAACAAAAAGATACAGACAAAATAATGATAAATTATTAAATGATTTACAAAATGATATAAATATATTGTATGATGAAATAGATACACTACTAGAAACATTATCACCACAGTAAAAAACTTAAAATATATAGAAAAATATTTATTTTCTCAATATATATTGTTAAAATGCTAAGTCTCCTATGTGAGATGTATTATTTTTGTAAGCAATCCGGTAAACGAGCATTAAGTGCATTTTAACAGGCCAAATATAATAGAAATGTTGTATTTGGTCCGCTTGTTTGGTGTTAGCAAGCCCTGAAATGGTTAACATGTTGTCATGAAAGTAACACCACCAAAATAATAATATTTCAATTATTATTGCTCATCAAGTCATCTCCAATAGTCATGCTCACATAATTTATAATAACAATCGTCATTGATACAACCAATATAGTCAATTGGATATTTATTTAATTCTTCTTTCTTCTTATCATATTTACACCTACAGTATATTGTATTACAACATTGAAAATACAATAAACCATCTGAACAAACTTTTATCTCTTTGCAGTTATCACAAACATACATGTCATCTTTTTGTATACAAACTTGCATGATAATAATGTTACTAAAGATTTTTATTTTTTCAATTATTATTTCTTAATTTAGTATATAAATGAAAGCAATTCCCATAAAGACATTATTTGAATACATAGAGGAAAAGTTAGAATGTATGTTTAGTCAAACAGATGATCTTGAGTGTCTGTGGACCAAATGGCGGGAAATGAATAGTTTAAAGGATTTTTTCGTGGCTCACGCGTATGAGTATTGTCATGGTCTACCAAGTGGCTCAGCTTTAATGGAGCGTAGGTTAGATCAGGCATATGAGAAGCTGGATAAGATGGAAGAGGATAGGAAAGCAAGAATAGAGCAGAGAGTGAAAGAAACACTAAATAGGAAGAGAGAAGAGACTGCGGAGTGGCCTGAAAATTGGAGGGGATATGCAACTCAACATGGCGCATCCAACACAAGAATAAAAAATGGGTGCTTTCCTATTATTATATATACATATTATATAATGATAGAACCAATTTCAATAACGATTACAGTTTGTTCAACATTCTTGTTGGCATACTTTGCAAGACTTGCATTTCAATCAAAATGTGATAAAGTTGATTGCTGTGGGATAAGTATACATAGAAATACGGCAGAAGAAGCACAAACAACCACTGATATGGTAATTCCACGTTAGCACAATTAACCAAATGTTACCCTTTTCTTTTTACTTATTTTTGACTTCATTTTCTTCCCCCCTTGAAGTGCACCAGTTAATATTTTACTACCTATTGATAAAGCAGGGCCAAATGTAGGAATTGTGCTTAAAGCTGTTGAAAATACATCACCTAACGCATTTAGTGGATCAGCATCTTTTCTAGCTTGTTCCTCTTCTTCATACTCATAGTCACGCACTTTATCAATGTGATCCATTTCCTCTTGCAATCTCTGCGCCTCACTTTGACTGTAAGCATTTTGGCGAGCTTTTAGATTCTTGAAATATAACTCCCTATATTTTGGATCTGTTTGAATTAAAAATTGTTGTCTTGTAATTTTATCAGCTTCTTTTTTTGCTTTTTCAGGATTCAATTTTTTATATATGTAACTATCATCTATCATTTTCTGATTTCTTTCATTAATGTCATCCAACCATTGGGCATGTCTTGCTCTATCACTAGCCAAATATTTTGAATCTGTATCATCTAAATTACTTAATACTTGGTTATCATCCATATTTATGACACTTCCATAATCATCATCATATAACTTCCCGCCGCTGTTCACCCTGCTGAATGTAATCGTGGCGATCTTAGCTTGGGAAAGGGCACGGAAGCGTGTCCTAGCGCAAGGGAATGAACGCCAGTCAACAGAGGGCCTCCCAGGGGGAGCACAAAGGCGT
>JARLHR010000071.1 GCA_031292145.1 Clostridium sp. | reverse complement strand
GAAATAATATTATCTGGAATACATACTGCTTCTTATGGTGTTGACTTAGATGGAAATGTAACATTAATAACGTTATTAGAAGAAATTGAAAAGATGGATGGTATAGAGAGAGTGAGAATAGGCTCTATCGAACCAAGTTTCTTTACAGATGAAGTTATAACTAAGATGAGGGATATGAAAAAGTTATGTCCACAATTCCATTTATCTCTTCAAAGTGGATGTGATGCTACGTTAAAGAGAATGAATAGAAGATATACAGCTAAAGAATACGAAGATGCTGTCAATAGAATAAGAGAAAATCTTAAGGATGCTTCAATAACCACAGATGTTATTGTTGGATTTCCAGGAGAAACAGATGAAGAGTTTAATGAAACATATGAGTATTTAAAAAGAATAAAATTAACTAAAACTCATATATTTAAATTTAGTCCAAGAAAAGGTACAAAAGCAGCAGATATGCCTGATCAAATAGATGGAATTATTAAGGATAAAAGAAGTAAGTCGCTAATTGAATTAAATGCAAAAAATGAAGGTGATTTTAGCAAATCATTAGTTGGAAGAGAATTAGATGTTTTAGTTGAGCAGGAGGTTTCTAACAAACAAGGTATCTTTGAGGGATATACAAGAAATTATGTAAAAGTAGAAATTTCTAATGGAAACGAAGAAATGGTAGGGAAAATAGTTTCTTGTAAAATAGAAAAGGAAAATGGAGAGTATGTTGTTGGAAAAATCATATAAATCTGATATAATACAAATTAAGGAAAATAAAATGTAATTTTCTAGGCTTAAGGTGCTAAATATAAGATTTTGACTTTCTTAAATGAGACTAGTCCAATGCTTGTTCATTTAGTAATTTGACTAGCCGAATGCAAATAATATGGTTAAATTGTATGCATAATTTAATTAAGTTCCAATGCCAAATCAAGATGAGGGGGTGAAGATATGATAGATTGCATTTTTTGTAAGATTATAAATGGAGAAATTCCAAGCAAAAAATTATATGAAGATGATAAAGTATATGCGTTTTATGATATAAATCCAGAAGCGCCTGTTCATTTTTTAGTGATACCAAAGGAACATATTGATAGTGCGAATGCATTGGATGAGAATAATGTTAATATTGTTTCGCATATATTTACTGTTATCAATAAACTAGCTAAACAATTAAATGTATCAGATAAAGGCTATAGAATTGTAAATAACTGTGGTGAAGATGGTGGGCAAACGGTACAACATCTCCATTTTCATGTGCTCGGTGGACGATGTCTGCAATGGCCGCCAGGCTAGATTTTAAAGCAATATTTTGTCGATAAATGAATTGAGAATTTTTCTTAATTTCTTGACATTGCTTATTTAAATATTGTATAATATAGCATGTGTTATTAAGCCCATAGCTGAGTTAATTTAAGCTAGCGGAGGGAGGGATATTAAATGTCAGAAATCAAAGTTGGAGAAAATGAAACACTTGAAAGTGCGTTAAAAAGATTTAAGAGAAAATGTGCTAGAGCTGGGGTTCTTTCAGAAGTTAGGAAGAGAGAACATTATGAAAAGCCAAGCGTTAAGAAAAAGAAAAAGTCAGAAGCTGCTAGAAAGAGAAAATTCAAGTAGTAATGGTTTCTTTTGAAAGAAGGTCAAAATATGCCAACAATTAAAGATAGATTACAAGATGATTGGAAAGCTGCTTTAAAGGCAAAAGATAAATTTACAGCTAACGTAATTAGTACTGCTAAGTCTGCTGTATTATTAGTTGAAAAGACTGATAATAGAAAAGTTGAAGATGATGAAGTTATTAGTATATTAGCTAAAGAAGTCAAGCAAAGAAGAGAAGCTATGCTTGAGTTTGAAAAAGGAAATAGGCAAGATTTAGTAGATCAGTGTAAAGCTGAAATAGAGATTTTGTTAAAATACCTTCCTCAGCAATTAGGTGAAGAAGAGATAAAACAAATAGTAAAAGAATCAGCTGAAGAAGTGGGTGCAAATAGCATTAAAGATATGGGAAAAGTTATGTCAGCTGTTAGGCCTAAGGTATTAGGAAAGGCTGATGGTAGCCTTGTAAGTCAAGTGGTTAAAGAATATTTAAATAATAAGTAGTTATAGAACTCATGATTAATTGAGTTTTTAGCTATTATTTAAGGACATAGGATTTTAATAATTATCCTATGTCCTATTTCGTTATAGACATATTTTTATTGAAATGAAGTTTTAAGAAGCTATAGCAAAATTAGTTATAGTCGTATTATTTACATAAGAGAATAAAAAATATTTATAGAATATTTTTTATAAACTCAGTAACATTATTGTTAAATTAAAGAATTAATTTACAAATCCTATCATAAATTACAATGAAGAAGTTTATGTAGGAGGAAAATATGGAAGAAAAATTTCAAAGAGGTAAAGAGAAAATACTTAGTAAATTGGATTTTCCAAGTGATATTTCATTAGATTTACCTAAAATAATAGTAGTAGGTAACAGAGAAATAACTATTGAAAATCATAAAGGTATTATTTTTTTTGAAACTAATATGGTTAAAATAAATTCTAGAATTGGTGCTATAATAATTAATGGGGAAAATTTTGAAATACTATTTATTGCCGAAACAAGCATTACTATAAGTGGAATATTCAAAGGTATTTCATATGAGAGGTAATCATGAGGCTTAATAATTTAAAATCAGGACAAATAACCATAGAAGTTAGCGCTTTAAAGCCAGAAAAAATATTGAACATACTTTGGGATAATGAAATTTATATATGCAATATAGTTAAAGTTGATTTGATGACAATTAGATTCAATATACATTTTAAAGATTATAAAGAAGCAGAAATATTAATTAAAAAATATAAAGGAAAGGTAAGAATAGTTGAGAGTAGTGGTATAATAATTTTACTAATGAAATTAAAAAGAAAGTTTTCATTAGTTATTGGGGCAGGATTGTTTTTCGTGGTTATATATATACTATCTAATTACATATGGGCCATAGATATAGAGACTCAAAGAAATTTAAGTCCATTTGAAGTTAGACAACAATTGTCCTTAATTGGTATTAAGCCGGGAATTAGTAAATCACAGATAAATGTATATGAGATAGAAAGAAAGATGGAAGACCTAAATGGTCAAATAATGTGGATTCGTACTAGAATCGAAGGATCAACATTAAAGCTTGTTATAAAAGAAAAAGTAAATCCTCCGTCTACAGAAAAAATAGTATATAATCAAGTTGTAGCTAAAATGGATGGGGAAGTAAAAAGAATATATACTAACTCTGGAAATCCGGCGGTGGTTCCGGGCGACATAGTAAAAAAGGGTGACAATTTAATATTGCCAATTCAAGGAAGAGAAGGTTTTGAGAGGGAAGTAAAACCTAGTGGAACAGTTATAGCCAATACATTTTATGAAAAATTTATGGAAGTCCAAATAAGTGGAGAAAAGCTTCAACGAACAGGTAAAAAAAATAGTGATATTTATTTAAGTTTTTTTGGTAAGAAAATTTACTTGAAAAAAGCTATAAATAGATTTGATAATTATGATAAAATAGGAGAAAAGAATGGATTCTTTAACCAAGTAACATATTTTGAAAAGAAAGGTACGCCAGTAAATTTAGATAAAGATGCTACTGTTAAGGAATCGGCAGAAAAATTAGAAAATTCATTAAGAAAGACTCTTAGCAATGATGCTAAAATCATTGATAAGAAAATTACAGTAGACGATATGAAGGAAGGAAAAATATTAGTTAAAGTTATATTTACTGTGGAACAAGATATTGCTAGAAATGTGCAGTGAAAGGATTAATACTATTTGTTATTGGTTAAGGTGTATGAAAGAAAATAATAAGTCCATGATGCGATGAGATGTTCTTATGCCGACTTATTATTTTTTTGAATATGTTGAATTGCTTTGATTAAAAGATGAAAAGGTGAATAGCATGAAGATGAAAGAAAATGATAGAAGTATGAATAATAAAATTCAAAGAATCATATTATTTATATCTGTATTTATTATAGGTTATTTATTGCTGGCTACTGCAATAGCTCCGAAACAATATAACTTTAAAGAGGGAGACATTGCAAGAGTAGATATAAAAGCTCCAAGAGACATAGTTGATCAAAAAGCTACAAAAGAAAAAGAAGACGAAGCAATTGCGAAAGTCGGGAAACAATACACATTAAAACCAGAGGTTAAAAAGCAGGCAGAAGAGAATATTAATGCAATGTTTGATAAACTTATATCTCTAGCGAATATGGCTAATTATACTGTTGTAGATAAAGAAAATGAATTGAAAAAGTTATCAGCATTTCAGCTTACAGAGGAACAATACAAGTCATTAATAGGAATTTCAAAAGATGATTTAACAAATTTGCAAGCTAGAATTCTTAATATAATTGATAGTGCATATGAAAAAAATCTAGAAGAAAGTGATGATGCTACAATTAACGAAGTAAAAAAAGCAGCTGTAACTAATATAGATTCCTTGAATTTAGATGCAGGAGTATCCGATGTCTTAAAGCAAATTATTCAAATGCAAATAAAACCTAACTTCTTTTTTGATCAAGAAAAGACTGATGAAAAAATTCAAGAGGTTCAAAAAAATATATCAAAAGTAATAATAAAACAAAATCAGACTATTGTAAAAGAAGGAGAACCAGTAACGCAAAATCAGTTAGCTATTTTATCAGATTTAGGTATGCTAGATGATAAAAATGGAACAGCGTACCTATATGTTTATTTAGCACTGGCAGTATTTTTAGTAACTATTTTACTTCTTCAATATAATTTTATAAAACTAAACTATATTGATATTTTTAAAAATACTAAGAAACTTCTTTTAATAAGTGTAATAAATCTAATTTCACTAGTATTTGCGAGAGCAATAGGAAGTATATCTCCATTTTTAATTCCTTTTGCGTGCGCACCAATGATGCTTACCTTATTGGTGAATTACAAATTATCATTTGTAATAAGTGCATTGAATATAATAATCATAAGTGCACTAAATAGTTTTGATGTTCAAATTATAATATTAGGTATAGTGAGTTCGATATTAGGAGCTACATTATTAAAAAAAATGCAGCAGAGAAACGAATTATTATATTCAACTTTATATATAGCAGTTATCAGTGCAATATTAACTTTATCTACAGGCATTATAGTATCAAGCAACTTTGGAGATGTAATAATAAAAGCAGGTATTGCATTTTGCGGTGGACTTTTATCTGGAATATTTGCTTTAGGCATATTACCATTTTTAGAGGGGACATTTAATGAAGTTACAACTTTGAAATTGTTAGAACTATCAAATCCTAATAACCAACTTTTGAAAAAATTGTTAATGGAGGCACCAGGAACATATCATCACAGCATGCTTGTTGCCAATCTTGCAGAAATGGCAGCAGATGAGGTGGGAATTAATTCTGTAATCGTAAGAATCGCGTCTTATTATCATGATGTTGGAAAATTAGAAAGACCTTATTTTTTTTCTGAAAATCAAATGGGAGCAGAAAATCCACATGATAATATTCCGCCTAATTTAAGCACCATGATAATAAAGTCTCATGTAAAAGATGGGCTTGAATTAGCACAAAAATATAAATTACCGAAAATAATTCAGGATATTATAGAACAACATCATGGAAAAACATTAGTTAAGTATTTTTATTATACAATGAAAAATAATTGTGAAAGCCCAGAAGAAATTAAAAAAGAAGATTATATGTATGAGGGACCAATTCCAAGCACAAAGGAAGCAGGGATAGTAATGCTTTCGGATAGTGTTGAAGCTGCTGTAAGGTCAATAAAGGAACCTAACAAGGATAAAATTAGTGAAATGATTAATTCTATAATTGATGATAAATTAAAAACAGGCCAATTAAACAATTGCAATTTAACATTAAAAGATATAGAAAAAATTAGAACATGCTTTTTAGTTGCGTTAAATGGAATATATCATCAAAGAGTAGAATATCCGAAGGATAAAATTAAAGAATTAAATACTGAAAATAAAAAGAATGAAACTGAGGTGTAGTAAAAATAATGATTTATGTGGATAATAGACAGAATGTACTAGATGTAAATGATGAATTCATAGAAAAACTAAAAAACGTAATTGAATTTGCATTAAAAGAAGAAAAGGTTGATATAAAATGTGAAGTTTCATTAGTTTTTGTAGATAACGAAGAAATAAAAGAAATTAATAATGATACTAGAGGCATAAATAAAGAAACCGATGTATTATCTTTTCCTATGCTGGAATATGAAGATAAAAAAGTTTTTAAAGAAATGTATTCGGATTACAAATTTTATCCAAGTGACTTTGATGGTGAAGAGCTCGTACTTGGTGATGTTGTACTTTCATTAGAAAAAGCATTGGAACAAAGTGAAGAATATAGTCATTCGTATGAAAGAGAAGCCGCATATTTAGTAGTACATTCAGTGCTGCATTTACTCGGATATGATCATATGGAGGAAGAAGATAAAAAGCTAATGAGATCTAGAGAAGAAGATATTTTAGATAAACTTAACATAACTAGGGAATAGAAATAAGAATGTGAAATTAACAATGATCAATTATTTAACGTTGTTAATTGATTATTGTTAACTTGATAAAGTGGGTGAAAAAGTGAAAGTAAAAAAAACATTAGAGAGCTTTAACAATGCGATAACGGGTATAATAGACACTGTAAGAACAGAAAGAAACATGAAAATACATTTAGTGGCAGCGTTAGGTGTGCTAATTGCAAGTTTCTTTTTTGATATAACAAGATTTGAATTCATTGCTTTGGCAATTACAATAACGATGGTAATAGCAGCTGAATTAGTAAATACGGCTATAGAAGCAACAATAGATATGACAACGAATTATTATCATCCTTTAGCTAAGGTAGCTAAAAATGCAGCAGCAGGTGCAGTATTAATTACAGCTATAAATGCATTATTAGTTGGGTATATTATTTTTTGGGATAAGTTAACTACATTTTCATTTTCACTAATCAGCAAAGTAAAGAATTCAGAGCCGTATACAATATTTATTGTTTTGGTAATTGTATGTATAGTGACAATAATAGCAAAAGCAATATTTGGAGAAGGAACACCATTAAAAGGTGGAATGCCTAGTGGGCATAGTGCATTAGGTTTTTCTCTTGCAACTGCAATATCACTAATTACAGAAGAACCAATTTGCATATTACTTAGCTTTTTATTAGCATTTATAACGGCGCAGAGCCGAGTGGATTCTGAGGTTCATAGTATTCTTGAGGTAGCAGTTGGAGCAATCTTTGGTATATTATTAACTTTATTCATTTTTACCTTGTTTAGACTTTAATTATGTAAGTTGTAAACTCTTAGTTGAAATTAAGATTAGTACATTGTCAATTAACTTATAAATAGAGTATACTATTTATAAAATAGCATAACGTTAGCTAAGCTTCGTGATAATGAAGCTTGCTTTGAGGAGGAAAAGATGTTTAAATCAGGATTTGTTACAATAGTTGGGAGACCCAATGTAGGAAAATCAACTTTATTAAATTATATAATGGGAGAAAAACTCTCTATAGTTTCTAATAAACCACAAACAACAAGAAATAATATTCAAACAATATTAACAGGTGATGATTACCAAATGGTATTTGTTGATACTCCAGGTATCCATAAACCTAAACACAAATTAGGAGAATACATGGTAAATTCAGCAAAAGAATCAACAAAGGATGTTGATTTAGTATTATTTTTAACCAATCCAGATATGGAAGTGGGAAAAGGAGATAAGTTTATATTAGAATCTTTAAGGGATAAAAAGTGTCCGGTATTTTTAGTTCTAAACAAAGTTGATGAAAGCACTCAGGATAGAGTGGCAAAGAGCTTAGAGCTGTATGCCAAGGAATTTAATTTTGCAGAGATAATACCTATTTCTGCAATTAAAGGCAAGAATGTTGATAAACTAGTAGAGCTAATGAAAAATGCAATGCCAGAAGGTCCAAAGTATTATCCAGATGACATGATAACAGATGTTCAAGAAAAATTTGTGGTATCGGAAATAATTAGAGAAAAAGCTTTAAGAACACTAAGAGATGAAGTTCCACATGGTATAGCTGTAGATATAATTCAAATGAAACAAAGTGATAACGGTACATACCACATAGAAGTGGATTTGATTTGTGAGAAGGATTCACATAAAGGTATAATAATTGGAAAGAATGGCCAAACGCTTAAGAGAATTGGTGAAACTTCAAGGTATGAATTAGAAAGATTTTTAAGAAGTAAGGTTAATGTAAAGATATGGGTTAAAGTTAGAAAAGAGTGGAGAGATAATCAGCTCCTATTAAAAGAATTAGGATACAAGTCTCAGAAATAAGTTTACATTGATTAATAATAAGTGATGAATGATGAATAATGAAGGAGGAGATTATTTGGCAATTTCGTCTTCAATCATTAATTATTCATCATTAATTTTTAATCATTTATAGGGGATGGTTAATCTGTCGATTTTTAAAACTAAAGCCGTAATTATAAAAACTCAAGATTTTAAAGAAAATGATAAATTGGTTTGGTTCTATACTG
>JARLHR010000070.1 GCA_031292145.1 Clostridium sp. | reverse complement strand
GGAAATAACTTTTCACCTAATATTGGTCGTTTGTCCTCAGCATGAATTAAAGGAACTGCTTTAACAATTTCATCATTTATTTTCTTAAGAGTAATTGACATTATATATATTCTCATAAGAAAATAATTACTTACTTTTTATTTTTACATAATACGCAAAATGCTTAAGCATTTCTCTTATATCTTACAAATTCTAATTGAATTGTTATATGACCATCACTTGTAATTTCACCAAAATTACCTCCTGCATTTATCTCTAGTAATCTAAACATCACATCCCCAGCAATTGGACCTGCTAATTTTATCATAATGTCTGGTGTTGTTGTTATTCCTAATGGTCCTACTGTATAATCTCCTGTATACACAGAAAAACTAGAAACATTGCTACTAGTCAAGTCAGTCCATAGCGAAAAAGTACTTGAAACTGTAAAATTACTTAAATAACTTATTTGTTTTATAATACATACATCTGGTGGATTTGTGATCGGTAAATTTGTAGCAGTAAACTTAAATTGACTGGCTCCTACTGCTAAATTTCCAATAACTTGAACATTTTTAATATAATCTATATCTGACATAATTGATTTTTGTATATATTAATTATATGAGATAATTTTATAAGAAAAAAATCTTTGATTATATTTGTCCTGATGCACCCATATCTACATCATAAAATACACCATCTTTAGTGAAGTAAGCAGTTCTACGAAAAGAGGCAAAAACATAATGAGTAAGTGATGCAGAATTAGTTATACCTTCGATCGTATAATTCATTGTTTGTCCTGTTAACTCTAAACCTACATCTAAATTCTCAAGAGAAACATCTTCATGTTCTTGATAAAAACGATCTAAGTGAAACCAATTCTTTTTGTATACATCTCTATTTAAAATAACTGTATCTTTGCAATATTTTTTGTTTACTAAAAACCAATCATCACTATTTAGAGAAGATGCTGCTGCATCTGCACAACTCATCGGATATTCTTGAAAATATTTAGCATCTAAGGAAGTTCTATAAGAAGTTATTTTATTTGCTCCTGTATTATCGCAATCATATGCTAAATTACGAGTGTTAGTTGAATTAAATGCAGTATATAGAACTTGTAAT
>JARLHR010000069.1 GCA_031292145.1 Clostridium sp. | reverse complement strand
CAACTGCTGATAAAATTTTTAATAAAGTTGTTAGTTCCTGTGATGAAGCGGATAAGAGCGATATAATTTGTCCTGCCTGTGCAGGTTTATTTATCTGAAGGCTTACTTTATCAAGAATGCGCACCTTGGAGCCTGCAAGGCCATGTACGGCTTTGGAAATATTTTTTAATTCAAGCAAAATTTCCCGGATCAATCTAAGCTCCAGCGATAAAACTTATTCTTAAAATATTTTATTAATTGAGCACCGATAAAAATTATAACACCGGTAATTACGGAAATTGTAAATAATGCAGACAGGTCTTTGTAATCCAGTGCAAGGCGGTATATCCTGCCGAGGCCGTACCCGCCTTTAATAAATTCAAATACAATAAGCACAGACCATATCTTAAACTGCAATGTAATTAGGTAGTCTATTATAGACGGCTGCATTGATTTCCAGATTACTTTTTTTGCAATTACATCATTCCCTGCCCCGAGTGAAATGGCAGAATCAATATACTCGCGCTTAACTTTTACAGCCTCTTCTTTTACCTTAATTATTATTGAGAATAATGCAATCAGGAATGCAAACAAATACTCAACATACGCTGAGCCCGGCAGCCAGTAAATAAAAAATATTCCGAATATTATTGCAGGCACATAAGTGGTAAACCAGTGCAGAGACGACAGGAAATCATACACAAAATGATTACGCCTTATAATATAAGCGCTAAGCAGTGAGGTTAAATAATAAGCAATAATTATGGACAGGTAAACTGCCGATATGGTTATTATAAAATTATAAGGCAGCTTGTAATAACTCCATAATGCGCCGAAAGACATAAGCACCACAGACGGCTTTGGCAGTATATTATTTACCGGCAGTATGAATTCAAACAGTAGAACCCATAAAACAAAGTAAGCAATTATATACTTGTAAATATTTTTAGCCGCAGCTTTTTTAAATCTCATGTTGAACTATTGCCGTAATGTTAGAGATTATAAATAGATTCAAAAACGTGATTTAATATATCAAATTGAAAACTTTATAGCAATTAGGGTTATAGGGCTTTTTCTATGACATTCATAATTCATCAAAATCATTCGGAACAATTCCATATTGAAGAGTTGCTTGCACAACTTTATCAAAAGATTTCATATTAGGAATAATGTGTTTAGGGTTCAATGAATAAACAAGGGAATACATTCTATTTGGATCTGGAGAATCATCGCTTCCATAGTGATGAGGATGATTTGTTAATACTACAAGATTGAATACATCTTTCCCTTCAGGTGTTTTCTTAATATTATTAACTCACGTTACGCAAAATAAGTTAAATATCGTTTAATTAGAATTTCATATTAAAAGCCAGCTTGATAGTTCCCAATTCATCTTGAGCAGCTCTTAATGCCTGAAGATAAAGTTTTGTCTTTAATGCTGTCCGGTTCACTTTTGCAATCATACTTATATACTCTAATTTATAAAAAGCATAAATTGCTGCAAAGACATGATTGCTTTGCGTTCTTACTACTTTGGTCGGGGACTTGCATAATGATACATGCTGCTTCAATGACTTATGGTATTCTTCCACTTTCCATCGTTTTTGATATGTTGTGGTCATGGACTCATACGTGGCTGTTAAATCGCTACTCACCAAATATAGAACTCCTTCGCTTCCATCTTCGTTTTTGAAGACCTGTCTTAGAAGCATTAATGGAAACATTACTCCCTCTATGTATATCTGCATTGAAGTGTTCTCTTTGATTTTGAGTTCTCCAACTTGCACATATCGCCCATTTAGTTTATCTGTCCTGTTTAGTGATATTTTCCGATTACTTTTTATTGGCATTATGAAATCTTTGTGTAAGTATTCCTTTATATAAACCATGTTTTCACTCGATGAATACCATACGTCATTCAATATATATCTGTGTTCTATACTATTTCTTTGACACGCCTTTAACATCTCGCGGTATTGCTCATTTTTTGTCTTCTCACTTATACGTTTCTCTTTTTGTGTCTTTTTATCTATTACGATTTTTGCCTTATGGACAAGCGCGAAGGTAACCGGGACACTTACACCATTACTATAGTATAACGTACTTAATATATTTATCCCTTTTACACTTCTGCCCTGACAATGATCATAATGCCAGGTTATTATTTCATTCTCATCTGTACTTGGCTTTTCTTCTATTGTATCGTCTATTATCAGGACTCCTTCCGTGCTCTGAATTTCCCGCACTACTGGTTTTATCAGACGCCATAACCTCGCTGATGTAAAATCTTCAGAATTCAGAAACCGCGTTATCTTATCGTGACTTAGCTTTCCTTCTGACACTATGGACAGACCGGTGGCTGTTGTATATGAGAATGATGAAATTAAATAGTCAGCATATATATCTAAGAGTTGCTTATCCATTTCTGCAATCCTTATTTTTTGCCTGCTATAAATTAATCCTTTTTATATCATTTTGCGTAACGTGAGTAATTAATTCTCTTTTTAACATTAGCTTTAATTATAATTATATCCTTTCATATTTAAACTGCCCAACTATTACTTATTCTGCATGTGAGTCTTATTTGCGGAAGCATTAACAAAAAACCTCGGGGGTTCCAGAAATCCCGGAGGTTTAGTATGATCGCCTAAATTATTTTTTCAAAGCAAACACTGTTTTATATGTTAACCCTACATAAGTATGGATTTGATTGAACATCAAATCCATACT
>JARLHR010000003.1 GCA_031292145.1 Clostridium sp. | reverse complement strand
GGTGTTAGTGATGAAGCACTTGAAAAGTTATTTGATGTTTTTTATAGAACAGATCCTTCTAGAAGTAATCCAAGCAAGGGTAGTGGTCTAGGACTTTCTATAACAGCAAAAATTTTAGAGCAGTTAGGTGGATCTATAAAAGCAGAAAATGTTACAGAAGGCGGGCTTGCTATTATAATGACACTGCCTAAATATACAGGAAATAAGAACAATTGAAAATAGTTCTAGCCTCAATGGGAATATGGGAGACAAAACGATTGATAATTGTTTTTGGATTAAATAGAATACAGGAGAGAAAATAATTAGTAATTATTTTGTTACCTGAAGAAGTGCAGGAGGCAGAACAATTGATAATTGTTCTGGACCTAAGAGGAATACAGGAGGCAAAATAATTAATAATTATTTTGTACCCCAGAGGAAAGCAGGAGGGAATAGTATTGAAAAAAATTCTAATTATTGAAGATGATAAATCCATTGCTGAAATTGAAAGAGATTTTTTAGAGATAAGCGGATTTGAAACCTTTATTGTGGCGGATGGAATAGAAGGTTTAAAACATGCATCTTCTGGGGAATATGATTTAATACTTTTGGATTTAATGTTGCCAAATATTGATGGATATGAGATTTGTAAAAAAATACGTGGATCAATTGACGTTCCAATAATCATGGTAACTGCAAGAATAGAAGATGTAGATAAAATAAGAGGTCTAGGCCTTGGAGCAGATGATTATATTTCAAAACCTTTTTCTCCTACTGAGCTTGTGGCCAGGGTAAAAGCGAACTTAGCTCAATATGAACGATTAACAACTGGCCATTCAGTAGAAAATGAGGAAATACAGGTTGGGAACGTAATGATTAACTCAAAAACTCATCGTGTTTATGTTGATGACAAAGAGATTGAGTTTAAAAATAAGGAATATGAATTACTATTGTTTCTTGTTACCAATGCTGATATTGTTTTTAGTAAAGAAACATTATATGAAAAAATCTGGGGCATGGATGCATACGGAGATATTAAAACTGTTGCAGTTCATATCAATAGATTAAGGGAGAAAATTGAAAAGGATCCTTCTAATCCGGTACATATTCGAACTGTATGGGGAGCTGGTTATCGATTTAAAGTATAAGCAGATAAGTGAGAATCCAAATCTTATATTTGGGTATTCGAACTTAGTTAACTCGTGAATACGAGTTAACTTCCATATAAAATGATTTTGTGTGAATCGCTTACTCAGTGAGCGAATGCGAATCGAGTTTCCTTTAAAAACATAAACACTCTTGTAAATTGCAAGGGTGTTTTGGGTACGTTATAAGTGCAGCTAATAATCTTACAGAAGATTAAAGCTAGCACTTATTTTTTTACTCTTTAATAAATTGTTTAACTTCTGTTTAACTTTTAAGTATTTTGAGTTTAACATTACTTGATATGATTTAGTTAATATAAAGATAGCAGAAGAAATTAAGGCTAGAAGTTCATGTTAAGAAATTTTGGGTAAGAGGAGGTAATAAAATGGAATATGCGCAGCGTACAAGATGGAGTATTTTAATTAATAGCTCTACATTAATCGGGTTAGTTATAACAGTTGCATTTTTCGTATATGGTATTCAAATGAATTTATTCACATCCCAAACAGCATTGCAAACATTTTTACAGCAATTTGGGTGGTTTGCACCAATAATATTTATAGTTTTTCAGGCTATACAGGTAGTATTACCTATATCTCCAGGAGCCATTGGATGTGTGGCTGGGGTTTTGATTTTTGGTTCAGTTCAAGGATTTATATATAACTATGTTGGTATTTGCATTGGTTCAATTGCTGCATTCTTACTTGCAAGGCAGTATGGACTTAATTATGTAATGAATATGTCTAATAAAAAAGTTTTTAATAAATATATAGGATGGCTAAAAAAACCTAGTTTTGAGCGTATATTTGCTACAGCAATATTTTTGCCAGTAGCCCCAGATGATTTTCTTTGCTATATAGCAGGTATGAGTAAAATGAAGTTGAAAAAATTTGTTTTGATTATACTTTTAGGGAAACCTTTTGCAATTGTTATGTATAGTCTTATGCTAAATATCATAGTACAAAAATTATTACCTTTATTATAAGGAGGAATTATAGAATGAAAATACTCTTATATACTGGTCTTTTGAAACTTGTAGAAAAAAGTGGAATTGGTAGAGCTATTCATCACCAGCAAAAAGCATTAGAGGATAATAATATTCCATATACAACAGATATAAAGGATTCATATGATATTGTCCAACTTAATACTATATTCCCGGATTCAGTATTTATTGCACTTCTATCGAAGATTAGGAGGAAAAAAATTATATATTATGCTCACTCTACTATGGAAGATTTTAAAAACTCTTTTAAGGGATCGAATCTTATAGCTCCTATTTTTAAGAGATGGATTAAGTTTTGCTACAGCCTTGGAGATGTAATTATAACTCCAAGTGAGTACTCTAAAAATTTATTATTAAGCTATGATATCAAAAAGCCTATTTATGCTTTATCTAATGGAATTGATCTTTCTTATTTTTATAGAGATTCAGAAGGCGCAAAAAGATTTCGAGAAAAATATAGTTTATCGGATAATGAAAAAGTAATTGTTTCTGTAGGTCACTATATGGAACGTAAAGGTATAAGGGATTTTATAAAATTGGCAAAAGATATGCCGGAAATAACATTTATTTGGTTTGGCTACACCAATCCTAGTCTTGTACCACATAATATACAAAATGATATTACTACAGCTCCAAAAAATGCGAAGTTTCCAGGCTACGTCTGCAGAGAACAATTACGTGATGCCTATAGTGGAAGTGATTTGTTTTTGTTTCTTACTCATGAAGAAACGGAAGGGATTGTATTACTTGAAGCCCTTGCAATGAAGATTCCAATTTTAATTAGAGATATTCCTATTTATAAAGAAATGTTTTCTGATGGAAAAGAAGTCTATAAAGGAAGTTCTATAGGAGAGTTTCAAGATAAAATTAGAAAAATACTTATTGGAAAACTGCCATCATTACAGGATTCAGGTTACAAATTGGTGAAGGAAAAAGATATTAGGAAGATTGGGATGAAATTGAAAACTATATATGAGAGCATATAGTTTTAATAAGGCTGAAAGAACTGTGTTCATAGTATTTGGTGCATTAAGAAAGGAATAGATATAAAATATGATGCAATTATATTATAAAATTTTTTTACAAACAGTTTAACTTTTGTTTAACTTTCTAGGTTTGTTTGTTTAACACTCATTGATATGATGTATTTGTTTAAAGGAATTGCTGCTGAGATTTAAATGAAATTTGATGCAATTAGTGTTAGTAAGTAAGCTTTGCAAAATAAATAGTTATATACAAAGCGTAAAGATTTGAAAGGAGAAATTAAATATGAAAAATTTAAAAAAAATTAATGACATTTTTAAGGAATGAAAAGGTAAAGAATTTCACTAAAAGAGTTTTAAACAAAAAAACATTTATAACTGAAATAGTAATTTTAATTATGCATCAGCATTAAAAATTTCATTTGCTCTAATGTTTGAGATAAAAGGAACTGTTAAAAATATTGATGGGAAAAACATTACGGTAGTAAACTTTATAAATACTAAAACTGTAGATGTAGGTGAGTATCCAATTGAATCTAAGCAAATACAGGTTGGAGATAAAATAGAAATTATGAAAAACTTAAATGGAGATATTTTAGATATAAGGGATAGAGAAAATAGTCATATGGATAGAAAAGATGGTAAAAGTGATTATGGAAAGCAAAAAGCTAATGAAATTGGCAAAGGTGAACGTAAAGGAAAGAACTAAAATAAGTTAGCTGCTTTTTATATTAAATGAGAAAAAGAAGTATGTATGCTTTGCAAAATGTTATTTAGCTAAATATACATACTTTCTTTATGAATTTTAGGACACATATAATTATAACTACATATAAGCTAATTAATAAATAGAATTGTATATGTTAAAAAGTATGTATAAGGGGATGAGAGTGATATTAGTATTACAAAATATAGATAACTCTATATTATTATTTATAAAAAATAATATGCATAGCTATATTATGGATAAAGCCATGGTTACATTTACTTCCTTAGGCGATGGGGGAGTCGTATGGATTGTAATAGCCATTTTATTAATGATTAATAAAAAATATAGAAAAATAGGTTTTATAGTTCTAGGTGCTTTAACAATAAGTGCAGTTTTAGGGGAAGGAATATTGAAACATTTAATTCAACGTATACGGCCGTGTGCAGATATACCCGCAATTAATATGTTAATTGCAAAACCGTTGTCATATTCTTTTCCATCAGGACATTCGGCATCTTCTTTTGCAGGTGCAGCAGTATTAGCAAATTATTTTAAAAAATATAAATTTATTTTCTTTGGACTAGCATTTTTAATAGCATTTTCAAGATTATATTTATATGTACATTACCCAACAGATGTATTAGCTGGCATTGTTTTAGGATTATTATGCAGTAAAGTATCAATTATTTTGTCACAATACATTACAGAAAGGATAGATAAAAATGAATATGGAACTTTTTAGAATGATAAACAATTTAGCCAATAAAAATACAATTTTAGATAAGGTGATGATTTTCTTTTCAAAAGATGTGCCTTACATATTTATGGCAGTTACTGCAATAGTATTTATCTTAGGAATTATGAAAAATAATTCTAATAGCAGAAAAGCTGTTTTTAGTACTTTTGTTATTACAGTAATTAATTTAATTTTAAGTTTTATAATTGGAAATATATACTATGTAGACAGGCCTTTTGTACATAATAAAGTAAATTTATTAGTACCTCATGTTACAGATGCATCATTTCCAAGTGATCATGCGACAGGAACAATGAGTATAGCATTGGGACTTACAAAATATAATAAGATACTTAGTACAATTTTAACTATATTATCATTAATTGTTGGTTTTTCGAGAGTTTATGTTGGAAACCATTATCCTATGGATGTAATAGGTGCATATATAATTGTAGTAGTGACAAACCATATATATAACTTTAAGCTAAGAAGTAAAGTTGACAATTTATATGAACTAGTTGAGAAGAAAATAGCAGAAAGATTAGGAAAGTTACACGGTAAATTATTTCAGCCAAAAAGTTCAAATTAAATTCTAATTTTAATCGAGAAAAGTATAAAATATAGAGGTTGTCGCAGCTGAGTTAATGCAGATAATATTAACTTCTTACTTACAAAATTTGGCTATAGTCAAATGATATAGAGATAAAAAAATCACAAGCTTCATATAGGCTTAAATAATGTAGTAATTATAAGTATTTCAGCTTAGTTTCGTATAACAATAAATTTTATTATAACTTCCAACTTCTAATAATACATACAACTTGGAGCTAAGTCATTAAACTAGAAGGGAATAATGTCCAAGCTAAATATGCGAAGTATATAGAATTGTTAAATTTTAGAGGATAATAAAAGAAGTTAATGTTTTCTGCTACAACTTAACTCTAAATTATCTTCTAAACTTAAGGGCCAGAAAGAAACAATATGCAATAGCTTGAAGCTTCGCTTCAAGCTATTGCATTGTTACTTTCTTCTGCGTTTTTTTAAAGTGTAGCTAGTGACTTCAAGGTTTTACCTTCAAGTCAAAGGAAGAAAAATGCAAGCTATGCAAAGGTACTGCTATTATATTTACAAATGTTAATTATAGTGTATATATTATTGTTGGTATAGTTATATAGCTTGCATTTTTCAATGATTTTATTGCCTGCGGCAGCAAGGAAATTATCCAAGCCCTAAAGGGCTTGGATAATTAAAATATATTTGCCGGAGCTAAAGCTCCAATATATCAGGGCGCGTATTTAATTATGGGTGAGACATTAAAGCTATTATATTTTATATATAAGTATACCAATGTTATAATTAATATCAATTTTTTATTTTATTCATAGATTAGTTTTATTGTTACTACTATATATTTATTAACTATAGTGTAAAAGTTTAATATGAGAAATTATTTGGGCGCTTAATCCACCACCCAAAAAAGGACAGCTGCGACAGCTTCTAATATTGAAAAAGTCTTTCGGCAAGCTCGAGCCTTTTACAATATAAGAATCTGTATGCATTAGACTAGTCCATTATTTGGGTTACCGGTGGGGCGCAGACTTCGTGTCGTAGTGGCTCCTTCGTATCACTCGTCATAGTTTAGTGGTTGTTTTGGTGACTTTCAGCGGACGGTTGCGGGCACAAGAACGCCCCCAGATTGCCCGATTTTTTTTATTTTGAACATTAGTTTTATTAGGTACAATGGTCAATATATATAATATCAGCAATTACAGTTGTAATGCATTGTTCGTAGCTTGTAGATTTGACGTAGTAAATTATAAAAATGTTCTTTGAAAATTAAATAATGCAATTTTTACAAAATATGTTATAATTAATGCGGAATAGTAATATATTATCATACTTAAAAGTTACAAATTTCATATATAAAATCCCCCTTTGTTCAGTTAAGAGTTAAGAGTTTGCATCATAGTAAGAAATATCTTCGGTATTTTTTACTATTAATACGTAATACTAATGCGCGCAGTAATAAAAAATGAAAGGATGAAAATAATGAAATGGAATGAAGCTAGAAAAACTTATCCTAATAAATTTATAGTATTTGAAAGCCTAAATCAATATGAAGAGAATAATATATTAACGGTAACAGAATTGGCAATAATAGAAGTTTTTGATGAACTTGGAGAAGCTTTTAAGTATTATTCTAAAATTCATAAAGAGGATAAGAAAAGACCATTAAATATAGGTGATACTAAAAAAGAAAATTTAACTTATAATGTTAAAAGACTTGGGGTGCTCAGATGATAAAACTAAGACAAGAGGATAGATTATTGCTTTGTTCGCTAGAAATAACAATTAATGAACAAGTTTTAAATCTTAACAATGTATTGGTAGATACTGGTTCAGCTACAACATTAATTAATAGTGATTATATTGAAACTGATGGTACGGAAATTATTGATACTATATATGGTGTAGGTGGTTACGAAACGATATTAAATAAACAAGTAGATGTATTTAATATCAATGGACTTATTATAGAAAACTTTAAGATAGATTTAGGTAATATGGATTTTGGAATAACGTTAGATGGAATATTGGGATTAGATGCTTTGACTATACTAGGAGCAAATATTAATATTAAAGATTCTATTTTAAGTTTTGAAAATACTATAAATTCTTAGATCTATAAGTACATAATTTTCTCATAGAACTAAATCGCTAAAAGCGACGGCTTGGTTTGGTGATTAAATAAAATTTTATGTGGAAAAAATAAGAAGTGAAGTTCTTTCTCAAGGAACTTCACTTCTCACATTTTACACGCCTTTTACAAGGAGTGATAAAATGT
>JARLHR010000068.1 GCA_031292145.1 Clostridium sp. | reverse complement strand
TGAGAGGAATATTAACTTTGTATACGTTAGATTAAGGTGTTATAATTAAATATGATATAAATTATTTATTATTAAAAATGTATGCCAAGGTTGTAGGTTCAAGCCCTACACTCCCAACAATAATGTTAAGAAGTATTTGTATAACTATTCTTGCGGAATCAACAATTAAAGTTACAATTGGAAACTTGATTGAAGGCCTTAAAGGAAATTTTCAAAGGAAGTGGTTTAGTATTAATATTATGATTACCATTATGGCTCTATGCGGTATTTGTAGGGAGTTAGCTCAATAGGTAGAGCATGTAATAAAATATTACAGCATAGAGTCAATCCAAAAAAATAAATATGACTAAGCTAAATGTTAATACATACATAATAAAGGCAATAAACAAAATGATTATTGCCTTTTATCATGCCACCTTATGAGAATCATCATTTGATACATCATTATCAATAACAACTCCAAGCTTTGTTGATATTATGGTATTTAATTTATTAATTGAACTAGATAAGTTATTAATTTGTTTTTCTAAGCGTATTAGCAAATATGCCGCAACAGCTATAGCAAATCCATTATTAACAATAAGGTTCATTAATTGAGTTATATCCATAATTTTATCACCTCCCATAAGGGATATATGAGTAAAAGTATATTGTTTTATAAAACAATAAAAATATTATTTATGTTATAAATGTAAATCATAAAAGTTATTTATTATTGGCTGCCACCATTAATTATATAATCATAATAATGAGCTATAGCTAAATCAACTATAGTACTTACATAAGTATTTAATTCAGGATGAATGCTTTTGAGTTGATTAATCTTTCTAACTGTAGAAGCTCTAAGCATATAGGTTCTTTTAATATCCAAATATTCTCCATTAATAGGTGGGGCCATACCATTTACCACAGGAGCTTTTCTATTATCTTCTAAGGTAGTATTTTTATTTAATGTAATTTGATTATTTGAGCGTGTTGTATCATTTGAGTTTGACATAGATATATTATTTGAAGTAGTAGGGGAGTTTATAGTTTGCTCATTATCGGGATCAATAGTAAAGTTTACAGTATCATTAGTTATATTGGAAGAAGTATCAACATCACTTGAATTTCCTGTATTAGTTGTAGCATCAAGTTTAATTTCATTTATAGAATTATCATCAAATGAAAAGGATGAAATACATTCTCCAGTTACAATTGGTTCAGAAGTAAAGCCGCAAACGTCTAAATCATCTTCAGCATCAAAATCACTTTTAGGTATTTTATTTTGTTTTCTTGTTGCCATAAATATTCTCCTTAATTATTTTTATTGGAAACTCGACTCACATTCGTTCGCTGAGTAAGTTCGAGAAACCAAATGAATAATGAAGTTAACTAGCAGATCTAGTTAACTAAGTTCGAATAACCAAATATAAAATTTGGATTCTCACTTATCTCACTTAGGATATATGGCTAAATTGAGCATATTCTAATATGGTTTACCATAAATATTCTGTACAACATTTATTCTTTGGAATATTACCATAAATACTCTTCAGAATATGCGCCAAAAATGCGGGTTAAGATGGTATTATTATAAAAATATTATTTGATTTAATGTAATGTCACAGCATAAAACATATATCCATAATAGCAGCTGATAAGTTTTTTAGAGCTGCAAATAAATTATTGGAGTGTGTTGTAAAAAATGATTAGAGATGAAATTAAGATTAGTTCAGAAGAAGGAGAAGTCTTTGATAAAAAACAAATAGCTCTAGCAATTAGAAATTCTACTTTCAGTGATGAACTTAAATGTTCTTTGTTAGAGGATGGTATACTAGATAAATGTCTAGGATGCAGCTTAAAATATATTTGTGATGAAATAGATCAAGTTGTTGATAATTATGTGGAGAAAACTACAGAGGTTGTGAATAATACAATGAAATATTATTTAGAATTTTTATTAAAATAGTTTTCTTTTTTAGAATAGCAGTAGAGTAGCACATATTTTTTATATAAGCATATTCCTTTATAGTGTAATTTCTATAGAATACAAAATCTATAAGTTCTTTTTCCTCTTCATTTAAATTCTTAAGAGCTAATTTTAAATCTTCATAGTCACACATTTCACATAATGAAGTTTCAGTTGAGATTTCAAGTTCAGGAAAATCATTTTCAACATTATCATGTAAGCTTAATGCATCATTGCCTTCAGTAGAGCTTCTAGTTTTTGTTCTTTTGATTAAATCATTCATATTATTTTTAATGGCATTGGTGGCATAAGCAACGAATCTATGCTTTTCTAAATTGTACATTGAAACAGATTTAAAAAGTGATTGGTAACATTCCTGGATAATATCATGTGAGTTATACCCATCAATGAAAGTTCTTTTTGAAATATTATAAATTAATGGTCTAAATTCTTCAGATAATTTTTCTTTTGCGTCTTCATCATTATTCTTACATCTGGTAACTAAAGCTTCAATATAATTAAAATCCATATAAACCTCCATCTTCAATATAAGAGTTATGAATTAAAGTGATTAATTTACATATATTGTGTTTGGTGTTAAATTTGTTTCTATATATAGTATATATGGCTTAAATACATATAACTTATATGAAAAAGTAAAAAAATAAAGATAATGGAGAGGATGGTGTAAAAAATGAGTGATTTTATTATTGCTGTAGGTCATACTGCTAGCGGAAATGTTGGATGTGGAGTTGTTGCTAGACTTGATGAAAGTGCTTGTACTCGTGAGATTGGAGCTTTAGTTGCAGAGTATTTGAAGAATAAAGGGCATGGTGTTAATTTACTTAGGGTTGACGAGGGAAATAGTTATAACTGTGATGATTGTTATCTTAGGGCAAATCAAGCTAATGAAATTGCAAAGACAACAAATATTGAATTATATGTGGAAATTCATATTAATGCAGGGGGAGGTAGTGGATCAGAAGTATGTGTTACTGGAAAATCAGAAGTTGCCAATCAATATGCAGTGAAAGTCAGCAATTCGTTGTCAAGTTCTTTGAATTTACTTAATAGAGGGGTAAAGACAAGGAATCTAATTGTACTTGATAAAACAGTTATGCCTGCAATATTAGTTGAGTGTTTATTTGCTGATAGCGATGATGCAGATAAATATGATCCAGAAGTTATTGCAAGAGCTATTGTTAATGGATTAGTCGGAGTAGATGGTTATGGAGAATGTAAATTTGGGTGGAACCAAAATGAGATTGGCTGGTGGTATTGTACGGACACAAAAAATAAGTACTATTATACATCTCAAAATGGTTGGAAAGAGATTGATGATGAATGGTATATATTTGATGATAGAGGATATGCTTTGCAAAACGCGTGGTATTATAATGAAAATAATAATAAAGCCTGGTATTACTTAGATGAAAATTGCAAGATGATAAAGGGGACTAAGGATAAGCCTTTGTGGAGGTGGATAGATAGTGGGTGCTATGCTTTTGATGAGTGTGGGAAGATGTATTGTGATTGTGTTACTCCTGATGGCTTTAGAGTTGACAAAAGTGGAAATTGGATAAAAGTTTAGGCAGTATTACTACAATATTGTTAGAATAAAGGTGTACAAGCTATCATAAGTTATAACAAATACTTTTTCAAAGGTGATTGTAATTGAGTCTTCCACTGATTATTCATAAAGACGGAACTATATATTTTTATAGAAAATTTTCAGCAAGTGATGAAATTGAGATTAGTAATTATTTAAAGAAAACAACAGTACAAGTCCAATATACAGATAAAATAGAGGTATATAAAATTGAGGATTATTTAATTCTATAGCATCTCTTTTATTGATGGGTGATGAATATAAAAATGAATTTATTAGATTTCTAAATAGATATAGCTACAATGAAATACCAGATGTTTTGATTGAGCATTTAGAGGAAATAGAAAAAGATCTAAAAGTTGTAAGTTTAACATTAAGTAAAGCGGAAATTATTATTAGGATAATGAAAGGGGACCCTTCATTCTTAGAAGAAGATAAAAAGATTAAGGATAAACTTAAGCCATGTAGTGAGGAAAAGTTATACACTTATCCGAGAACAGATAATTTCAAGTTGATAGAACGTTTAGCAGAAAAAGATGTAAATATAACATTTCCTACTATTGATACAGATGGGACTGTAGACTTTGAATTTAAAGAAGGCATAAATCTAAGATATTATCAAACACAAGCTTTTGATGCTTTAGTACATAGGAGAAGAGGACTTGCAGTAATGCCTGTGGGTTCAGGAAAAACATATGTAGCTATAAAATTAATTCAATACTTTAAAAGGGTTACTCTAATATTGTGTGAAAACAGACATAATTGCTTAAGGTGGAAGGAAATGCTTCTTAAATATTTAGATATTTCTAACAAGGATATTTCGGTATTTATTAATGATTCCAACATAAATAAAATAAGTAAAATCAACATTTATACTTACGATATTATAAGAACTACAACAGACAATTCAATATTTGAGAGACTGTTTGAAAATAATTGGGGAGTAATAATATATGATAATGCTCATAAGGTAGTTACTGAGAAAGCAGCAGATTTATTATATTTAAAATCAACATATAAATTTGCGCTGGATTCTACGTTAAGTAGGACTGACAGAATGGAACGTAGCATTCTCAATCTATTTGGAGGAATAACCTATAATATATCTTCTGACGAGTTAGTCACTAATTTGTACCAAAAGAGATTGGAATGCTATAAGATTAATTTAAGAAATTCAGACTTATCAAAATTTCAGTTTATAAAGTATGTATTAAAAAAGAATAAGGAAAGAAATATACTTGTAGTTTCTTATGAAAAAGATGATATGGAGAAAATTCGTGCATCCTTGGGAATTAGAATTATAAATAGAGATACTGGTGATACTGAAAGGATAAATTGGGTTGATGATTTCAATAATTGTAGATTAAAAAAATTGTGTATAGGGAAATTAATTGATAATTATCCAATTACAAATGTAGATGTTATGATTGCGGCAGGTTATCGAGGGGGAACTGAAATAGAAGATAGTTTTAGAATTGGAACTTTAGTTAGTACTCCTTCCAGATTGGATAAGGAAACAAAGAGCTCAATGTATTATTTAATAAATTCTGATTCTGACGAGAAAAAAGTAAAAAGTAAAGAACAATATCTCTATAAATGGAAAGTTTCTTTGGAAACGTTAGATGCAAACAAGTTGCTAGGAGATGACAATTTTGAGTTTGAGGGATAGTTTGGAATGTTATAATACCCCAGAAAGGGAAGATAGTGAACTATTAGACTTAATATATAAGAATGTATCTCATAATTATATCGTAAGCGATAGGAATACTTTTAAAATAAAAAAAATAGTAGAAGCTTTTAATGACTTAGATCGTATTCTTATGTATTTTGAATATGAGAATGAAGCTATTTTACAAGATGTGAAATTGTATGTTATGAGGTGTAATCTCGATTCAGCGCGAAATAAGGAAATAGAGAATAGAATGAAGGAATGGGGAATGTTCTTTAATGGAGTAGGTATTGAACCAACATTCTCAAGGGTACTTAGCTCTAGGTATAGAAAAGAGTTTATTGTTCAATCTTCAAAGAGGCATAAGAAATCATTGGAATTTTTAATTTACCTTGAATATTTGTTTTTTGTAAGGAATTTAAGCAGTGCTTCTCGAGTTGAGCAAATAAAAATACTAGAGGAGCTTGAAGTTGATGATGAAAATATATGGAAAATCTTTAGCGAATATATAATTGATCGGCAAAATGAAAATATACTTGCTAATGGATTTATTAATATAAGTGAGAACTATATAACTAAATTAATGGACGAAAAGTTTTTGTTAAAAACTATTAGGCAGCTATATCTTATATCTATGGGACATAACTATAATGATTATGTGCAGGATTTAGAAAGAATTTACTATGTTCAAAATAAGTTTGAAAATTGGGTAGATATAAATAAGCTGGAAAACTTTATTTCACAAGAGAAAATAGTTTTACTTAAAGAGGCATGCCTAATAGAAGAGATAATTGAAGAATACAATCATCTTATCAAACTGACTGAAATAGGGATTTCGTTAGCAGCAAATAAATTATTAGAAATATGGGATAGTGATATCTATTTTCATGAAACAGAAAACGAAGTCTTTATCCCATTTAACTCCAATCCATTACTACTAAGTAAGTATATTTTTAATAAGAATTTTGTTTTAGAGAAAAGTGACTTCCTAATTAAATTTAAGAGAAAGAACACTTAGTATAAGATTTGATAACTATTGAGAAAGAAAATTTTTAAATGGTAAAAAGTTTTGGAAAAATATAGGTAAAAAATAAAATATTGTAGTATAATTAAGAATAGATTATTTATGAAAAAGAAATAATCTATTCTTAATTTATTGTTGAGTAAATTAGCAAAATAACATTAAAAAATGTTTGTTATGTGTATAATGGGAAGTTATATAACCAGAAAACAAATAAATGATGGATAAAGTTTAGCGCATGTATAATAAGTGTATGCTAAAGTTATTAAAATTGGAGAATAGAGCAGGGGTTATGTACGCTTCGCCTCCACCATGAAACCCACAAAAATGAGGGTTTGTTTTTATTTTTCAAAAAATTATAGTAATTACCTGATTACCGTAGTTTGGTAAAAATGTGATATAATAATATAAAATTTATTTATCAATACTATGTTCTAATAATATTATGAAAATAATTGGGTGATTATTAATTATTATGGATGTTTCAGCAATTAAACAAATAGGAGATAACCAGCAAATAGAAAGATTATCTCAGCATTGGAGAAGTATAAGCAATACAATGAACAAAGAAATGATATTTACAGAAAGAAAAATTTTTAATATATTTCTTCAAAAATTCTATAAGTTCCTCCATACAAGTCATCGGAAATAATGATATGATCTCCGGCAGAGAATAGCATAATAACTATCGAAATTGCCAACATTCCGCTTGAAAAAGCAAAAGCAGCCTTTGCATTTTCAAGTAGAGCAACAGTTTTTTCTAACTCTTCACGAGTAGGATTCTGTCAAGGGGGCATTCTTACAAAAAAATAAATAAATATAAAAAAGTTCTTTGCAAAAAAACTAAAACTTGTATTGACAATTACCTATGGTGTAATTATAATAGTTACAACGGAAGGTGAAATGATATTTGAAACATAAATCGTAATGGCTAATTAGTGCTAATTGTCGATCTGTAAGTAGCGTAGAAAGTGATTTTTTTTGCTTATTGGTGTAACAATAATGATTACAATTGCTATTCATAAAAATGTATTGAAGTCACAAAATTAATCCATCCGAATATTATTCTTTAAAAATATGCGTATGATACTTGATAAAGGGCTGTGTGTAATTACAATTGTTACAAATGTAATTAAGAGGAGGGCAAAATGAGAATAAATACAAAATTTCCAGTTGCAATACACATTTTGGCAGTTGTTGGATTAGCGCCACTATTATATAATGAAAAGCCTACTTCTGCAGAAATTGCATTAAGCGTTAACACGAATCCTGTTGTAATTAGAAGAATAAACGCTCTGCTTAAAACAGCAGGATTGATAAACGTCCGTGCGGGTGTAGGTGGTGTTGAGTTGCTAAAATCACCGAAAGACATATCATTAAGAGCAATATTTGATGCTGTACAATCTGATGAAGAATCGAGTATTTTTGATCTGCATCATAAGGTTAATCCGAAATGCAAAATCGGTTCGGTCATTAATCTTGCGTTGACCGCCCCATTGCATTCAGTTCAACTTGAAATGGAGTTAGAGTTAGAGAAATATACACTATTTGATATAATGAAGGACATTGCAACTAGGAATGGGATGGAACTCTAATCGTTAATAGCTTTTGATACCAAAACTCAAGCAATTGATTTGATAATTTTTTTTGCAATTCGATGTAACAATAATAATTACAACGAATGATGATATTAATCCTTAAAAAGTAGTGAAGGATATTTGAAAAGACTATAATGGTTTCTTATTGTCATATTTTATCACCGATAGAAATGATCTATCCCTGACATATAGAATACTTGGTGTGTCATGAATAATTTGGCTAAGGGTGATTAATAATTCATTAACAAGAAAGCTATGATGTAAAAAAATTAAACTTATTGATAACTTACAAAAAAATGGAGGAGAAAAATGAAAGAATTTGAAGAAATGAAAGTATTTGAGGAAATGAAATTTAAAAATTTAACGATTAAAAACAGAATTGTAAGATCAGCCACACATAGCCATTTAGGGAACCTTGATGGTACGATTAGCGATGAAGAACTGGATATGTTTGAAGAACTGGCGAGTAATGATATTGGACTAATCATCGCGGGACAATTTTTTGTATCCCCAAAAGGGATTGTAAGACCCGGTTCTAATGAACTTGCTGAAGATTATCAAATCGAACGAGCAAGTAAAATCATTTCAAGAGTTCGACCATACGGTACTAAAGTGATTGCACAACTCAATCATGGAGGCGCCAAAGCCTATCCGGATGATAATAAAGTTGGACCATCAGTTATTGAACTTGAGGAAGGTAAACAAGCCCGAGAGATGAGCGTGAATGAAATTGAGTCTGTGATTCAGGATTTCATAGATGCTGCTTATCGTGCAAAATTATCAGGGATGGATGGTGTTGAAATTCATTGTGCTCACGACTACCTTCTATGTGAGTTTTTAACACCATCATTTAACAAGAGAAACGATAAATATGGTGAAACCTATGAAGGCAGATTTTTAATTGTCAAAAAGATAATCCAAGGGATCAAAAATAAATGTGGAGCTGATTATCCGGTTTTTGTCAAGGTGAATTCAAATGCCGCTGAAGAAAATGAACAATATACGAGTGACTTGAAGAAAATGATACCTGAGTTTAAGAGATTGGGTGTCGAAGCTGTTGAATTTAGCGGGTCTAATTTCGTACATATGAAATACTCGGATCACAATTATTTTGTTGAAAGCGCAATTAATATCAAAGGGAACACAGACATCCCTGTAATAGTAGTTGGCGGTATAAGAAATTTCGAGGATATGGAGGCAGTGTTGGAAGCTGGTGTCGATATGATATCTATGAGCAGACCACTTATAAGCGAACCTGATTTGATTACCAGACTAAAAAATGGTCAGGAAAAAGCAAGATGTGCAAGTTGCAATAAGTGCTTTACGATTGGGAAAAAGAGATGCATTCTTAACTAAAATAAGAAGATAAGTTTATGAATAACAGATAAGGGCTAATGAAAGCGTGGTATGCGATTACATTATAATAGCTGCACAAAAAAGCTTAGAAGATACACTCAAGGAAAATACTCTTTTTGATATAGTGGAGAAAATATAAAAATATTTGTAAAAGTACAAAAATTTTTGTAACCTAAGTGGTTACACAATTTTTTTTAAATATAGTTGTAACTAAAAAAGTTACAAAATAATAAGGAGGATTTTATAATGAAAACAATTTTTGAAAAAGCGAATGTGGGGGCAATAACCTTAAAAAATCGTATAATTCGTAGTGCAACAGTGGAGGGTGCTGCTGATCAAGATGGTCACATTACCGAGAAGTTAATTTCTATCTACGAAAAGCTTGCAGCAGGAGGCATAGGCGCAGCAATTACCGGCTTAATTGGGGTTGATGAAAACTCAAGGTTATTTCCCAATATTGTAAAGGCGTACGATGATGATTTTGTTCCCGGATTAAGTAAGATAGTTAATAAAGCTCACGCCCACGATTGCAAAATTATTGCACACATAGGGCATTTTGGTTTAGAAGCAAATCCCGATAATGGAAACAAACCGCTTGCTCCATCTGATTTTATGCTTTCTGAAGATAAATCAGCCAAAAGTATGACTAAAGAAGAAATACAAAGTGTTATTCATAGTTTTGCTCTAGCTGCTGAGAGGTGCAAAGAAGCAGGTGCTGACGGCGTTCAGATA
>JARLHR010000002.1 GCA_031292145.1 Clostridium sp. | reverse complement strand
ATAGACCAAAGATGCGACGTATATTTCGTGTCAGACAAGGAAGTAAATTCTGCTCATAGTGGGCCTATTAGTAGAATTTACTAACGCAGTATGACGCGAAATAGACGAGCATACTGGTCTATTATTTTTTTGATTGTGCCTAATAACGAATAGTGAATGATGAAGGATGGAATTACAACGTAATTTCTTATATTATAATATTTCATAGAAATTCCTTCGGAAAAGTGCGAGTGCATACGAGTCGTGTTTCCTTTTAATTGGGGTTCTCGGACTTTCTCCTTGGAGCTTTCTTCCTTAATCATTCATCATTCACTCTTAATCATTCATCATCTTTTAGGATATGATTATTTTCTTTTCTTGATTACAGGTTAAAATAACATCTTGCTTATCACTTGATTTAGTTATTAATTTAACATCATGCCCCCATAATTCTTGAACATATTTTAATGTTTCTTTTGCATAAGAAAGCTCTAATGCTCTGCCATCAAAGACGTTTTCTAATGTTAGCGTATTATTTTTCTTATTTAAATCTACAACTCTAATATATGGTATGTTTCCCATACCTGCAGTATAACTAAGGGTGTCCCTTATGGTTTTCCATCCAGTATCATCCGATATTTCTTCAATGATAACATCAAATGTCCTTTCGTTATATTGGAATAAATTTAATTCTCCACACAATTCTTTTGTTAGATAACGCCTTAAGAAAGAAGAATCCCTTTCTACTTCTCTAACCTCGAATATCTTTTCTTTTCCATATTTCTTTTCAATATCCTCAAATATTTTAAAGCCAATATAATATGGATTTAGTCCACCAATAGCAGGGGCTATTACATCATTATGTCTTTTTAAAAACTCAAGGTGCAACTCTTGAGGCAAATCTAGCTGCTTTAAAATATTATAATGCGTATAGCTTGCCCAACCTTCATTCATTATCTTAGTTTCTATTTGCGGAATAAAATACTCTGTTTCTCTTTTAACTATTCTTAGAATTGTTTTCTCCCATTCCTCTAATTGACCATATTCTATTATAAATCCCGCGAGGTCATCAACAGGTTCTAGGGGAATTTTCTCTAAATCTTGTAATTTTATTTCTTTATTAAAATCTAATATCCCTCGATTTTCCTTTTTATTTTCATACTCTTTTAAAATATTTTCTTTAATTTCATCATTAGTCAATTCCTTAATTCCAATATTTCTTTGACATTGAAATCTTATTGCATGGGCTGCATCTAATATTCTTTCTACCTCAGAATATCCTATACTTGGATCATCAATATATTCTCTTATTATCTTTGAATCTAAATTAAACATTTCTAAGGTATATTTTGCCTTGGTGCCTTGCTTGAATAATCTATTATTTTTGAAAAAATCATTATGACCGTATACATGGGCCATCGTTAGTATTTGCAATAATAATGTATTATCTTTCATCAAATATGCTAGGCAAGGATTTGAATTAATAACCATTTCATAAGGAAGACCAGTAAGATTCAAAGAATAAAGAGTTTTATTTTTTTCATAGGATTTTCCAAAACTCCAATGAGGGTATCTTGAAGGCATTCCAACATAAGCTTCATATCCTATCATCTCATTGAAGTTTATCATTTCAAATTCCTGAGGATAAAAATCCAATCCGTATTCCTTAACTTTTTTCTCTATTTTCTCATTCCAAGTTTCAACATCTCTAAAACTATACTCCACTTTCCTACTCCTCCTTTAACTCCTTCCTAAGCATAATCTTAAGTGCTTCCCATAAATCCTTTTTTTCTTTTATAATTACAGAAACAAAATTCTCATTTGTTATTTCTTTTGTAAACTTATGATACATTGTTGTTGTATATGTTGATGGTAAAAGTTCTGCATAACCAAACATATTGCTAATTTCACATATATTTTTAACTGCTATAACTGCCCTTTCATTATCTTCTGACCAATTATCTCCATCACTTGCATATATACTATATATATTCCATGCTGCTGGTGGATACTTTTCTTCAATTACCTTTAAAGCTTCATTGATTCCGCTTGATATATAAGTACCTCCAGATTCTGACTTATGAAAAAATTCATATTCATCTACCCTTTTCGCAACAGTAGTATGGTATATAAACTCAAATGCTATATTGTTATACTTTCTCTTCAAAAATGTTGCTAATACAAAAAAATATGATCTAGCTAAATATTTTTTTGTTATGTCCATCGATCCAGATGCGTCCATAATAAATAACATAACTGCATTACTATCTTTTTTAGGTTTAATTTTAACTCTATAATATCTTAAGTCTTCTTCTCTAAACGGGAATCTATCTAGCTCATCTTCACATTCGAGCTCCCTTAAAGCTCTCTTCTTTCCTTGTTTTCTTGCTATTTTAGACATAACTGTTTTCTTTTTAGCAAGTCTAGGTCTTATTCCATGAGTTTGATATCCTCTTTTTTTACCACTTGTTTCGGTGAATATTTCAGAATATTTTTTTTGATCCAAATTAGGTAGATTTAAATCCTCTGATATATAATCCATTAACTCTTCGAGAGTGATTTCTGTTTCATAGACATCATCACCCTCTTCATTTCCTGCACCTTGATTCCCTTTAGCTAATTTCTTACTACCATTACCTAACTTTTCTCCCCTTTTTTCATTTCCTACACCACTTGCTACACCTTTAGAATTTTTCCCATAAACAAATTGATATTCTTTAATTCCTTTAATAGGTATTTTAAACTTCTTATTTTTGCTCTCTCCAACAATGCTTTCTTCTGATAATATATCTCCTAAATTTTCTTTTATAGATTTTTCCACAAGCTGTCTGTGTCTTCTTCTATCTTCTATGGATCTGTCGTGATCAATTTGATTGTTAGTATAGTCCCTAAATATTGCCATAATTCACTTTAATCTCGCCACAAATTATTAGCAGCATATTTTAAAATCACATCACAACAATGAAGACAATATCCATTCCTTGTCATTTCTTCAACCATAGAATCATATTTTTCTGCTTGTTCTTTATCTCTAACCTTTGACTTAGTTATAATTCTAGATAAATCCTTAACTGAAGCTGTTAATTTCTTTTCTATTGCTTCTTTTAAAGGTTCATAAGATGTATAATCTAATTTTCCACCTTTTCTTACTATATAAAACATATATGATGTTACATCTGATCTAAAGCCTTTAGATGATGCTGCATATACTCCAATTTGTTCTTCTATGCTTCTCATAAATTCTTCATCTGGATTAAGTTCTTCTCCAGTTGAAGCATCTTTTATCTTACTCTTATTTACATAGGCTTCTGCATTATCTATATAATTATTAAATAAGCTTTCAGCTTGTTCTCTAAACGAATGTATAAATGCCTTTGTAATTTCTCTCTCAAGAATTTTGTTATATTCCTTTCTAATATTATCTTGAATAAATCCCAAGTACTTCTTCTTATCATCTGCTGCTATATCAAGTTCTTTTACTGATTTTATTATGCTTTCCATTATACTAAGCGGATTTATACAATCATAACCTGATTCTGAAAGAGCATTATCTATAGCTTTTATAATAAATCTTGTACTTATTCCCTTCATTCCTTCATATTGCCCAGCTTCCTCTCTAAGCTCACCAACATCAATTTTCTTAGTAGTTCCTTTTTCAACTATTTCTTCCCCATTATATATTTTAAGCTTTGTCATAGCATCCACTTTAGCTGAAGGTGTTAACCGTGAAAGTACTCCAAACATAGCTGCAATTTCAATAGTATGCGGTGCTATATGAGCTTTAAAATTACTTTTCTTTATTATTTTTTCATATATTTTAACTTCCTCATCTAGCTCCAAGCAGTATGGCACTTCAACTTTAACTATTCTATCTAATATAGCTTCATTAGTATGATCTGATTTAAATTTATTCCATTCCGCTTCATTTGAATGTGCAACTATAACTCCATCAAAATAAATCATAGAACCTTTTCCTGGCGATGGTATAGATTTTTCTTGGGTTGCAGTAATTATTGTATGAAGATACTCAACATCATTCTTAAATACTTCAATAAATTCTACAAGTCCACGATTTCCAACATTAAAAGCTCCATTTAAAGAAAATATTCTCGGGTCATCTTCAGAGTATAAGTCCATCTTAGAAATATCAATTGCTCCAGTCAATATAGAAGTATCCTGATTATTAGGATCAACTGGTGGAACTACCCCTACTCCTTTTCTTGATCTTATAGAAAATCCTGTTCTTTCAACTGGAAAATCTTCATACATGCCTTTAAGCTCATGAGTTAACCTATACTTACATATCGGACATAAGTCACCTTCAATTTGGACTCCAAGCATTTCTTGGAATTTAGGTCTTAAATGCTTTGGAATCAAATGAAGAGGTTCTTCATGCATTGGGCATCCTTTTAATGAATACACCGGCTCGCAATCTTCTAATGCAGATTTTAAACTTTCAACTATTGAAGATTTACCTGCACCAACTGGTCCAACAAGATATAAAACTTGTCTAGCTTCTTCACCCTTCATAGCTGCTGATTTAAAGTAGCTAGCAAGTTTCATAATAACTTTATCAATCCCAAAAAAATCATCCTTGAAAAATCCATATTTTCTTATTAAATCATTTCCATAGATTTTTCGTATTCTAGGATTTTCCTCAGCCTTTAATTCTTCTACCCCTTTATTTACTATCATTTCATAAATTCTTTTATGGGCTAGATTAACTACTTCTGGATTCTCCTTAACGATATTTAAATAATCTAAAAAACTTCCTTCAAATTTTTGGGTGCTATACTTGTCTCTATCTGTTTCTATAAATTCCTTAAAGTTCATACTCATAACCACTCCTCCTCCCTTATACCTAAAATATATTCAGTTTAGCAAAGACATTATGACTACTTTTTATAAATAGTTCCTTTTTTTATGGTATTAAGCATATGAAATAAAATAATAAGTCCATAATGCTATGTATATTCCCTTAGACGAATAAGTATGTTTGCCTCATAGTGACACTCATTAATCTATTTGAACAGAAATAAAGACTATAGGAAAGTTTATTCTTCCTATAGTCTTAGGCACATTCAAAAATTTTATTATAATTTTTAGGCACATGAAAGAAAATAATAGACCAAAGATGCGACGAGATGTTCTTATATACAGCATAGCTGCTCTTTCTTAATGTGTATATTTCGTGTCAGACAAGGAAGTAAATTCAGCTCATAGCGGGCCTATTAGCCGAATTTACTGACGCAGTATGACGCGAAATAGACGAGCATACTGGTCTATTATTTTTTTGAATGTGCCTTAATCCAGTTGTATATCATCTACCCATTTTAAGGCATCTAAATATATCACTGAAATTCTATTTATATCAATGTTAATCTTATCAGCATAAACTTCAGCATCCTTCCATCCCCCCATATCAAAGCTAACTGCCAATTTTAAAATATTATTTAATTCATTTTCTTTACCAATTAATGCATCTTTTATTTCATCATATAGATATATTTCCTTTATAATCGATTTCATAGAACAATTTAATATTGCATCCATAACTGAAAATAATCCCGTCATATACGCTAACAAAGCCTTATCTTTATAAATACTCATATTACATATGAGTTCACAAAATTTTGCTCTTTGTAAAGAGACTTTTATCAACTCATTTGGATTATCTCCTTTTAGATCATTTAATAAAACTACATAAAGCCACTTAATAATTTCTTTTTCTCCAAGGAATATAATAGCATTTTTGATTGAATAATCTTTATTTTTTATACAATAAGTTGATGATTTAATTAACTTAGTTAGTTTATATGATAAACCTACATCTTTTAATATCAAAGCTTCCAAATCATTAAAACTAAAATCCTTATTATTCACTAATTTTAAAATTTCCAATGCTGTATTTCTACTTGATGGAATATATTCTGTTTCTAATATTACTGGCTTGCTAAAATAATATCCTTGAAAATATGTATATCCAAGGTTCACTGCTTCATTATATTCCTCCATACTTTCAACTTTTTCAGCTAAGAATCTAATTTTGTTATTTATTTTTAATAAATCTAATATTTTTTTCCGTTCAAAATTTTTAGTAATTAAGAAATCAACTTTTATGATATCAATTATTTCTATTAATTTATTATACTTTTCATGAAATACAAAATCATCCAATGCCAATGTGAATCCTTTTTCCTTTAACTTTTTGCATTCATTTATAATTTCATCAGTTGGTTCTATTGTCTCTAAAATCTCTATCACTACATATTCTGGTGAAAGTATTGTAGCTATTTCATCCTTTATTAATTTTTCAGTAAAATTTATAAATACCTTCTTATTATCTGTAATAGTTTTAAAATCAAATTCGTAAAATGAATTTGCTATAACTGATAATGTTGCTTTATTTCCATCCACACTATTATAAGAATTTTCATATCCATTTCTAAATAAAAGCTCATAAGCAACAACATTATTTTTCCTATCAAAAATAGGTTGTCTCGCCACAAAAACATGCATAGTATATCCATCCCTCTCATATATAATCTAGCAAAATACATTCTATAATTAATATTATACATGAACACTGCCAAATTAAACATATTAATATACATATTGCCAAATTAAATTATCAACTTACATTAAACTTCATAAACAAAAATAAGGCTAGAAAGATTTAATTCCTTCTAACCCTACTCACTTATTTCTTAATTTATTTTTTATATTTCTTTAAATTTTAATCAAAAGTTCTTGGAATAAATTCAGAGTCTTTAGCTTTTGGTTCACCAAAAACTGCTTTTGCACTTTCTGCTTGTGGATTATGATTTAAACTCTTATGCTTATTTGTATGTTTTCTTTTCATACTATTGTCCATTTTTATCACACTCCTATTCCTATAACCTTCTATAGTAGTATGTGTATTTAATATAGTTTTATACACTAGTTAGGCATATTCAAAAAAACAATAGTCTATTTTCTTTTATATGTCTTATTTGCTTTCTACGAAGCTCGCTACTTCATCAACTGGTGCATTTATAGTAAAGATTATATCCTCATCAATTCTTAATTTGCTTTCATTTTCATTGACTTTTATTTGATTAATAGTTAAATTATTAGGATTAATCTCTTTATATCTTGTACTTGATATATCTACATTAAATTTTTTATTTTTAGCTCCTGTTATTTTTATGATACTTCCCTCTTCATTGTTTTCATTTTTAACTTTTATATCTATAATATTATTCCCATTTCCACTACAGCTTGTTTTTGAAACAATTGGAGTTTTTTCTATCATTGCTTCTCCTTTTATTGTCATCCATCCACCACTTAAATTCAATTTAACTAATACATCTAATTTATATTTTTCTTCGATTTTCGTTAAAGCTTCACCTAATTCGTATACTGTTAATTCTAATACCATTTTCTAGCTCTCCTCATATCTCACTTTTTGATTGTGACTTATATCTATAGGGTTCAACATTTAAAATTATATTTATAACCTGTAATTTTTGTAATAATTGTATCTAAGAAAAAGCCTTTATACAGTTAAGAGATAAGAAGTAAGAGATAAGAGTTAAGGAAGAAAAGCCACAGGCTTTTCAATAAAATATTTTTTAGAAATCCCGTTCAGGGATTTCATCATTAACTCTTAGTTCTTACCTCTTAACTAATTAAATACATTATTCTTGATTAAAAATCAAATAACATATAATAAATAACATTCTCAATACGTTTCCCTATATCTAATATTTTCTTCTTTATCATATATATTTTACTCCAAATTTTTAAAAGAGAATATATTAAACGCAATTCTCTTGGTTTAATACATTCCCTATATTGTTTATAGATGATCCTTTTCCTTATGTGGAGGTGCTCCTATTTTTTTCCCGTCAATAATTCCTAAATCTTCATTTCCTTTTGGATCAATTTTTCTACGCTCTGCATTAGATTTTGGTCTGTCTTTTAACCTATTTTTATTATTATCCATTTATATCACCTCATTATATTATGATGTACATTTAGGATAATTCTATACTGTTATATATTGGAGACAACACAATATTTTTTAATATAATCTATAAAATTTCAAAAACATCAAATTCTTTAACTTGCCTATATTCTGGTGCTACATCTAACAACATCTCATACATATATCTTGTTGCTGTTTTAAAATCAAACTCTCCATTTTTGAGGCTCCATGAAACATCCATAGAATGGGTTATCTGTTTTAAAAGTATTACAAGCACTTTTGGATTTGTTTTATTTGAAAATTTTCCATTCCATGGTATCATAAAATTTATATAGTAGTTTAAAGAGGTGAATTAGTTATATGGCTAGGTTAATGAAATACTTTGAACCTTATATCTTATTTATAATAACTTCAATTATATTATTATTCGGACAAGCTATTTGTGATCTTTCATTACCAGACTATATGTCTGATATTGTTAATAAAGGAATAGCTACCGGAAACTCCTTATATATAATAAAAATAGGCTTTAAGATGCTAGGCGTTTCTCTTATTAGTGCTGTATTTAGCATTGCAGTTGGATTTATTGCAGCTAAAATTGCTGCTGGAATGTGCCAATCTTTAAGAATAGATTTATTTGAAAAAGTAGAAAGCTTTTCTAATGCTGAATTTGATAAATTTTCTACTTCTTCTCTCATAACAAGAACCACAAACGATATTACGCAAATTCAATCTCTTGTTGTTATGGTTATAAGAATTGTATTTTATGCACCTATTATGGGCGCTGGTGGTTTTGTGCATGCATTAGCTAATAGTAAATCTATGTCTTGGATTGTAGCTCTTTCAGTAATAGTGCTCTTATGTATTATTTTAACCATGTTTATTTTAGTAATGCCTAAATTTAAGATTGTACAGGGATTAATTGATAAGCTTAACCTTGTAGTTCGTGAAAATCTTGATGGTATGCTTGTTATTAGAGCTTTTAATACTCAAAAATTTGAAGAAGATAGATTTGATAAAGCCAATAAGAATTTAACAAATACTAATCTTTTTATAAATAGAGTCACTTCTGGAATGATGCCTTCTATGATGCTCTTACTAAATTTAATTACAGTTTTAATTATATGGGTTGGTTCAAAACAGGTATCCGCCTTTAAAATGGATGTTGGAGAAATGATGGCATATATGCAATATGTTATTCAGATAATTTTTGCCTTCCTTATGATGGCAATGATGTTTATTATGATTCCAAGAGCTTCTGTTTCCGCTAACCGTATTGCAGATGTACTTGAAACAGAGCCATCAATTAAGGATTCTGCTTCTTCAAATAGAAGCTTTAACAAATTCACTGGATTTATAGAATTTAAAAATGTTAGTTTCAAATATCCTGGCGCAGAGGAAGATGTTCTCCATGATATTAACTTTTCCGCAAAACCTGGTCAAATTACTGCCTTTATAGGCTCTACTGGAAGTGGAAAGTCAACCTTAGTTAATTTAATTCCAAGATTTTATGATACAACAAAAGGCGAAGTTTTAATCGATGGTATTAATGTAAAAGACTTTTCTCTTTATGATTTAAGGAATAACCTTGGGTATGTGCCACAAAAGGGAATTCTATTTTCTGGCACAATTAAAAGTAACATTGCTTATGGTGGTAAAGACTCAACTGAAGATGATCTCCTAAAGGCAGCACAAATATCACAATCAATGGAATTTATAGATTCTAAATCTGAAAGATTTGAAACTTCAATAGCTCAAGGCGGTGGCAATGTGTCTGGTGGGCAAAAACAACGTTTATCAATTGCTCGTGCATTAGTAAAGAAACCTCAAATTTGTATTTTTGATGATAGTTTTTCTGCCTTAGATTTTAAGACTGATGCTGCTCTTAGAAAAGCAATAAAAGAAGAAACTGGCTCTAGCACAGTTCTACTAGTAGCTCAGAGAATAAGTACTATCATGACCGCCGATCAAATTATAGTTTTAGATACAGGTCATATTGTTGGATGTGGTACTCATCAAGAACTTATGAAAAACTGTGAAGTTTATCAAGAAATTGCTTTATCTCAGCTTAGCAAGGAGGAATTAGAATGAGTGAAAGAAAACCAAATTCCGGCAGGCGAGGTCCTATGGGCATGGGAATGGGTCCGGGAATTGCTAGTGGAGAGAAAGCTAAAAACTTTAAAGCCACAATGCTGACCTTATTCTCCTATATGTCTGAATTTAAAGCAAGACTAATATTAGTTATAACTTTTGCTGTGTTTTCATCTATTTTTTCTATTGTAGGCCCTAAAATACTAGGTAAAGCAACTACAAAGCTTTTTGAAGGGCTGATTGCATGGAGCATTGGATCAAATCTTTTGACAGATTTTGATTATATAAGGAATTGTATTTTAATACTTGTAGTCTTATACATTATTTCAGCAGCTTTTTCATATATACAAGCCTATATAATGTCCGGAGTATCAATGAATATAACATATAGATTTAGAAAAGATATTTCTGAAAAAATAAATAAGCTGCCTTTAAAATATTTTGATACAAGAACTCACGGAGAAGTCTTATCTAGAATAACTAATGATGTTGATACCTTAAGTCAGACTTTAAATCAAAGTCTGACGCAGTTAATAACCTCTGCAACAACAGTTATTGGTGTATTAATAATGATGCTTAGTATAAGTCCTCTTTTGACACTGGTTGCTTTTATGACAATTCCATTATCAGGTGGACTAATAATGACTGTTGTTAAAAAATCGCAAAAGCATTTTAAAACTCAGCAAGAATATATTGGACATATGAATGGGCATATTGAAGAAATATATTCTGGCCATAATGTTGTTCAGGTATTTAACGGCGAAAAAGATGCTATTAATAAATTTAAAAAATTAAATGAGGAAGTATATGATTCAGCTTGGAAATCTCAATTTCTCTCTGGAATGATGATGCCTATTATGACCTTTGTAGGTAATATTGGCTATGTATTAGTTTGTATCCTTGGTGGATATCTTGCTGCAAAGAAAACCATAGATGTTGGTGATGTGCAAGCATTTATACAATATATACGTTCTTTTAATCAACCAATTGCTCAGTTAGCTAATATTTCAAATACCCTTCAATCAACAGCAGCAGCTGCTGAACGTGTATTTGAATTTTTAGATGAAGAAGAACAGACACCTGAACCTGTAAATCCTATAAAATTAGATATGGTAACTGGTAATGTAGAATTTAAAAATGTAAGATTCGGATATAACGGAGATAAAATTATTATTAACAATTTCTCCTCAAAAATCAAAGCAGGTCAAAAGGTTGCCATAGTTGGCCCTACTGGAGCTGGTAAGTCCACAATAATAAAACTTTTAATGCGTTTTTATGATATTAATTCTGGTACAATTTTAATAGATAATCATGATATTAATGATTTTACTAGAAATGACCTGCGGAGCATTTTTGGAATGGTACTTCAAGATACATGGCTATATAATGGAAGCATTTTAGAAAATATTAAATATGGAAATTTTGATGCTAGTCACGAGCAAATAATTAAGGCTTCAAAAGCCGCACATTGCGATGAATTTATACGAGCACTTCCTGCTGGATATAATTTAATACTAAACGAAGAAGCAAGTAATATATCTCAAGGGCAGAAGCAGCTTTTAACTATTGCACGTACAATTTTGGCAGATCCTAAAATACTTATTCTTGATGAGGCAACAAGTTCTGTAGATACAAGAACAGAGGTCCTTATTCAGAAAGCGATGGACAACCTTATGTCAAACAGAACCAGCTTTGTAATTGCCCATAGATTATCTACTATAAAAAATGCCGATTTAATTCTAGTCATGAAAGATGGAGATATCATTGAGCAAGGAAATCATGAAGCATTACTTAACGCTAATGGGTTTTATTCTGGACTTTATAAGAGTCAATTTGAAAATAGCTAAATGGAATAAAAGATATTTTTTGTGTAAGGAGAAGTGAGTTATGGAACAATCAAAAAAAGCAAAGTTTAAAAAAGTGTTTTCTAAAAAGACACTTTATCCTATTCTTATTATATTTGTAATACTTGCTTGCACCATAGGATACTATTTCTATAGTAAGAGCATCAATTACTTTACCACTGATAATGCAAAAGTTACAGCTAAGATGTATCCAATCGCTCCAGTAACTTCCGGAAAAATTTTAGAATGGAATGTTAGTGCTGGTGATTTAGTAAAAAAAGATGAGGTTCTAGGCAGGCAAGAAGTATTGCCTTATATTACTTCACCTATAGATGGTACTGTTGTAAAAAGTGATGTTATCAAAAATCAAAATGTAGCTGCAACAAGTGAGCTTGCTGTTGTAGCTGATACAGCTAATATGTATATAGGCGTTAATGTTGAAGAAACTGATATAATGAAAATCAAAGTTGGACAACAAACTGATGTTGAAATAGATGCCTACCCTGGCAAAACCTTCAAGGGCAAAGTAACTGATATAGATGACACTACTCAAACTTATTTTTCTACTTCAGCTACCAGCCTTACAACAAGTGGGACTTATACTAAAGTTACGCAGCTTATACCAATTAAAGTAACCATAGAAAATCCTGAAAAACTTCCTATGACACTTGGAATGAATGCCGTAGTTACAATAAAAATTAAGTAATTTAATTGATTATGAAAGGATTGGAATAATATGAAGAAGGTAATTTTAAGTGCTTTATGTTTAGTATGTATAAGTACATCTTTAGTAAGCTGTAATAAAAATTCAGATATAGCAAATGTAACAGTTACTAAAGTAAAAACTTCTAATTCAATAAGTGATACTACTTATTCTGGAAATGTTGAATCTGGAGAAAAAGTTTCTATAATTCCAAGTGCTTCTGGGAAAATTCAAACTATAGATGTAGAAGTTGGGCAATCAGTAAAAAAAGGTGATACTTTATTTACCATAGACAATACAGAATTGACTTATAAATTGAATCAAGCTCAGGCAAATTATGATGCCGCGGCTATAACATATGATAAAACTGCTGGTGGTTCAGCTAAGCAAGCTCAAAGTGATGCTGCTACAACTTTAGAAAAGGCAAAAAACGAATTAAACGATGCTCAAGATCAATATGAAAATAATACAGCTATGGCTTCTGCCCAGACTGCTTATAATGATGCAAAGGAAAATTACGATCGTACAAATACTCTTTACCAATCGGATGCATCTACAAAAGTTGATTTAGATAATGCAAAGAGTAAATTAGATGCAGCTAAAGCTGCTTTAGATATTGCAAAAGCAAACGCTGAAACTAGGTTAAATAATGCAAAAGTTAGCTTTGCCGCCGCAAGTGAAAATTCTTCAATTACAAATTCAATTTTAAATCCAGATAATATAGCTTCTGCAAAAGCGCAAATGGATAGTGCTAAGGCCGCTTTAAATATTGCTACCAATCAACTTGAAAATGCAACAGTAACAACACCTATTGATGGAAAAATAAGTGTTAAAAATATATCAGTTGGTGAATTAGCGCCTACTCAAACACCTTCAATTATTATTGAAAGCGAAACTGCTCTTAATGTTATTATTAAAGTTACTGAAACAAATATAAATGCTGTAACTGTAGGAATGCCTGCTAAAATATTAGTGCCATCAACAGGTTTATCATACGATGGAACTGTTGCTACAATTTCCCCTTCAGCAGATGAAAAAACCGGAATGTTTGATATTAAAATAAATATTAATAATCAAGATGACAAGATAAAGGTAGGAATGGTAACAAATATAACACTTAACGATTCAAATGAAAATAATTCTTTATTAGTTCCAAATGTATCTGTACTTAATGAAGATGGCAACTCATATGTTTATGTTGTTAATGGAGATAAATTATCTAAACGCACAGTAACTGTTGGACAACAACAAAATCAATACACTGAAATTAAAGATGGAGTATCTATAGATGATCAAGTGGTAGTTGAAGGCAGCGCTAATATGAAAGATAATGGAAAAATGAATATTGTTAAAAGTAATTAAGGGACATGAAAGAAAATAACAAGTCAAAAATGCCATGGAATGTTCCTATATGCAGCATAGCTGCTCTTTTTAAAGGTGTTTATTTTTCATCAGGCAAGGAAGCAGATTGGTCTCATAGCGGGCCTATTAGGGCAATCTGCTGATGAAGTATGATGGGAAATAGGCTTGGCAGATTGACTTGTTATTTTTTTGAATGTCCCTAAGTCTCAAATATAGATAAACAATGTGTATTCTATACTTATGTGGTAGCTAACCGAAATCAGAAATGTTTTTATTTCGTAGGACTATGAAAATGTCGCTGAAGGTTCTAAGTTGCAAGTTGCGCCCACTTTAGCATGCTCCCATTTTCAATGTGACAAGCTAAAGTGGAACAACCTACAACTAAGAACCTTTAACAGCTCATTTTCAAATGCCTACTGCACAAAAACATTTCTGATTTCTAGTGAAGATATCCACTCAAGATTTAGCAAATATGTAAATATGCTTATCTAATAAGTCAAACATAGAATTTGGATATCTATAATAAAAGATTTACTAAAAAAAGTTTAATTAGGTATATCTAATTTTTGCTTTAATAAGTTCACACCTCTACTCAACGCCCTGTATCTCTAATTTTAACCTATTAAAATATTCTTCCATAAACTTAAGTCTTTTATTTAATTTTTCTCAGGTTCCTTATACTGCACTCCTTTTGTATCAACTGTAATTGATGTAATAACCACATCTTTTTTAGGTGCGTCAGCAGAATTTGTTTCTACATTTTGTATCTTATCTAATACGTCCAATCCTGAAATTACTTTTCCAAAAGCTGCATACTCGCCATCAAGGTTAGGTGCATCTCCTGTCATAATAAAAAATTGACTTCCTGCACTATTCGGATCCTGTGTTCTTGCCATGGAAAGCACACCTTTTGTATGTTTTAAACTATTTGCAAAACCATTTGATGTAAATTCACCTTTAATAGAATATCCCGGTCCGCCTGTTCCATCGCCTTTAGGATCTCCGCCTTGAATCATAAACCCCTTGATTACTCTATGAAATTTTAGGTTATTATAAAAATTCTTGTTAGCTAAATATATAAAATTATCAACAGTATTTGGAGCAATCTCTGGATATAATTCAGCTTCAATAACTCCATATCCATCAACTGTTATAGTAGCCTTAGGTAAATTTTTGTCTTCTGATGAATTTGCTTTACTGCTTTCACTTGTATTAGATGCTGTATTACTTCCCTCTTTATTATCACTTTTACTAACATTACCACAACCTGACAGTAATAACATGCCTGCTATTATTGTTACAAAAAATAAACCTAGCTGTTTCTTTATTTTCATATTTGTTCCACCTTTTATGTATAATTTACCTAAAGTATAACATATCTAATTAACTAATATACCATATTAATTATTATTTTATTACTATCGTCAGTATTGTGTCATCCCTATTCCAATTATATATAGGGAAACGTATTGAGAATGTTATTTATTATATGTTATTTGATTTTTGATCAAGAATAATGTATTTAATTAGTTAAGAGGTAAGAACTAAGAGTTAATGATGAAATCCCTGAACGGGATTTCTAAAAAATATTTTATTGAAAAGCCTATGGCTTTTCTTCCTTAACTCTTACTTCTTAACTCTTACTTCTTATCTCTTAACTGTATAAAGGCTTTTTCTTAGATACAATTATTACAAAAATTACAGGTTATAAATATAATTCTGAACGCGGAACGCTATAATATAAAAAAACAAACTCAATCCATTACCTATTATTCGTTAACTTCCTCTAACTTCAGCATATGTGCCATAAGTATATTTGTATTTTCAATATCAAAGGTATACCTATAATTTTGATTATTTGCCCATTCCTTTAACGTTTCATGTTCTTCATGATTTTTATCTTTCATTATTTCTAAAAACTCTTCATATCCAAGTATTCCACCGACGTCTTCTGGCGGGCAGGCTCCATCACCTTCTATACACACTGGATACATGTGTTCATAATCATCAATTACTTCCTCTAAAATCACATTGTGTTTCCAATAATCTCCGAAATCATATACATACTCTATATTTTTCCACTTTGTTAAATACTCGTCAATTTTCACCTTACTACTAAGCTCCGGTTTTATCTTAAGCATATTAGCAATAAACCCATGAGGATCATTTTTATTATTCAATTTCTTTTTAGAATAAAACTCATATTCATTAATTGCGTCTTCATCACAAGTAATTCTAAGTTTTTCTTGAATAATATTAAAATCATATAAATGACAATTATGCCATCCCATTGAATATTGAATTGCATCATGTAATCTGTTAAATGTAATTTCTGCCGGAACTATTACTCTCCTCCATACTAATGGATTGCTATCTTTAAGCTCTATTTTAATTTTATATGTATTCATATACATCACCCAATTCTATAAAATTATTTATTTCTTCACTTTCTTCAATAATATTTCACTATTTTCTAACTTTTATTCATTTGCTCTACTTAGGGACCTGAAAGAAAATAACAATTCATATAGATCATGCATTACAAATTTCACTAAATATTGATAACATATGAAAAAAATAGTATAATAACATAAAAATGTTACTAGCAGTATAGTTAACATTTAAGGATATATTCAAAATCTATAAGTGGAACATAATAATTTATAAAAAGTTTACTGCTTCATGTACCGTTTTTTAATAGTATTAATAAGATTTATGGCAATATTCAATCTATTAAAAACTTCTTTCCACTATGTAGAAAATGCCCATAGCCGGAAAATGTTTTAGTTTAAAAGGGAGAGAAGTTAATTGGAAATGGAAAAATTAAAAAAACTTATTTTAGATAGCGAAGAAATCCTTATGTATAAAATTTTGAATTATGCAAAAGAAAGAAATTATACAAAATATACTTCTACTTTAAAAGAGGCTTGGCGAATGTCTATAGAAGGACTTTCACATTCCCTTGTAAAAGCCATCAATAAAAGTAATTCAATTCCTGAATTAGGTCCAGATGATGATTTTACTAAAAGTGAAATTGCTGAATTCGGAATTACTGAAGCACAAAGACATCGTACAAGAGGTATTACCTTAAGTATGTTCCTGGGGCTTATGAAATATTACCATCAATCATATGAAGACCTTATTCTTGAAAGTAATTTTTTACCAAAAGAAATAAAATACTTCTTGCAATATATTAAAAGATTTTTTGATCATGTAGAATTAGGTTTTATTACAAAGTGGTCAGAATTATCCGAAAAATCAAAATTAAAGCAACTTCAGAAAGCAAACAGAAACATGACAAATGAAAAAAATAAATACCTTACTGTTTTTGAAAGTATTTATGACCCTATTATACTTATTGACAAAAATAATAAAATTGAAAACATAAATTATAAAGCTGCAGAAGTCTTTTTAAATCAAGCCATTTCAGGAATAAAATATTACGGAAAAATTAATATCGACAAAGAATTTGAGTGGTTAAATGAAGAACTTATTGAATTTGTTAATTCAAATGTAAATGAAACACTGCAGGAAGAAACCCTATCAACAAAAACTGGTGAAAAAATATTTTTAATAAAATTCAAGAAAATGCTTGATATAAGTGAAAAATATAGAGGGACTGTTATTATATTTTATGATATAACTGAAAGAACGAAGATAGAACGAGAATTAAAAATTCAACATAAAAAATTGGAATTTTATGCATTTACTGATCCAATGACAGGTGTCTCAAATCGTAGAACTGGATTCATGATATTAGAAAAAGAATTACCTACACTATCCAGGATGGATATGTATTTGTCCATATGCTTTATAGATATTGATGGTCTAAAAATTGTAAATGACACTTATGGTCATGCATCCGGGGATCTCTTAATTAAAACTATCGCTTCAACTATTAAAGCATCAATAAGAGAAATAGATACGGTAAGTCGCATTGGTGGCGATGAATTTCTCATAATTTTTCCTAAATTTCATGAATCTGATGCTAATAAAGTTATTAAACAGATATACAATAAATTAGAGGGATATAATGGAATAGGTGAACAACCCTTTAAGTACTCTTTTAGTTATGGAATAGTAGAAATAACAGCAGATTGCAGACTAAATGCTAATGATATAATTAAAGCAGCAGATGAAAAGATGTATCAAAATAAGTTATCCAAAAAATAGTTATTATGTTTTAAAAGAAAAAGATTTTATAAAAAAGGAGGTGTGAAAAAATGAGAAATCATTTTTCACACCTCCTTCTACTCATTTTCGCGAACAACAAAAGCAGAAATGACAATTATAATGTACTATGAAAGTCTTTTTCTAACTCTATAACCACCGTTTTACTTCTTTACTTATCTGTGTTGCTATGTACGTATTATTCATCGTAAAGAGATGAAGGCCATCAACTCCATGTTCTAGTAGTCCCTCCATCTGGTCAATTGCATACTCAATCCCTGCCTCACGAAGAGAATCTTCATCATACTCATAACGTTGTAATACTTTTGCAAGTTTTTGTGGAATACTTGTCCCACACATTTTGACCATACACTCAAACTGCTTTTTATTACTAACTGCCATGATACCTGCTTCGATTGGAATATGTATATTAGCATCTCTTACCTTTTCCCTAAATGCTAAGAATAGATCATTATCGAAGAATAACTGTGAAATCAAATGATCAACTCCAGCTTCTACTTTGATCTTTAAATGCTCAATATCCTCTTGCATATCCTTTGCATCTACATGAACCTCTGGATAACATGCTCCAGACAGATAAAAGTCACCATGCTCCTTAATATAGCTGACAAGATCCGATGCATAATGAAAGTCATCTCTTCGTGGCAGATTAGGATTGATATCTCCACGTAAGGCAAGAATATTTTCAATCTCATTATCTTTTAACTGCTGTAATATGACATCAATTTCTGATTTTGTAGAGTTAACACAAGCCACATGAGCCATAGATTCAATGTGATATTGATTTTTGATCATAGAAGCAACCTTACAGGTAGAAGCATCCGCTGTAGTACCTCCTGCTCCATAAGCAACACAGATAAAATCTGGTGTTAACTCACTTAATTCTCCTAATACAGAAGTGATGCCTTCCATAGTTTCATCCCTTTTGGGTGGATATATTTCAAAAGAAAATACTCTGCGATCTTTAAGAAAAAGTTCATTTAGCTTCATAATAGCCTCCATAATCTTATAAATTCTTAGAAACCATTATAGCATACTCTTAGCGTTTTTTCTAACAACCCATCTTCTCTAAAAATTCTCGTAATGCTGTATATCGTTAACCCTTAACATATTTACCAAAGTGCAATTTATCAACAATCACGCCATCTTTCGGATATAGAATGCGATCTGCTCTACGAGCTGTCTTCAAAGTCCTCAAACGTATTGCATACGGGAGAAGTGGATTAGTCAATAAGTGAGAATATGTAAACTTGCTTTTTTATCTAAAAGTAATAAAAGGGGCTGTGAAAAAATGAGTAATCATTTTTTCACGGTTTCTTTTTTTAATTTGCCTTATTGGGCAAGTGTCTCAACTTCCTGATATTTTCCTAAGTCTGTATAAAGTTCACCAAGATAAGGATTTCTCTTTGTCTTAACCACCTTCCAAATCATATAAACAAATACTGCTACATTGCTAAGAAAGGCTGCAAAACTAAATGCAAAAAGTGGAGCTGTATTATAGGTAGATGAAACTGCGAAAGTACCCTTGTCAATAAATGCTGGGAATGTTTGTGCAAACATACACCATAGTGCTAGAGTCTGTGCACGATGCTGCAACCATGCGCCTTTTCCTACAGTAAATGCGCAAAGAGTTGGAGCTAATAGTAATGCAAAACCACAGTACCATGCATGACCTGGTAAACAATTATAAGTATAAGCAAAATTCCAAAGATCATAAGCTATTATCCAAAACCATAACATATCAGGCCACAACATATCCATGCTGCCATCTTTAACAGTCTTCTTTCTTATACAAATTCCAAACCATCCGGTGATAGTTATAATATTTAAAATACCAGCAATACCATTCATGAAATTCCATGGACCTCCGACAACATACATAGCTTCATCGACTAAGGTTCCACCACCGTGATATTGAATGCCAACCTGAAAATCACGACTTACTGCTTCTAATATATTAATAGCAAGAATTAGAGGCGGAAAGCATAACGCCCATTTTATATCAGCTAACCTCCATTCTTTACCTGTTAACTTATTTTTTCCTTTAACGTGCCTGATGCACCAAAAACCAATACATCCAGCTGTAGACGAATATACTTTTGCAAGGTGGAACCAATCTGTATAAGTTGTATCTTTTAATACTGTAAACCACAATATTGAAAGTCCTATCGGTAAAACTATAAAGCAGAAAAAACCAACATATTTCCATCTGCGTGCTACTTCATTCAAGCCAAATAGTGCTACAAAAACTAGTATCCAGACACCCCATACGCTTAATATTGATGCCCCCTGAGCATAGTTGAAAGTAAACATTGAAATATCCCCCTTAATATAAAAATTATAACATTCATCATACTTATTATATATTTCTTGAAAGATGGCATTCAATAGACAAATCAACTAAAGTGTCAGAATTGTTGCCTTTTCAAAAGCAACTACCGATCGTGGAATGCTTCCTGTTATCATTACCAAAAGTTTTTTTAGTATAACTTGTGGTTCCGTTTCCATTCCCCCACTCACCCAATCTATAATAAGACCATTAAATACATGTCTATAAAAATTAACAATGAAAATTTGATCTTCCCCCTCTAATTTTACTTTCATTTTGTTTACACATTCTGTAACCACATCATCTAGTAATTTATTCGAAAAATTTGTAAAATAAATATTTGCTTCAGACCAATAAGTAGATCGGTATACGTGTAAAATCATTCTTGAATTTTTCTTAAGATAATTCAGTGTAGCCAAAAATCCACCTTCCCAAGTCTCAAAAGTTCTGTTTTGTGCGATTTCTGAAGATAGTTCATCAAATACTATAAATTTAAAGATATCCATAATGTCCGTAAAGTAATAATAAAAAGTCTGCCTGTTTACACCGCATTGTTTACAAATTTCTTTTACTGTAATTTTATCTATAGATTGTTTATTTAATAAATCCTTAAACGAATTAATTATTATAGTTTTAGCATGTTGCTTCATAACCTTTCCTCCATTATGTGGTTAATGCTGATTAAATATAAGCTAAGTTAATCACCTTCAACTAATAATATACTTACTATATCTTCTATATTTATGTATGAATTTCCTTTATGGATATGAAATAAAATAATAGATGAGCATACTCACCTATTATTTCAAGGTCAAAAGTAAATAGAAAGACCAAGTAAAATACTTAGTCTTTCTATTTACTATCATATTAACACTCCAAAATGTTAATTATTCTATCAGCTTGATTTGCTAAATATTTACTATGCGTAACCATCATTACAGTTTTTCCATACTGTTTGCTTAAATCCTTAATTAGATTAAATGCTATTTCAGCAGCCGCAGAATCTAATTATATTGTCCATATAGCTATACACTCCTGTTTCTGGAAGTTTAAGTTTGATCCTTATTTTTTTATGAGATACATGAAAGAAAATAACATTTGGTTATGAATGGGGAGATAACGTTACTTTTATATACCTTATGAGTATGTTAAAGATCACATTTGATTATTGGATATGAATAGATAGGGTAATTTATGTTTTTCTGTCAAAACTCTTCTTCTAATTAATTTTCCATTTCCATATACGATTTATACTTTTTGACCATATATACTATATGTAGAGGCAAATAAAAAAAGCAAGCACAATATATGTACAAAAACTTTTTAATACCACCAAAGTCAAAACCTCTTCAAAATATCTTTTTAAAAAATCTCCTAAGAATTGAAAGAGGGTTGTTTTTATGGATTTTAATTATATTGAAGCTTTAGTTGCCAAATGCAAAAATAATGATGAATTATCAAAAGAAAAATTAGCTGAGGAATTCAGACCTTTAATTTATAATATTTCTAAAAGGACCTTTATCCATGGCTATGACATCTACGATATACAGAATGAATGCTACAAATCACTTTTTAAATGTGTTTCCATGTACAATTTAGAAAAACATAGATTTGTTGCTTATGCTACTAATGCTATTAAAAATAATATGAATGATCTTATAAAAAAAATTAAAACTAGAAGCTCTACTGAAGGCATTGATGCTTTAAGTCTGCATGACGATGTGGAAAAGAACCTGCTTTCTCAAGAAATCCCTCCTGAAATTTCATTATGTGAAATGTGTGACTATGAAGATTTAAGGCTGGCTCTTAAAAATTTAAATGAAGAAGAAACGGAACTTATAGACCTTGTATTCTTTAAAAATAATACTGTTCAGGATTATGCTTATCAAAAAAACATGTGTTACTCTACTGCTATTGTAAAAAAGAAAAATATTCTGAAGAAAATGTTTAATAATATTTCTCTTTATTATTCAAATACGACCACAAAAAAAATCCAAGGCTGATTGAACTGCTCCATTTAGAGTAGACAGTTTTATTATTTCAACTGTCTACTCTAAATGGAGCATATCAGAACATTGTGTATCTTATCCAATTAACTTTACCTATTTCAAATTATCAATATATTCCTTGGCTTCTTTTAATCCACTTCCAGTAACCATTCTATATTTTTTAATTGCTTCAATTTTTTTACCTTCTTCAATTAAGTTTCTTAAATCAACATTTATATTATCTAAAACTGTATCGGATACTTCGATTTTAATAGTTTTTTTATTTCCTTTAATTATGCTTAAGACAAGATATAATCCACCTAAAAATATATTAGTTATTCCAAAAAAATATTTTTCACTAATTAAGTTCATTATACCTGAAAATAAAAAACAAACACCTGCTAACAACCATAGTTTCCTTGTTTTTGACTTCAAAATTACCCCCCCTTAGAATTTTACAGTTTCACAATTATTTTCAAGTTTATCTTAACTACAAAATCTTAATTGTTGCAACTTCAAAAAACAATTTATAATTTCTTTTCTGATAATTTCCACATCACAAATCCAAATAGTGACCCTCCTAACAAGGAAAATATCAACAAATTAATTACAACATAAATTATAAAGCTTCTTATGGAGTGAATATTAGAATTAAACAAGAGCATTAATACAGAATATGAAATACCAGTAGGAATTCCCCATCTCATAATTCCATATTTTAAGATGAAGCTTTTCATTCCCATACTTTTAACTTCATTCCAATTTTTAATGTTTTTATTATTAAAAATCACTTCCCCATCTGATAAATAATCTAAATATACCCATTTGGAAGGAAAGAAAATATATCATACGCTCTCATGCAATTAATTCTTTGAGAGGTTCTTGAAATTATTATTTTAGGCATAATATACACTTCCTCCACTTAAATACGTTATAATTTACATTTGCGATTTATAAGAAAGATTTGCATTAATTGAGCCGATATTATGTACATTTATCTAATCAGATAGATTGGAATTTGTTTTAATATTCTTTTATAATATTATTTATTCACAGTCATTTATAGAATAATTTCATAAAGTTTATAAAGCACACAACATGTTGATAAAACAAGAGTTATTCCTCCAAATATCTTTATACCGACTTTTGCTTTCGTATCCTCCTTTAATGATATGCTTAATGAAATAATATTCAGTACTAATATTAGAATCCAAAGTATATAATCAATACTTTTAAATATTAATGTACTTATTAGAAGTATAGAATTAACTATCGGATAGATACTACTAAACTTTTCTTTCATTTTTATACACCCACCTTGTATTTTTTCAATGGCTAAAATAATTAGGCAACAGTTCGTTCTTCATTCTAAATTATTTATTACTCCACAAATTACTATTTGTCTACTACTTCATAGTTAATTACCAATGTATATTAGTCTTGATTTTAGTAATTTAGACAATTCTAAAGATTAAATTTTATTATGTTGTTTCACATAATTATCATATGCCCTTTCATTACTTTTCCATGAATGTGTGCTAATACCAATACCCACTATCCCCTAAACTGCAGTAGTTAAAATAATTTCTTTGAAAGTAAACATAATCATATGATTACTAAAATAGGAATAAGAATCCTAATGTATTTATTAGATGTTGTATGAGCAACTGCTCCAATAACCACTATCAATGATGATAACATTGAAGTTACAGTTATTTTACTAATATTTCTCATTTACTAAACTGCTCCTTTTATTAAACAATTTTATTTAAATCAGATTAATTGAACTTAATTCACGATTTAAAGTTGTCATTGCTAACTTTTGATATTCATTAATATCCATTTTCTTCTCCTTCATATTAATTAACTTAATTCTTATTTAGTTCATCTACATAAACATTTTTTACGGTTTGATAATGAATAACTTGAAATAAGTCCACATATCAATACTAATTATACCTTTTTTTATTAAATTTGGTATAGGAAAGTTAAATATTAAATCAAGTTAGTATAATATGTCGATATATAGAAATATACTCTAAATTCTATGTTATATACAAATAACAGGATAAAACATCCAAAAAATAGCATAAAAAGGCATTTTATTTTTAATCCATTTTTAGTAATATAGAGTTAGAATATTTATTTTCAAATGATAAAATAGCAGAAAAAGGGGGGATAACCATATTTGATAATGAAATCATGATGCAAGGAGAACGATTAAAGAAATACAGAATAAATATGCTTGGAGCAACTCAAGAGGAAATTTCAGTAGGTATATGTTCAAGAAATATGATAAGTCTAATCGAAAACAACAAACAAAAGTTAAGTTATAATTTAGCATATAGAATTGCTGAAAATTTAAATAAAATTGCTAAAAAGAAAGGAATGGATATATTTCTAATTACACCAAAGGAATTAATGATAGATGAAGATGAACAAGCAAATTATGTTTTCCAAAATAATATTTTAAATGAGTTACAAAAAATAGAAATTGGTTCGCTAGAAATTAATTTGCTTGAAAAAAAAATTTCTGAGTCAGAAGAATTAATTAAGAAGTACAGCATTGCAGATAATAAAAAAATAGAGTTCTATAAATTAACTGCTGATTTTTATTACTATAAATATATTCATACCAAAAGTGATTATATGTGCGATATGGGATTAAAGATAAGTATTGATTCTCAATATAAAGTTGGGGAGGTAATTTTCTATATATACAAATCCAGAAATAACATATTTAGCGATAAGTACATTAACGCATTACAACAATTAGACTACGCAGAGAAATTAAATAATGATATAGGCAATAATGAACTTTACGAAATGATCTTTTATTACAAGGCATTGGCATATAAAAAGTTAGGTCAATATGATTCTGCTTTAAAATACTTTAAGATACTAAAAGAGCAATTTCAAATAAAGGATAAAAGGATGTTACTAAAAATAAAAATGGTGTATGCAAATTGTTTAAATGATCAAAATAAATTTGATGAATCAGAAAAGGAATATAAAGAAACATTAAATATGGCTATGAAATATGATGATAAAGACTTCATAACCATGACCTACAGAAATTTATCTGAATTATACGTTAATAAAAAAAATTACAAGTCTGCTGCAAAGTATATTAAAGAATCTTTGTTATATAATCCAAATAATGAGGATATTGGAGAGTATCTATATTTTGCAGCAAAAATATTTCAAAATTTAAATGAAGATATCGAACATTATCTTTTACAAGCATTAGATATATGTGAAAAAAAAGATAAAGAGAATTTAAATTTGATTTTGAAAATACTCTATGAGTTAGTTTTGATTTATATAAACAAGGATGATGAAAAAAATTTAATAATGATGGTTGAAAAAGCAAAAGAGTTAAATACAGATTATTCTTTAATTTATGCAGAAGTTGGAGAGTATTATAGAGTGACTAATGAAGAAAAAAGTAAATATTATAGTAGAAAATCAATTGATAAAATTAAAACAATTAAAAAAATTTAAAAATTACTTTTTTTATCGCAAATTCCATTATTATGTTATAATAGTAAATGAAAGAATGTTGACTATCTACGATTTTGAGGAGGATGATTGTATGAAAAAAATTATATTATCAGCAGTAGCAATAACAATGCTACTATCAAATGTGGCATTTGCTTCAACAAGAACATCAAATGCCAATAGTGCTAAAATCAAGGCAGTATCTACTGTAGAACAAAGTAATGTGATTCATTTAGATACATACGATCCACATTAATAACAATAACAAACGGATTTTGCAATACTAAATTAAGGATGACTATTGCAAAATCCATTTTTTATAGGTAAAAGTTAGATGGTTTTAATCAAACTCAAAAAAAATTAGAAAATACTTTTTTCACCGCAAATTCAATCATTAAATTACAATGGTAAGCAAAATAATGTCGATTCGCTTTACTTTTTAAGTAACTTGATTTTCATAAAAAAATAATATTAACAGTATTGACAACATCAATATTGTTAATAAATGTTGCGTTTACTTCAATAAAAGTCACAAATAGCAATACTAGTAAAATCACATAATATCTAATTAATATGAAAGCAATATCATTTATTTATACACATATTAACCTAATGCCTTAACAATAAAAAGAAATAAACATATTACAAAAAACAAGGCAAAGCGTAAGTGAATTCGAAGGAACTCATTTACGCTTTTTAAATTTGTAAATCGAGAAAAATGACTATATAATTGATTTCATGGTAAACATTTAAAGTAAATAAACAGGTAGTATTAAGAGGGAAAATTGGGATTTGTTCTTGTCTTTACGCAAACATCAGTTCATATAAAATATTCTAAATTTATATCTTAAAAGTTTTTTGAGATAGCATGAGATGCTTTCTTAACTTTTTAAATGATTAACAAATATGCATATTACAATTTTTTCGTTTCTCTAATAATATCTATAACTAACAATATTATTTAATATATGTACAGGCAGGAGGTTTAGTAAGAATAATGGATGATATGATACCGTATAATATAGATATGTGGAGAGATATGTTGCATATGGCAATAACAAACAATAAAGAATTAAGTAGCGGTTATGTTTTGGAATTAAGTCAAAAATTAGATAAAGTAATCGTTGCTGCATGCAAAGAGCAACTCAATACAAATAATGAATAATATTTTATATAAAAGGTGGGGCTTGGATGGTACTTAGGGAATCAATCGAAATATATCGAGAAGATACTTCAATTAAGGATTTTAAAAAAGAAATTGAAGTATTAAAAAGTGCTGGATATAAAGTATTTAATCAAACCAAGGACTATGTATGTTTTTATCAATCCACAACAGTAGTTAATTCAGATTTACTCAGTAGTAAAAAATATAAGCAACAACCCACAAGTAACTATTAATTTACCTGCGGGTTTTCTGTCATAATGATAACGCTAATTAGTCTAATATTATTGGAAATCAATATTGTACAAGTCATTTGTGATACAACTAGTACGCCTTATAATTTCTCTGCTAAAAAACTTTCTATATCATCCTTAAATTCTCTATTAAAATCGAATTTAATTTCATTATTGTATTTAAATCCCAACGATTTACTTAATATGTTCATTACAAGTAATGTTTCATTTTCAATTTTATAGGATTTTATATCACTCCAACTATGATAAGTTCCCCAATGTAATATGCCATTTTCACTAATACCATCACCGATTATATAATGCATTCCCCACATTAATGTTAATAATAGTATCATAAAACATGCAGGAAGTATGTGCATATCAATTGACGTAACAAATAGAATGAATTCAAAAATTGTATCTACTATAAAAAATATTAATACATTTCTTAATCTTTTTCTTGTCTTTAACGTCACTTCAAATTTTATATTACCAAACTGCTTTTTACCTTTATTTATTCTATATATATCAAAAGTTACACAAACAACCATAAATACTAATAAACTGAACATAAATATACTGAAAACATCTAAATTTCCTAATGCCTTCACTTTTCCCATGCCTGATTTTTCCATAGCAAATCCTATAATTCCGCCTATTATTGCCATAATTAAAGCAAATATAAGTACAATCTTTCTCCATTTTTGCATCAATTTCTCCCCCTTAAACTATATTCAATCACTTAGTATGTAACTTATGAAAATTGAGTATTATTCTATAAAAAGCATAACCTAATTTTCATTCTGTTCCTTAATAGTTTTTCTTCTTATAACTGTACTATTTTAAGCATTGTTTTTCCAACAAACATAGGCATTCCAATTGGCGATGGAATAGGTGCAATTAAAATCTTCATGATATTCATTCCTCTACATATTAGTTTTAATTCATCATAATTTACATTTGCGATTTATAAGAAAGATTTGCATTAATTGAGCCGATATTATGTACATTTGTCTACTACTTCATAGTTAATTACAATTGTTCTTAATAAACCATTTCTCTTGTACCTATTCCCTGCTTACGGATGGTATTACTAACTACTGTATAATATATATTAATAACACTTCCTGCTTTTAAAATAGTTTTTTAAAAAACTTAACAACTCCATTAACAATTATGCCTATAAATTGTGCTGACCTTCCAAAAATCATCCCAATTATTATCATTATTAATACCCAAACTACACCTATAACTATCTCCATTTTAAATACCTCTTCTCCAACATTATATCTAACCCTAATTTGAATACATACATTAGCTATAAGCTTTACTATTAGAATAAATTAATCACAACTATACAAACTATTATTGCCGATAATCTCTCTGCTAAAAAACTTTCTATATCATCCTTAAACTCTCTATTAAAATCGAATTTAATTTCATTATTGTATTTAAATCCCAACGATTTACTTAATATATTGATTACAAGTAATGTTTCATTTTCAATTTTATATCACTCCAACAATGATACGTTGCCCAATGTAAGTTAATTCCAATATATTATACATTTTTTTAAAGCAAATTGACATAAATACATTTATGTATTATTATGTAATCTAATTAATATTTGTAAAGAGTTGTTATAAAGGTGGTCAAATGATGAAAATGAAATACAAACGAATAAGAATATATATTTTTTTATCTATAGTTATTTTAATTGTGGCAAATTTTATTTTCTCGTATTTCTTTACAAGGCCTGTTCAAGTACAACATGTGTTTCAATCTGGAATAAGCGTGAAAGATAATAATATAACGGATGACAATATTAATATAGATCTAAATGGATATATTAAAAATACAGATTTCAAACTCAGTAAGCTTGCCATTTGCAAAGATTTAACAGGAACTATAACCATAAATGACAAACAGTACTCATTAAATTTAGTTAATTTTGGTTCAGCCACTGATAATTTATTTTGGGGTGCACTTACAGAAATAGGATCTAGTCCAAAAAGTAAACCATCATATATCGCATATATTACTAGTGATTTAAGCACAATATATCTATCTCAAGATACCGAGAAATATCATATTGCTGCTCCAGCAAAAACTATAGATGACTATAATCAAATAAGTCATAATATGAATGGTATTAAAAATTAAAATATATCTTGTGCAAGCTTATAAAATAATTATAAACATAATTATCATTATAATCCCACCTACCTTGAATTAATTGTATTACTATAGCATAAATTGTAATTATTACATTATTCTTTTTTTAATAAATTATTAAATATCCTAATAATAACAGCACGTCCTACAACATTGCTTCCTTCTTGAATATTTATTGCTTTTCCTTCCCATAAGCAATGAGGATATACTCCAGGTGTTAGAAATGTTATTGTACCCAACGCCGATTCACCATAGGGTATACATTCTACTCCATAATATTGATGAACTCCTGTTGTTAAATAATCTTCCTTAATCAAATGCCCAGGTCTATATCCATTATAAAATGGAGTTTTTCTTTTGCAAGTAATTATTGCTTCTATATCAGGTTCTATCATAATAGCCTCCTTCTTTTAATTATATTTAAATTACTTTTAATACGTAAAAATTTACTATTATGTTTTATAAAAAAACGTGTACTACTTAATCTAGATATTATATTGAAATTCTACGTCTTATTATTAAAAAATAATGCTAAATTCTTTGAACCTTCCAATGCTCCTATATCATCTTTAGATGAAATATTATTTGTGTCATGACTGTAAACAACTGGTGCAATATCTCTTGAGTTCATGTGATGCAAAAGAATACACGCTGTTTTATAAGCATTATCAATATTTCCATCCCCGCCACCAACTATTATTACTCCACCTTTTTTTCCTTTCTCGATAGGTTTTTCTTTTCTAAAAAATCTCGCTGAAAAATATGTTTGCAACCTACTTGTAATAGCCAACAACTGCCCTGTTAATTCTGAAAAATAAAGTGGTGATGCAATTAATATGTTATCGCATTCTTGAATATAGTTATAAACATCTTGCATTTCATCGTTTATACAGCAGCCTGTATTCTTCCAACAATATCTACAATCAACACAAGGTTTTATATTGCAATTATATGAATCTATAATTTTATATTCACCCTCTAGGTGCTTAATGAATTCATTTATTAATTCCATAGTATCTCCATTTTTTCTAGGTGTACCACTAAAAATGAGTGTTTTCATTCTTCCATCCCACATTGCATAATTATTTATAATAATGTAGCAATTATAAATTTTAATTGTTGTCTTCCTTTATAATTAATTAATTCTCTTTAATAACCACGCCATGTTTTGTCCCAAGTTATGCATATTATTAATTCCTTCTTCATCTTTGTATATATCTCCTATGTCTTTTCCATAAACCATGTTCCAATATGTAGAGCCAGATATAATAATTTCTTTGTTCAATAAGAAATGATTCATTGTATCCACTGCTGTCATCCCCCCACCTCTACGGACAGCAGATATAGACGCACCAACCTTATGTTTAAGTAAACCTGGATTTGTTGCAACAACAACTCCTGCTCTTTCTAAAAAGGCTTTCATATTTGCTGTTACATCTGCTGAATATACTGGAGATCCCAAAAGAATGCCGTCTGCCAATTTCATTTTTTCAAAGCACTCATAAAACATGCCTTTCTTAAAAACACAGTTATTCTTTCCTTTACATGCAAAGCATCCTTTACATGGTTCAATTATATTTCCAGAGAATTGAACTATTTCTGTTTCAATCTCTTCCTTTTCTAATTCCTCAAAAACAATCTTCATGATTAATGCAGTATTTCCATCTTTTCTCGAACTACCATTAATTCCCAAGACTTTCATTTCTCTACCTCACTAAAATTATTAATTTTTAATCGTCATACCTTTTCTTCTAAGAATATTGAATATTAATATTTTTCTCATAACAATAGAAAGGAAGATCTCTCCACGGAAAATATACCTGTCCCGCTTTTTTATAACCAAAATTCTCATATAGTTTAAGTGCTGTTTCATTTCCACTATAAGCGTCTAATCTAATACATGAATAGTTATTTTTAGTAGCTACATCTTCAATAAAATTCAATATTTTTTTTGCAATACCTTTTCCTTGAGATTCAGGATGAACAGACAATCTATGAATAACTAATACCTTTCTTCCATCAGAAATCCATTTTATTTGGCTGTATTCTGGAGATTGTTCTTCCGTTATTGCAACATATGCTATGCATTTATCATTATCCTTTAAAACGTAACACTGCTCACTATCAATATCATTTTCAATAATATCCGCATCTGGATAAAATTTATTCCACTGATATATACCTTGACTCTCCATATATTTTATACAGTTAGAAATTATATCAAAAATACCTGATATGTCTTGTTTCTGTCCCTTAATAATATCCATCACTTTTTCCCCTTTAAATTAATTTTAAAAAATTCGTGCTTTAAGAATATCACGAATAAACTATATTAATTCTATGAATCTAACTCATTTGTTTTATATTCTTCTAATGTACCTTTAAAAACAACTTCATCTTTATCATTAAACAATATATATTCAAAGGCTTTTGAACCATATCCTGAATATTGAATTTCCCCATCAAATTTTAGTTCTTCATTTATGCGTAAAGTTTCTTCTTCTTTTTGATGTGCTTCAAATTCATTTTCTAAAGTAATATATTCTTCCTTTATATCTTCCTTTACTAAAGATGGTGCCTTAATTTTTATATGAAACTTTTGTGCATAATTGCTACAATTTCTTATATCTATTGTTCCATTTATAATAAGTTTGTCCTTATCTCCATGAAATTGCACTGAAGTTTTCTCTCTGTCAAGATATATCGAATTTAAATCATTAGAAAATCCTTTATAAAGTTGAATACAATGAACCCACATTGCAGAGAAAAGATTCATTAATACTATTGTTACAATAAATCTTCTAAAGGCTCTGTTAATTAGAAAGTTTTCTCTTATTTCATTAAATTTCTTTAAGCAAGAATATATTCCTGCTATAACTATTAATCCAGCATAGTAAAATCTCCCGCCATTACTACATATGATAGGCTTAAATATTCTTTCAACAAAATTTTCTGGCACATTATTACTATTCCCCATTAATACAAACGTTATTGTTAGTCCCAAGCAACAAAGTATTCCTTTTTGCATTTTAGATAACTTATCCAAATTCTCACCCTCTTGACCATCTATTAATCTTTCCACATTTATTAATTTTGCAAACACTTTCAACTGGTGCTACTACATAAATTCAGATCTAAGCAATAATTTACCTTGGTGCAATACCTATAAACTTCAACTATTACACCCATTATGAAAATTCTGCATTATAGGCTTCATCAAATAATCACCATCGTTCTGAATGAAATATTATTACATTTCTTTGCTTACTAATAGCAACAACACTTAAATAACCATGGTTCCAATCGTTAGGTCGATATGGTTTGCTGTCAAACAAATACATAGTAAAATCTTCTGGCAGAATATCATAATCTATCATACCAAATGTACCCTGCATTATTCCAGTGTTCTCAGTTTTGTTGTTACTCCATTTTCCTATCCATTTTGCTTCCTTTGAAAATTCATCACTATAATTATTGATAGAATCTAAATCCATTTCAAATTCTAAATCAAAATTTTCCCGGCCCTGTAAAAAAGCAGGACAATAACTGAATGAAATATTTTTTGCACTTCCAGGAATTTTATCAGGGAAATATTTTATTAATTGATTATTCGGATAACCAGTCAGTTTTAAAACTCTTTCATATTTACCTATATCCGTAGTTGTAGTTGTTGCTTCTTGAATAGCAATAAAAATAAATGTAAAAAACGCTGCAAAACCTAAAACAAAAATTAAACAACCTGTTATTACAGTTGAAGCACCAATTTTTAATTTCCCTACTACAGTGAAAATGTGGTTATTCCAAAGCAGACAAATGGGATGGCAAATATCAAGCCTTTAAAATAATGTGGATCAATTGCTGTCGCAGTCATTAACCAATATACACCTACAAATAACACAAAAGAAATTATTGTCATTATTGCTGGGAACGGTGCTTTTTTGAAAATATACGATATTTTACTTATATTCATTTAAATCTCCTTTTAATATCCGCTATCATCAACTTTCCAATTATCCGTTTTACTGTCCCTTATTAATATCCAATTATAATTATCATAAGTTGAATTTGGATTTAAACTCCCATTCCCACCTGAAGAATCCACATCAAAATTTGATAGCAAAACAATTACATTTTCAGGTTTGACACCATTCACTGAACCTCTCCCATTTTTCAAATAACCTTCAATAAATTGATTTGATTTTTTTTCATCATACCATAATTTTGTCAGAGTACATCCCTTATAACTTTTAAAACTTTTCTTTACGCAATTCACTGCATCATTTAATTCATTCTTACTGAACTTATCAGTTGCTCCAATACTCACTACAACATTATCAGTTTTTCCAACTTGTTTATAAACCACAAAAGATACTCCTACTAAAATTAGACAAAGAAAAAATACTATTTTTCTCATATAAATTCCACCCCATTTAAAATCATATAATGAATAATAATAATTTACTGTTATATTTTATAAGAAAGTCGCTAGATATCTAATTTTCTATACATTGAAATTTATCTAATTGCCATACTTAGTTTTCCAGTTATCTTGCCACTCTTTATAACTTAATCCCGTTACTTCTTCTAATGTTTTACCATCTATTGAACTAAATGCTCCTACAACATCAGCATTAGGATATGAATATCCTCCAATGATATTGCCATCAGACAGCATTACATATACATTAACACCATCTTTAGCATTTTTATCTTCTTTTTGCATAGGGTGATTTTTTACTGTATAACCATACACAACTATTTCCTTTCCAAAATACTTATCTGGTTCTACTGTTTGCACTGCCCACGCTTGTTGATATTCAAGTGTATTAATCCCTCCATAAAGTTTGCTTCTTTCTAATGTATATTTCTGTATTTCACCTTTTCGAGCAATGATAGTATATCCTTGAGATTTAACAAAATCCTCTGCTGTCTTTTCATCACCAGTAATATTAGGCGTACAGCCAATAAATATTATAAATATTATTCCGATTAATAAAGATAATATTTTTTTCATAAAATTCTCCTGCATATTATTTTACTGCCATTTAGAAACTTCAAATTAACTTTCATCATTTAAGAACATTATGTATTAAATTTATTTATTACTTTTTACCCTATCTGCTGTAACTTATTCATCCACCAATCTTTATCAAAATATATAGGTTTAACTGGAATCATAACTATATATTCGCTGTTCGCTTCTATAATTTCAGATATTCCCGTATATACTAAATCTATATATAAATTAAATGGTTTTACTTTCCTTTGAACTTTATTTTCAAATTCACTAATATATTGATAAATTTTTTCATTGTCAACTCCTTCAAAATATGAAAGAGCATTTTTTCCTCCTCCAATCATTTCCCACCATTCTATAAAAGGTTGCCATGCATTTTTACAGCATCCTCTTAATTCAGAATATGGTAAATCTGAGAAATTAGGTGGATTAAACATATTATACTTATAGTCAAACCTTTGTCTTGATATAACTTTTTCTCCTCTATCTTTAACCATATTATTAAACCACTCATTCCATTGTTCTTTTAATAAAGGTAATTTTTTAAGTAACTCATTATTAAAATATTTTGAAGGCCATAGTCTATTTTCACCTTTTATATTATCAACATCTATTAATCCATATAGGCACCCAGTAAAAAGAGCAAAATTTAATGATGTATCACTAGATACTACTATTCTCCAAGATTCAATTCCTTCTTTATACATACTACAATTCTCCTTAATCACATTAATTCATCATAATTTACAACAATGCAATAATTATAAATGATACTAAAATCTACTCCGTATCTTTAATCTTCTTTTCAATTTTATTTAATTGCTCTTTAATTTCTTTTAACGAAGTATCTAACCAGTGATATAATAAAATAATAATCAATATAATAATTATAAACATAATTATCATTATAACCCCACCTATCTTGAATTAATTGTATTACTAAAGTATAAAATTATTACATTAAGTGATATATCTACTTGCTTCATAAGATAAATCCCCATTAGTTTAATATTCCTCTACATCTATGAATCATTAAGAAGTTTCAACTTCTTTTATGAAATATCGTTTAGATGGATAAGTAATTATAAGTGCTATTAGTGATGGAATAAATTCCGAACCTAAATTCAATTGTTTATCATTAGTCACCATACAATACATATATAGTGCCAGGAAAAATAGATTGTAATATATCATTAGGTAATATCCATATTTCTTCAATTTAAAAAATCCATAAGATATCACTACTAGACTTATAACGCTTAATATTCTAATTGCTCCATCTAATAAATTAGATATTGGAATAAACGAAAATCCAAATTTTTCAATAAAGTGAGGTGTTGGAAAAAATGATGCCGTTATAAAAAATATAGATATTAAATTCAAATCTCCAATGAATGTTACTAATAGAGGTCTTTTAACTCTCATAAGCGTTTACTTCCTCACAAATACATATTTACCATAATTATTAGCATATTTGTATTATACATCAATATACCTAAATTGGATATAATATGAGTAAATGTATTAATTTTTACAATATAGTTACTTAATATCCCTTATCTCTCTTCATTTCCCATGATGTAAATTTAATTATTACTGATTAACAAATTATCTGTTAATCAAAATAAATCTATATAATAGTAGTTTTGTAATCCCTAATCTCGGTACTCCTATAAATTACTCCCACTATTCATCTTGCCAAAACTGCTTTATTACATTTTACTAACCATTACCTATTTATTTTCATGTGCCTTAATGATGAAATAATCTTATATTTGAAAAAACCATTGCTATATCATATTCATTACATGCTTGTATTACTACAGCATCTCTTACTGATCCACCAGGCTGAACAATATAGTTTACTCCACTTTGATAAGCTCTATCTATATTATCTCTAAATGGAAAAAATGCATCTGAACCTAAAGATACTCCTGATAAATTAGATAACCATTTAACTTTTTCTTCCTTTGTTAATCTATCAGGTATCTCATTAAGCATTTTGCCCCAATCTTTCATTTCCTCAATAGTAGTGTCATCCCTAAGATATTGATCTATAAGATTATCCTTATTAGGTCTTGAAATGCCTTCTTTAAAAGATAAACTAAGTACATTAGGATGCTGTCTCAAATACCATATATCTGCTTTTGAAGCAGCCAATCTTGTGCAATGAATTCGTGATTGTTGTCCTGCTCCAACACCAATTACCTGACCATCTAAAACGAAACAAACAGAGTTAGACTGAGTATATTTTAATGTAATCATTGAAATAAGCAAATCTCGTTTTGCTTCATCTGTGATACTCTTATTATTAGTTACTATATTATTAAGCATATCATGTCTTAATTGAATATTATTTCTCTTCTGTTCAAATATTATGCCATATATGTCTCTCTTTTCTAAATTCTCAGGCTCATAATTATAATCCATTTTAATAATGCAATAACTTCCTTTTTTCTTATTCATTAAAAGTTCAAGTGCTTCATCTGTATATCCTGGAGCAATTATTCCATCTGAAACAGATCTGCTTAAAATTATTGCTGTGGGTAAATCTACAACATCACTTATAGCCACCCAATCACCAAAGGATGACATCCTATCTGCGCCTCTGGCTCTTGCATAAGCAGATGCAACTGAAGATAATTCTATATCTTCTACAAAATATGCTTTCTTTAATGCATCCGTTAAAGGAATCCCTATTGCAGCACCAGCAGGACTTACATGTTTAAAAGATGCTGCCGCAGGCAATCCTATTATTTCTTTTAATTCTTTAACCAATTGCCATGAATTAAAAGCATCCATGAAATTAATATAACCTGGATTACCATTAAGAATTTCAAATGGTAATGCCTTGTCTTTTACATAAATTCTTGCTGGGTTTTGATGCGGATTGCATCCATATTTTAGTATAATATCTGATTTTTGAATAATATTTTGAGATTGAGCATTCGTTCCGCTCTGATTGAGCCACCTTGCTATTGAAAGTGAGCCGCCTTAGTAAAGGGTGAGCCACTTTATTTTTTTAGGCAATAATTTATTATGCACTTAAAAGTAAGTGTAAATAAATGAATAGGAGGTCATTAAAATGACCAATTATAAAGAAATCCTTAGGTTGCATAACCAGGGCATTAGTCAAAGGGGTATTGCAAAAAGCTGCGAATGCTCAAGAAATACAGTATCTAATACCATACGCTTGCGATATTGGATGGAATGAGCTAAAAGACCTATCTAATGATGAAATAATATCGAGGTTATTTCCAGAAAGAGTTGAACCTTCTTCTAGAAGGTTACCGGATTGTGAATATATTCATAAGGAGATGGCTAAAAGTGGAGTTACATTAAGCCTTCTATGGACTGAGTATTGTGAATTATGTAAATCTAGTAATGAAATTCCTTTTATGTATTCTCAATTTTGTAACTATTACAGAAGATATGCCAATATAAATAAAGCTACAATGTATATTAAGCATAAACCAGGTGAACAACTTGAAGTTGACTGGGCTGGTCAGACGGCTACAATAATTGATACAGATACTGGAGGAGAAATTAAAGCCTATATATTTGTTGCAGTATTATCCTGTAGTCAATACGCTTATGTTGAAGCATTTCTTTCTCAAAATCAAGAAAACTGGATTTCCGCCCATGTCAATGCGTACAATTTCTTTGGTGGATCAACTAGAATTCTAATTCCTGATAACCTTAAGACTGGAGTTGATAAGACTTCCTGGTACACACCCGTAATAAACAAAACTTATCATGAAATGGCAGAACACTATGATACGGCTGTAATTCCTGCAAGGGTTAGAAAACCTAAGGATAAGGCAACAGTAGAAGGTACTGTTGGTATAATCTCTACATGGATTCTGGCTTCGCTTCGTAGACAACAATTCTTTTCAGTTAGAGAATTAAATAATGCAATAAAAATAAAATTAACTGAATTCAATAATAAACCATTTCAAAAAAAGCCAGGTAGTAGATATAGTACATTTATTGAAGAAGAAAAATGTACACTATTGCCACTACCTGTTACACCATATGAACTAGCTACCTGGAAAATAGCTACAGTACAATTCAATTATCACATAGCTATTGAAAAAATGCACTACAGTGTTCCTTATGAATATATAAAACATAAAGTGGATGTACGTATCACTAGAAATGTTGTTGAAGTATTTTTTAATAATCATAGAATTTGCTCTCACCCTCGGTTATATGGTCGAGAAGGTCAATATAGCACTGTAACAGATCATATGCCTATAAATCATCAACAATATCTTACTTGGAATTCCGAAAGATTTATCTCATGGGCAACTAAAATTGGACCAAATACTTTAGCTGTTGTTAAAAGTATTCTTTCTATTCATAAAGTTGAGCAGCAAGCTTATAAATCTTGTATGGCGCTTTTAAAGCTTGCGGATAAATATTCTATTCAAAGGGTAGAATGTGCATGTAAGAAGGCCCTTTCTTATTCTGTAACTCCTAGTTATAAAAGTGTTCAAACAATAATAAAGAATGGTCAAGATAAAAATATTAATCAACCTTTAAAAGAAATTTCCGACAGTGAAAACTTTGGATTTACTAGAGGTGCAGATTATTATGGGAGGAACAAATAATGATTAGTCAAAGTACAATAACAAAAATGATTGAAATGAAATTAAACTCAATGGCTGAAATATATGATAATCAACTAAAAGATCCATCTTTGAACGATTTAACATTTGAAGAACGTTTTGGATTATTAATTGATATGGAATGGGCTAAAAGAAAAAATAATAAACTGGATAGGTTGATAAGGAAATCTGATATTTACTCACCAGATGCTTGCATAGAAAATATAGAATATCACTCTGATAGAAAATTAGATAAAGCTTTAATAATACGACTCGCTGCTTGTACTTATATAGAAGAAAAGCATAATGTTATAATTTTAGGAGCAACTGGCTCAGGGAAGACATATATAAGCTCTGCTTTGGGAATAGCAGCATGTCGCAATTTCTATACAGTAAAATATATTAGACTACCAGATTTATTAAACGAACTTGCAGTTGCAAGGGGCGAAGGTATATATCAAAAAGTTATGAAACAATATAAACGTATTTCTCTTTTAATTCTAGATGAATGGTTACTAGTGCCATTAACAAATACTGAATCGCGTGACTTACTAGAAATAATTGAAGCTAGGCATAAGAAATCATCAACAATATTCTGTTCACAGTTTGCTCCTGGTGGTTGGCACAGCAAAATTGGAGAAAGTACGTTAGCGGATGCTATTCTAGATAGAATTGTTCATGATTCTTATACAATTTTTATTGATGGTGAAGATTCAATGAGGAAAAGGAAAGGAATTCAAAAATAATTAAATAACTAGGGCTACACTGCTACTGGCTCACCCATTAACAGTGTGGCTCAAATAAAATGCCATAGTGGCTCACTTCCATCGGAACGATGGCTCAAATTTAGTGAAATATTCAATTTTCTCATAAACCTAACCTCCAAAATAATTTAATATAAAAAACCACCTGGATAAAATTATATTTACCCAGGCGGTCGATATTCTTCTTAAATCATGCTCCCCATGGTAAACTCCATTTCCGCCAGTTGCATGATTATATTATTATTTTGGTTAAATTATAGATTATATTCACATTTATGTCAAACTAAAACAATCTCTTATTAATCAAACTTGATATTGATTAACCCTTTCTTTTTTAATGGTAATCGGTTTAAATAATCATAAACACTTTCATGATTGTTTATTGCAGTTGCTTTAGCATCTGCAATATCCAATAATAATTTAGCATTACTTTATAGCAATGATTATCTTCCGCTCTATATCAACCGCCATATTTAAAGCCTTTGTAGCATATCCTTTTTTTCGATAATTAAGGCACAATCAAAAAAATAATAGATCAGTATGCTTGTCTATTTTGCACCATACTGCATCAGCAATTTAAGCTAATAGGTCCACTATGAGCATCAATTGTTTCCTTGTCTTGCACAAAATATTAATTATCTTCAGTTCGTTATTTGCTTATAATATGAGTTTAAAAGTGCAAGAAATACTATTTATCATATAACCCTTCAAGAACTGGATAATATGTATTTTTGAAGGGCCAATTTCTTTCTATCCACTTTTTAACTGTTCTATAAAGAAGTATGTCTGTCACATCATTTCTTGTCCACATAGTGATTTCAGCATCATAATGATTAGATTGATCAATATAAAGACAGCCCAAACAGTTTTGGTTTTCAGAATCAAACACAGTATACGCAAATGCAATTCTTTCATTAAATTCTTTTTCATGTCGCCTTAAATCATTCTCATCTTGCTCAAGTGTTAGGGTATCAGCTGGCCATCCATTTGTATATTCTTCCGTATAAAGCTCGTGAATATGATCTTTAGCTTCCATAACAGCAATATAATCCTGCTGCAAATCAAAAACAGTAAGTTTTCGTATTGT
>JARLHR010000067.1 GCA_031292145.1 Clostridium sp. | reverse complement strand
GAAATTATCCCAATCAGTTTTATCAGCTATCATGAAATAATTCTCTTCTGTATTGATAATATTATTTTCAATTAAATAGGATGCGTTATCATCAAGAAATTTAAGCACATAATTACCCTTAAGGTCGGTATAATCTGAGTTCGTTTTATCGAGCGGAACAAAATATGAATGTCCTTTTTCAAATCCTCCATGACGCATATCAGCAAGATGATTAAAATACTTAAAAGAAATAATATCCCCAATCTTAAATTTTTTATTACCTTTAATTATTTCTTCTATCTTTCCAGTTATTGTTACAACGTCTCGTGTGCGACCATCCAGGGGAGATTTATGTTTGATCATTGATCTAGATATAATATTAACTTTCAGATAATATGGTATTTCTATTAGCCTGAGGAAGGTCCTGGAATATTCTTCTTCAATTTTCCTTTCAATGAATCCTAATGTTACGCTAAAATTGGGATGAGTTGAATTCATTAATTTGCTTTTAACTTTATCCTGATGTTCAATATTTCTTTTAGTAATATAATTTTCATAGCCTTCCGGATCGTCAGCAATTGCATTATACATCTTCATAATGATTGAATCCAATTCTGTTTTTGAAATAATCAAGCTGTCTTGAACGGATTGAATTATATTATATTTCTCCTCAACAATTTTCATAAACTCGAGCACCTTAGGAGAATATTCTGGTTTTAATTGAGGAAAACTTGTTATCTGGGAAATTACTAATAGAAATAGAATACATTTCATTCTGACCTCTACGTATAATTATTATTTGTGAGTAACATTTAATGCCAGGATATTTATTCGATTATATACCCCGGTTAGTTTGAAAATAAAGATTAGCAAATAATATTTTATATAATTATTTGAATACATTATTTTTTCCCTCAGTCTTTTTTAATTAAATTGAGAGAGTAAAGAGTCTTGGGGAAAAATCTTGCCTATAGATAAAAATGATAAAAATATAATTATCAGTAACAGTTTATTGCGTTCCATAATTATTCCTAAGTTTTAGAAATAGTATTATTTATTTAATTAAGTAAAATCATTAACATATTGT
>JARLHR010000066.1 GCA_031292145.1 Clostridium sp. | reverse complement strand
GAATTTAATATTAAAGGTTGTTGTAATGTGATTGATGCATTACGAGTTCCATATGTAGAATTTGTTGTTTTATCGATGTTATTTTGGAAATCTAATAAATGAGAAGTCATATATTATATGTGATGAAAATAATATATCGTAATATATAATATATAGTAAATGTCAAGGGAATTATCAAAAGTTGAACGTTTAAGTAAGGAGATAGTTAGTGAATGGGATGGAGATACAGGGGGTAATACACATTTAAATGCACATTATCCAATATTTGATATATATGAATTACATTTTAAATCTTATGAAATGAGTTATAAAATACCTGATCCTAATATTGATAATATTGATGATGTTGAAGAAAAACGTATTCAAGAAGGAAGTTGGAATATGACAGGAGGATACAAAAAACTATATGGACCTGTTCGTGTTTATCTTGTAAATAAAAAAACACAAGAAAAAACACATTTTATTGTAATTCCTACAGAAAATTGGAGTATTGCTGGAAAGTATAAAAATGCTAAAGGAGAAATAATTAGTTATAAAAAACCTGCATTAAGAGGTTTTGGAAATGAGGTTGAAAAAGAAATTAAAAATGGAATAATAAAATTTACTATTAATAAAAAAGAACCTGAAAAAACAACTGAGAAAACAACTGAAGAGCAACCAGTTATTATTCTACCACCTACAGAACCTAAAAATCTGCATGAAATACCAAATCGTACACCTGAAGAAACAAAAAAAGAAGATGAAATACAATTAAAACAACATCAAAACGAGGCAGATTTAAAAAATGAAATATCACCTGATATATTAGCAAGAGTTTATAATGTTATTAAAAAAAATTTAGAAGAAGAGGAGGGAATGGTGAGAATATATGATGATAAAGGAACTGAAATATGCAGATCAAATTATGAACCTGAAGTAATTGAATTATTACTTAAGGAAATTAGATCTCATAAGGCGAAATATATTGGTTCAGAATTAAAAATGGTTAGTTTAGGTCAATCATCATCATTATTACCAGAATTAATCATTCAAACTATAGCAGTTATGAATAATTTGAATTTAAAAAAAGAAAGTGAGAGAACCGTTTTATATAATTATCGACAATTAGTGG